>JBEKFK010000068.1:0-9774 GCA_050013375.1 Nitrososphaerales archaeon | reverse complement strand
TTCACAGGTGCCCGATGGACATGTGCCCACGACCCCTGTTGCGGGAGTAAAGGTCCAGCTCCATCCATTGTCGGTGCCTGAGTTTGAACTGCAACCGGTGCCTATTGGACATACGTAGTAGTGGAATGTCGTGCCACTGGGAGCGTTGCTTGCGTAGAATTCGAAGTTCGCGGACCCGGTGCTTCCGGGACCGGTCAGCGGGATTGTGTTGCCTACCGTGCACCCGCTTACGCATTGCAGTTGTCCAGTGTATGATGTTGCCGCCATTGCGGTTGGCAGCATCATGAGTGCGAATAGTGCTCCAACGGACGCCAGTACAGTCAGCTTCCTCAGTTGCATGAGTCTCCCTTAGCATGGGTCGGTTATAAGGCCTAGGAAGCCGAAATCAATGGACATGAATTTGAAATTCACGTCCTGTTTTGAGGGACAATTCACTAGAAAATAGTCTGTTTTGGGCCGCTGCGGAGCATCTAGGCTCACTCCGTCCTCCGTCAGGGGCTGTCGCCGCAGGCACGCTATGGTCATCCCGGGAGGGAGAATATAGAGATTGTGCCCAAACAGGCCTCTCCGACTTCTCTCCGGGGAGGATTGTCTCTCGGAAGAGCTTCGGATCATCCCAGACCAGAAGTTTTTAATTACGCCTGGCAAATTCAGATAGAATCGTTGAAGTCGGGGCTAACGGCCGTTTTCGACCCGCGCAAGATGTCTCGCCCCAACGCGTACCTGGTAGCACTACTCGCGGCGTTTCTGTTTCCCCTCGCCATCCCCCAGGTGGGGATTGACTTCACGTACTTCTTCATCTTCATCATCGTGTTCTTTGCGTGGCTGATAATGAAGTGGGAGAGCTTCGAGGCCCTCACGAACAGGAGCACGCTCTGGGAGACAGTGCTTGGGGCAGGAGCGGTCGTGGCGGTCTACGCGTACAAGACAGCTTCGGCCACACGATTGGGACTCCTCGATATGATAATCATCTTTGGGGCACTGGCGGTCGCCTTCTTCGGGATCAGGTCCTTCAAGCTCTTCTGGGTACCTGCAGCGTACGGGGTTGTTCTCCTTCTCGGCTACCAGGTCGAGAACGACATACCGAACTACGTCGTCCTGCAGGACTGGATGGCCGGCGTCATGGCGTCGGCGATGAGCGTGCTTGGGATACCGTCGGTAGCCTCGGGACACATCGTCGCAGTCAACTCTAACTCAGGCTCGCCGCTTCTTCTGGACGTCGCCAGCGACTGCACCGGAATCCAGGGCGTTCTTGCCTTCGGGCTCCTGGGGAGCATGGCTCTGATTGACGTCAAGGCCAAGCTCTCGAGGCTGATTCCGCTCCTCGCCATAGGCTTTGTCGGCGTCTTCCTCATCAACATCCTGAGACTCCTGGTCGTCTTCCTCGCCTTCGACTTCCTCGGAACATCAATCGGAAACACAGTCCATGTCTACGCGGGATATACCTTGTTCATCGTCTGGGTTCTAATCTTCTGGGGTCTGGCCTTCAAGTACATGTCTCCGCGGCCGGCGACCATGGTCACCCCGGTCGTATCGCCAGGCAGCGCCGGCGGACCAACTTAGCGAATTACCCGGACCTTCACTTCGGCGCCCTAGGTGCCACGAAGACGCCTCAGACTCGTCCTAAGTTTCCCGCCCCATCCCCATATCGGGTGTCCCAAAATTTGGCTCGTCGGCGGTGCTGAGCGCCGCGGCGACCCTCGTACGTGTCATCCTCATGGGAATGTTGGTGGTTGGGGAGACGCCAGCAGCAGGCATCGGGCCGTGAGTCAGGAACCTCCAGACGGCAAATCTGGAAATCGATTGTTCTTGTCACGACAGGATGTCAACCAGTTTCTCGGCCGAGCGTTCCCAGGTGAATTCGGTGAGGATGCGAGAACGAGCGTTCTCCCCGAGCCTCTTGCCTAGGTCCCCGTTGACCAAGACCGCCCTGATGGCGGCCGCCAGCTCACGGATGTTTCCTTCTTCGACGAGTAACCCGGTCTCATGGTCGATGACCGCCTCGGGTATGCCACCGGACCTCGTGCCCACGGAGGGTTTACCCGCGAGGCCGGCCTCGAGAAAGACCGTACCGAACCCCTCCACATCATCCTTGAGGGTTCTGGGGGTCATGACGAATACGTCGCAATCCCGATATCGCGCAAACAGCGCTTCGCCCCTAAGACTGCCTGCGAATCTCACGCTCGTCCCGAGCCCAAGGTCGTTCGCCAGTCTTTCAAGGTTCGTCCTCTCAGGGCCGTCCCCCACAATCTCCAGCTGTGCCGTCGGAAGATCCGCCAATACGAGCTGAAACGCGCCCATCAGGTCGGCTACTCCCTTCCTCTTTACGAGCCTGCCCACGAACAGGATCCGGCCGTTCTTGGTCGAGGTTGCCTCACCGTCCGAGCGTTGAAGCCTGGAATCGATGCTTGGATAGAGAAGCGTTGTCCTCCTCTCGAAATAGGAGGGCAAGAGAGAGGAGGTGAATCGGGAGTTAGTCACGATGCGGTCTGTCAGGAGTTGAGAGCAGAAGAGGAGAGTCCTTCCGAGAGGGCTCTTGCGCGCTTGTAGTATGTCCTTGCCGTAGAGGAGCATTGCGGTCCTCTTTCCTCGCATCCTGCAGTAGAGGAGCAGGATGTTCCCAAAGAGAGTGACTCCGCCGCTCAGGAGGAAGACCGAATCGATCGATTTCCTGCCGAGGAGCCTCAGGGTGTAGCGGAAGGAACTGAGGAGCGCGCGTGGCCCAGACGGGCACTTGTGCAGGAGCGCCCCAAAGAAGATCTCGTCAGTGAACCGGTAGCCGGGAGCAAAGGCCTCGACCTCGACAAAGCGGCCGCCCTTCATGATCTCCGTTACATAGCCCTGCACCCTGCCCTCAACCCCTCCTATGTTCTGTGGGGGATCGAAAGTCACGATCAGGAGTCTCAAGAGCGATCTATCTCCTCGAGGAACTCAGTTGGTGTCGGAGCAGTGTCCTTTTGTCTCATTATAAGACCTCCGGAGGCCGAGTCGCAGGATCCTTTTCGCGGGGACGCCCGTGTCTAGGACGCCATCAGAAGAAGAGCGACCAGCAGAGTCGCGAACGACGACCCGAGTATCAACGACCCGAGCACGGGCGAACGCCTGATCCGGATGAAGAGCCTCCAGAGCACGACCTGTCCGTTTATAATCGACACGTGGTCTTCCTTCTCGGGGAACAGGCGGTTCAGTTCCTGCGGGCTTAGATCGTCCAGCGTCTTGTTCTTCCTGTACAATCTGAAGATGAAGGTGAAGATCACGGCGAGGTTCGTGGGGTGGAGCCATGCTCCGAGGCTGTACACCCACATCAGAATCAGGCCAAGCAAGAACCACTCGAAGAAGGCGGTCGCCGTGAGCGGCGCGGACGCGAATCCGCCGGGCACCAGCCTCTCCAGCGTGAGCCATACGAACGCGAAGGCAGAGGCCCCCGAGATGCACTTCCAGAAGGCGTCGGGATCCCAGAGGGAAAGCGAGTATACCCAGAAGAACCTCGAGCCGCTAGTGATCCTGAGCTTTCTGTCGAGGTCCCTGTTTACCGCCAGCCGCAGAGCAATCTCGCGATCAGCCAGCAAGGTTCTTCGCCGAGACTAGATACCTCATGACCTCAAGGAACTCGTCTTCGGAGAGCCTGCTCAATTCCTTCTTGAGGAGACCCATGGGAACGTCCGCCAGCTTCGACCAACCGCCCATCCTGGAGACGTCGGGCTCGATCTTGGCTTTGAGGGTGGGGGACAGGTCCACGCTCACATCCCAGCAGAGGATGTAGAAGACCGTCCCGCCAGGAAGAGGGTGTCTCTCCACGACCCCGGCCTTAATCAGGGCCTTCAGGTTATAGATCACCGCCGCCGGGGTCGAACCAACAACATCGGAGATCTGAGTTGGTGTCATCGCGTTCTTCTGTCTCAGCTGGGTCAGTATCTTGCCCTGGGAGTCACTGAATGAATTCACGACCGTGCCTCCCTGGAGGATTCGGAAGGTTCGGCCTTCGAAGTAGCCGGTGTATCCCTTCTTCAGCAAGTGAGCCAGCTTGAGGCCGCCCCCCAGGTCGAGGTCGCTCACGCTCATCGGGAAGTTTCGCCCAGCGAGGCTATTTAAATTTTGAACGTCACATAACTGTTAATCCTCAAGGAAGCATGCGAGTCCTGCACGCGGACGAAGCCGCTCAACCTGAGACCCATCAAAGAGGCGAACCGTTCGATGGGCTAGCGAGCGACCCTCCAACTATGAAGCTGTCCGCGGTGATCAGCGGGTTCTGGGCAGGCCCCTGTAGCCCCCATGTGCCTCCGTAGTTGTAGACGCTTATCGACGCGGGGTCGGCCCAGACACCGTTCATCTGAACCTGGACCCCCACCGAGAAGGTCGTCGTCGGGATGCTTATGGGGGCCGCCAGGCTGTTCTCCTCCGACAGGGCATAGACAGGATAGGATGAGGAGGAGACCGACGCCCCCAGGTCGTAGCTCCCAACCAAGGCCCCGTCGTAGGTCGCCACCCACGTGGTACCAGACTGGAGGTTGACAGCAAACTGATGGATTCCGGTCGTTGGAGTGGTGCTCAGGGTGTTCGCGTAGACCACCGTGTATGACCCAAGGTTCCAGACCTGGGTGAAGATGACGGGAGTCGAGCCGTCACAGATGAAGTAACCCACCTGCATCCAGAAGCCGGCCGCTGAATCGTCACTCACCCAGAAGGACACACAGCCCACGGGAACGTCAAATGAGTGGACCTGGATCGAGCTACGCGCTCCTGTGTTCGGGAGAGCGGACGAGTCCTTTGACATTGCTCCCAGAAAGAACACTCCACTCCCGGCAATCCCGGTCCCTGCACTGGAGGTCGTGGTCGAGGTGGAGGTGGTGGACGAAGTGGAAATGGTCGTTGTCGACGTGGTAGTTGACGAACTCGAGGTCGTCGTCTGGGAGGTCGTGGCTGACGATGTGGAGGTCACTGATTTCGATGATGAGGTGGAGGATGAGGTGGATGAACTGGTCGAGAAGCTCGATGAATCCGAAGCGCTCGAAGTGCTGGACGACGAGGAAGAACTCGAGGATGCCGCCGGGTTGATGGCATCGACTATGACACCAAAGTCGCTCCCCTGCGGGGTGCCGAACGAGAGGGCAGCTCCGGATATGGAAGCAGAGAGGACCTCGTACTGGGAATATGCATCCTGGCCCGATTTGGAGGATTGTATCAGGGTCATCCCGGACCCCGCGGTCTGCAGGGTGGATCCCGTGTCGCCACCTACCTGGAATAAGAATGAACCGGCAGGGGCAGAGATTCCTGTGTCACAAGGGGCGCCGCAGCCTTCGAGATTGGCCTGGGCCACCGGAAACCCGGCCGCGAAGGGCTGGGCGGCGTTCGCTCCGGAGACGGCAAAAGCGACCATGCCATACCATGTCTCCCCAGTTGACGTGGTCTGGACGATTACGCTGTCTTTGCTTAGAACGTCCGCCGAGATTGCATACCAGGTTTCGAGCCACTGGTTTCCGCCTATGGTTGTCGGGCCGGTCCTAGGCATGAACGTCAGACCGTCGGCATCCTTCACAGACCATGCACCTCCCCCGAGGCAATCGCAACCAACTATGATCACGTCGGAGGGGTTCGTTGTCGATAGCGACACAGAGCAGGAGGTGGCGTATCCGCATCCAGCTTCAGCGCTCCCATCTAGGGTTGGGTGCGGTGTCGCGCCGACGACAGGTCCGATTCCTGCGCCAATAACGGCCGAGATCACGAAGAGAAGAGCCACTCCAAACGAGAGGATTCTACGGGGAAGCGCCACGGGCTGCATAAAGATTGAAGGTTATTTAAAATTAAAATCGTGGGTGGAGAAATGCGGCTGATCTTATTCCTCTGGAGAGTCGTCGGACCGCCTTGGCACCAGCCTTCTCGAGCGGCGCCTGCAGCCAGTCGACAGCAAGACTCGGACTGGGTCGTTCCTGTTGCTCCCGGCCATCTGAGTTATTCAAGCTTTAAATAAGGTAAAATTTTCGCGTATAATGTTAGCATTGGCGCAATCAAGACCAGGCCGGCCCGAGATTTCAAAGTAGCATGCCTTCAGAGAAGAGCACGAATCAAACTTAAATCGTCCGGAAGAGATTTCGGAGCGGACCAAGACTTGAGACTGGCCGACGCCTAAACAGGGTGAAAGAAAACGACCGATGATAGTCAGGGTAGTCCTGACGAGCGCAATTCCAAAAGTCGGCGAATCTCCAGAAGGTCTTTCCTAGCAGGCGGAGCTGTCGTCGGCATCGGCGCTGCTGCCATGCTTGGTCTTGCTAGATACGCGCAGGGATTGCCGATTCTTCCTTGGCATTCTCGAAATCCTCAGTTTGACGGAAATCCACCACCCAGGGGTGGTCCATTGATACCCGTGTGGACCTTCACGCCGCAGGACTCAAGCAGCGGCGAGTTGTTCACGCCCACTTCCGGCACTTACGGGTTCAACCAGAGGTTCACCATGCCCTCACCTGCGACGGGGATCAGCGTGATTCTGTATGCTTCCGTCGTGGGAGCCCCCGGCCCTCTAGTCGTGACCCTGAAGGATTCTAGCGCGAACGTCTTGGGCTCCGGCAGCATCCCAGCGTCGTCAATCGCGGGGCAGGGCTGGACCCCTCCCATCCCCATAGGCCTGACGCGTTCCCTCTCGGCGGGAAGCGTATACACAGCCTCGCTCTCCGCTCAAAAGAGCAGCTCATCCAACTACTACAACGTCTGGATCAACGACGCGACGCCCAACTGGTGGGATCCGAACGCCGACGCTAGCTACAGCATAGTCGCAAACGGAATGGGGAATACCGGATCATCCATCCTGAGGGTCCTCAACCAGACCGGTTCGGAGGTCGTAACCCTTCCAATCAGTTCCTGGAACACCAATCCAGGGAAGACTCTGACCTTCACCGCGAAGAGCGCCTTCTCCTTCAGCACCCTCTCCCCTTGGCTCTCTGACATGCACCAGACCATACCCGGCTACCAGGGCGTGTTCACCGTGACGGACGTGACCACCGGGCAGGTCCTGGCGACGGCGCCAGCGACCCAGGCCACGAACTCGCACGGCGCGATGGGCCTTCTGCCGTTCACCATGAACAACACCGTGACCACGGTCCTCGGTCATCAGTATCAAGTTAGCCTGAAGGAGTCCGGCTACGCCTACGGAGTCCTGTTCAGGGGGAACAATGTCAACCCATCGAGCGCCGGCTTCCAGGACCAGGCGCTCACCCTGTGGTACCAGCTGGTCAACACGCGACTCGTCGTCGGCCACGTCGACTATCCCGGTCCGTACGGGGCCGGTGGGAACGACGCTGTCAACTCGTCCCAGCAGACGGCCGTAAGGTTCTCCCCCACCCAGAACGGCAGCCTCACCGAGGTCCAGTGGGAGACCTGGAACAACTCGCCAACCGGGGCATACTACGGCCCGGGACAACCCCTCAGCGTCTCGATCTGCAGCGACAACCCCAGTTACTCAGCCAACCAGCTCGGGTTCGCCCCCGGCTCCGTGCTCGCCTCGGTCAACGTAGACTCGGGCTCCGTACCCCAGCAAGGGTTTCTGGATGCCAAGGGCTTCAACCTTCCCGTGGTGGCAGGAACTAACTACTGGGTTGTTCTGTCGACCACGTCGAGCACGCTCTCGGTCCCTCTCATGCGGATGGTGAGCCCGTTCAGGTTCTACTGCCTCAAGGGCTTTGGGAGCGGGCCGAAGTGGGACTACGCTTCCGAGGGCCCGACCGACTGGGCGTTCAAGGTCTTCACGACAGCTGAGGCTCTGGGAAACCCCGTCATTCAGGCCCTGTCCCTGCCCGTGAGCACCAGCGACTACGTCGCGCAGCCGTTCGTCGCGCCCTCGACAGGGCAGATAAACTGCGTCTGGTTGTCCGGCGTCTCCAGCTCGACAAGCGTCTTGATCTGTCCAGACAACGGTTCGGGCGCTCCCAACCTGTCCCAACCCCTGGCCAGCGGCTCGTACGGAAGCCCGTACACCTTCTTCTATTCTCCCCACTACATCTCGGTGAGTGGGACGGACGCCACTCTCCAGTCAGGAACAAAATACTGGGTGGTCATCTATTCCGGGTCAGGTTCGGCCGCCAACGTCTCCATGACCTATTACTGGACCAGATACGGGCCCCAGGGAACGGACCAAGGGACGCCAGCGGGGTTCGACACTCTGACCTCCAGCAACTCGGGAGCGTCCTGGGGACCTGGGTATCAGGGTCCATGCGCCATCACGTTCCAGGTCGGATACTCGACGGGACAGTCCAACACGACAGCCACGAGCACTTCGAGCTCCAGCTCCCCCGGTGGCACGACTACGACCACGGTCGCCAGCTCCTCGATCGCCACCTCCGCGACGACCTCGACCACCACGTCCTCGACTCAGACCGCTTCCCCCCGCGGTTACACCTACAATCAGATAGTCGCCGCCCACGGGATGACAACGTGTGGTCTGGTCGCCTATGGGGAGCCCCTTCAATCGGGTTACGCCCCCTTCTCCTCCCTCCAGGCAGCGATCAACTACTACTCCTCGGTCTGCGGGTTTGGCGTCTATCCCTGGCAGGACGGGAGCGATGGGTACACCTCGGACCTGGGCGCTCAGGTCGCCGGCTGGCAGTCGGTGGACGGGGTAGTTCTCGGGCCCCTTGACGGTTGGGGCTACAACACAGGGTTCATCTTCAACGCGGCGAAACTCTACCCCGACGAGCAGGAATACTACTTTGCGAACGGTACCTTCACACCAGCGAGCTCATATGGCATCGACGGTGTCGTCATCGACGCCCCGGAGTATCTCCAGCTCTGGCAGGGGCTCTACAGTCAGATAGACCAGAAGATCGGTCTGCAGAATCTGGCGGGCATCGCCGGATGGGTCCAGTCCGACCATGGGGTAAACTACGGGGGGGCGCAGGGGGCGAACGGCGGCCACAACATGAACTCGTACGTTCGCTACTTGAACAGCCCCCTGGGCTTCTACAAATCGGACATGGCGGCTGCCGGAACTCACCTTTCGGACGGGAGCCCGTGCCTTCTGTGGCCTCTCAGCGGAGAGTCTCCCAGCTATTCGGGCCAGAACACAGTCTCGCTGAACTCGAACGGAGCTCCCGTGGCGGGGACCGGGATAATCCCGACAGCCCAGATGGCGACCGATGTTACAACCTACCACAGAGTCGGGGGACAATCCTCCAGCTTCGACTCCTACATGGCGACGGCCAATGCGGCCATCGAGGCGGCGTGTCTTGCGAGCATCCTGCAGAAGACCCCATACGCGTTCGCGAGGACTGCGATTCCCACTTCGTATGTGGCCAACATTCCGTCGTACATCAGCTCGGTCCTTGAGACCATGGGATCGAGTGCGAGCACTGCCTTCGCGGGACTCCAGGCGAGCGGGGGCGAGCGGCTCTGTATTCCCTACTTCAACTTCTGCAACTCGGGTGACAACAGTTCGAACCCTGGGAGCAGCGGGTCGGTTGGGGTCGCCAGCGCGGCTACCGTCTTGGGTTTCTGGAACGGCATAGTTCCGTACTTCTCCACCTATCCTCTGATGGAAGCCGACACGGCGGTCTCCCTGATCCAGACTCAGACCGCGAGCACAGCGTGGGGCCACTTCGGCTCCCTGTACAGGACCATACCCATAGGCAGCTGGTATGGCTACGCGCAGGACAAGATCCGGCTTCTGACGATCGACCACTACTACAGCAATCCCAATACCTACTCGGCGCTCGGGCTAGTCTGCCATCAGTGGGGCGTGGACGCGCAGCTCTCTCTGCAGACCCAGGTGCAGAACCTGACCGGGCTCGC
>JBEKFK010000067.1:0-9816 GCA_050013375.1 Nitrososphaerales archaeon | reverse complement strand
CGAGCTCGTGCTCGAACCCCCTCAGGCGCCTCTCCTGCACGAGCAGGACCGTGAGGAAGAAGGGCTCGGTCAGGTAGTCCTTGCCGGACTGCTCCACGGCCTCGAGGTACCTCCAGCAGGACTCCATCATGTCGCGGGCGACCTGCCTGTCCTCGAACCTCAGCGCCTCGACGAAGGGCCTCCAGCTCTCCAGCTCCTCCTTGAGGAGCCTGACGCTGACCTTCTCTTCAACCGCCACCGGCCATCTCCAACCTCAGCTTCTCTATCGCCACCGCCAGGTCTTCTATCCGCCTGGCGTGGTCGAACGCCATCGCCATGAACAGCCCCTCGAACTTGACCGGACGGACGGCGTTCGAGGAGGCGGAGCAGTACGTCCTCGCCTTGTTGAACATCGCGTCGAGGACCTCCCTCGACCCCACCCCGAGGGAGCGCCTGTACTGCGACCAGCTCGCTATCTCCTGCTCGAGGGCTATCCTGAATGAGGGGATGGTCCTACCCACGGAGCCTCGCCTCCGTCTGGAGCGTGTCTTGGTTGTAGTTGGTCGGGCCCGTCTCGCTCAGGACCTCCGTCGGAGCCTTCCAGGGGTGCTTGAAGAGGTGCGACGTGGCGCGGCGGCCGTCTTCGGTGATCTCGGCTGAGATGTTGCAGCGCTCTTCGAGGATGGAGACGAGGGGCTCCGGCCGGTTCGCCGAGGTGATGAGTATCGGGACCTGCTCGCGCTCGCCGACCTCCGAGATCGAGGACGCGATGTCGCTGACGACCCTCCTCGCCTCGCCCTTCTCCACGTCCTCGTTGAAGAGCGAGAAGAACTCCGAGACGACGAGGAGCTTCGGCTTCCTGGTCGCGAACACGGCCGCTGAGCCCTCAATCAGAGAGCGCAGCTCGTAGATCGTGAAGGCGCGCGAGAGTAGCTGGCGCTCGAGGGCCTTGTTGTAGGCGAGGTGGTGTCGGTGGGCCAGCTCCGTGAAGAGGTAGATGTCGAAGCTGTTCCCGCCGTCGATGAAGAAGGCGCCGCCCTTGAGGCCGCCGTCGGGCTGAGATAGCTGGGCGCGGATGCAGTACCTCTCCGCGGCCTGAAGCCGGATGCCGGAGCCTGTGATGAACGCCATCGTGTCAGGCTTGAGCCCGCCTATGAGCGAGTCCACCAGAGACATTCCGGAGGTGAGGCCGAGCAGAGAACGGGCCGTGACGAATGCCGGGTGGTCCTGTCTGGGTTCCTTGGGATCCTGGGGGAGCTGTAGACTGCTGGTTGGCATTCGGTGGACGGAGCCGGTCCGGACTAATAATGCGGCGGCGGGATTTCGACGGGCTCTCGGGAGGGGTGGATGAAAGTGAGGTCCAATCCCTTAAATCGCAGCGAAGGCGATTTCCTACTCGAAGAGAAGATGTCCGACGTCAGCCTGGGCACCTCCGGGTGGTCCTACAAGGAGTGGGAGGGAGTGCTGTATCCCAAGGGCGAGAAGAGGAAGCTCAGCTACTACGCGAGGTACTTCGGGACGGTCGAGATAGATTCGACGTACTACGCCTATCCGGCGAAGGCAATGGTACAGGGGTTCGCCGGCGCCACGCCGGACGGCTTCGTCTTCTCTGCGAAGCTCCCGAAGCTGATCACCCACGAGAAGAGGCTCGACGTCGGAAAGGGGGTGGAGCAGGACCTCGCGCGCTTCTTGCACGTGATGCGGCCGCTCGAGGACGCAGGGAAGCTCGGCCCCCTCCTCATCCAGCTTCCACCCAGCTTCTCGTACGAACGCGACATGTCCGGCCTACGGGGCTTCTTGAAGGTCATCCCCACGGACGTTCGGTTCGCGATCGAGTTCCGTCACCTGTCGTGGCTCCGCCAAGACACCTGGGACCTGCTGAGGGAGCACAATGTCGCCAACACCATCGTCGACGAGCCCCTGCTCCCTCCCGACCTGGTCGTCACGGCCGACTTCTCCTACATCCGATGGCACGGTCAAGGCTACAGGCCCTGGTACAACTACCGATACTCCGACAAGGAGCTCGAGGCTTGGGTGCCTAGGGTGAAGGAGGTGGCCGCCAAGACCAAGAAGGTCTTCGGGTACCACAACAACCACCCCTTCGGGCACGCGGTCGAGGGTGCCCTCAAGGAGTCTGAGCTTCTCGGGATAGCCAGCGAAGAGCAGAGGTCGCTGCAGGCGCGCGTCACAAGGGCCATCGACCTGCGGCTCGAGCCGCAGTCGAGATCAGTACAGGGCCTGCTCGACCTCGGCGCGGACAGGTAGACCTGCCCGGACCCACCAGGTCATTCAAGGCCCTTGGCGTCGAAGCGGTTTCCGTATCTCTCCAAGAAGACGATGTCCTCGATCGGCTTCCTGTTCTTCCTCCCGAGGACCTTCCGCCGTGGATACCCGAATCCGAGGACTCCCGATATCTCTAGCTCGGGCGGGACGGCAAAGTCCCCTCGAATCTCCTTCTGCTTGACCCCGGTGAAGAGGCCCGAGACGACCCCTAAGCTCCATGCGGCGAGCTCCATGTCCTGGAGCGCTCGACCGCCATCGATCGTGTAGCCGGGAATCTTCGGATTGACCAGGATGAGGATTGCGAAGTCGGCCGCCGCGACCCACTTGCCTGAGGTGCTGTCCTCGGCCAGCTTCTTCAGGTTGGGGCGGTCCTGTATCAGGATGAACCGCCAATGCTGAGAGTTCATCGAGGATCCGGTGAGCCTGGCGGCCTCGAGGATCTTCCTCCTCACCTCGCCAGGGACGCGCTTCTTCGAGAACTCCCGCACGTCGAGTTTCGTCAGTATGCTCTCGTATGCGTCCAACTACTATCACCGGAGAAAGTCGTCCGGTCCTAGATTAGGATTACTACCATCGGGCCGGCGGGCTAGTCTGACTTCCACTTCTCGAGGCTGAATCCGGGCTCGTGGAATCTGGCCTGCTCCTTCTTCTCGCGCCCGATCAGTTCCGTCGCGTACTCGAGGACCTTGGGGAGCTTTTCCGCCGGGAACTTGCACGCCCCGCACTGGTCCATGTGCACGATGTCACCCGGAGCCACCGTCATGCCCGCCACCCTGACTGGCATCCCAACGCCCCTCAACTGGATGGGTCCGTGGCCGGACGTAAGGCCGGTGGCAAGGTACTGGACCTTCATCTCCCTGATCTCGACGTAGTCCCTGATCGGTCCGTCGGTGAGCACCCCTTCGACTCCTAGGGCCTTGAACTGTGTCGTCATGTTTCCCCCGAATAGACCTGAGAGCCCCTCGAGCCCGGGCGAATAGGTCTGCTTGGCTACGAGTATGATTGGACGCGGCGTCTTGTCTAACTGCTCCGGAAGGGCCCAGCGGTCCATCTTCGTGTGCTCAGCCCTCTCATCGGAGTACCATGCTGTGGCGGCGTACCCGCACACGGGCCCCTGGTCAGGGTAGATGCAACGGACGGAGGTGTCGGTGTAGTACTCGCCGCGCCAGGCATCGTAGAGCTTCAGGCAGAGGTCGCTCCCGGGGTACGTGGCCACGACATTGCATATGGTCGCCGTGTCGAACCTCCGAAGCTCATGGATGATCTTGACCTCTTCCCTACGCTCCTGCTCGTTCATCTTTGCTCGCTCGTCGGCTTTTCATCTTAAACGTTGCGAGCAGTCGATGATGGTCCGGACGTCTCGCAGGGACACTGCCCGTCCAAGGGAGCACCTCGTCCACGCCGATGTGCAGGAGACGACGCTTGGGTCGCTGCAGAGCCTTGGTTGGGACGGCCTTCGGGAGATTGGTTGTCCGCGTTCGGACTAGGCCCGGAAGCGCCCCGCGACCCTAGAAGTGCGACAGCCCGGCGGCGATGAGGTACAGGATGAAGTACAGTATGAAGCTAGCCACGAGGGTTGCGACCACGTACATCACCACTCTGTTCTGCGGAGTCTTGAGGACGATTGGGAGCCCTAGGTACACTATGTACAGCCCATAGAGCAGGGCGAGGATGTTCAGGAAGGTGAGGGATGGGATGATGTTCAATATCGCGATAAGGAACACCGGCGTGTACACATAGGATACGAGCTTCGTTGCCTTGTTAAGGTCGGCCGCTGAGGCGAACTTTGGTGCCAGCATGAAGACGATGTAGCCGATGACCACCACGTTCACGAGAGCGAAGATGTACGCCACTATCCCCGCGCTGATCGCGAACACTGCGTGGTGACCATGCGGAAAGGCCAGGTACCCGAGGAGGGTGAAGAGGAACGGGATGACCGCGAGGATTGCGACGTAGTTCTTGATCGTGGACATCACCGGTGGTGCCGAATTCGCCCTTGCTGTCATGAACGCCTTTGGATCCCTGACGAGGGCGATTGCGTCCATGAAGGCCCCCTTGATGTCCATCTTCGAGGACCCTCCCATCTGGGCGCCCGGCTGCCCCGGCGATCCTGGAGAACCCATAGGGGTCTGGGAGGTGTCGGCTTTCAGGTTGTTTCCGCAGGAAGCACAGAATGTAGCATTGTCATCGTTCTGGGCACCGCATTTTGGACAGAACAAACGAGTCTCGATTCTACGCGTGCCTATTTAATGATTCTAGGGTTTTCCATGTGGTTTTCCCATTAGACTTCATGAATCTGATGAAATCCTGCGGGGAAATTCCATGACCTTCCTTGCGGCCGACCTTCGCTGCTTCCTCAGGTGCGCTTCGCTGGTTCGAACCCCGCAGCGTTCCAGAGCAGTATCCAGGGCTCTGTCCTTGTGATCAGGCGGAAGTGCCGCTCCTCCTTTCGTTTGATCGTGTCGAGGGCCTGGGGGACCCCCGGTTCGAGCAGTCCGAGCTTGAACGAGACCCTTCCGTTGAGGGTCTTCACGTATATCGACTCGAACTTCTTCTTGAAGGGGAAGCCGTGAAGCCTGTCACCTGCTCCGAGGTCGATGGGGAGCACCTGCAGCAACCCCTTGATCTCGGCGAGTGGAGGAGACCTCGTCACAAGTTCCCGGGTCTCCTTCCGACCACCAGGCGTCTGAGACTGAACGTAGCGATAGAGGCCGCCGTCGGCATGGTAGTTGTACTTCGTCTCCGAGCCGGCCCCCCGGGCGACACCAAAGAAGACCCCTCCGGGTCCTACCGTGATCCAGGCAATCTTCCTGGGAAGACCTCTGTCCCTCGTCAGGATAGCGAACCTTCTGTGCTCGGCGTCCCGCCGGGGGCCGACCGGTCTTGCAAAGGCGCTCATCCTCTCTGTGGCTCTCCCGTGGAGCGAGTCGGCGCTGCTTATAGCGTGTGCTCCGCACCTGACGGACCGCGGCGTTCACCTCTTCTGGGGACCACCGTCGTCCGCTCTACAGTCCCCGAGCGAGGCCGCCCTGAAGACGGGACCGGGGTTCTGTCGCCTTTCACGCAGTTGCGGGAAGATACTTGGCCTGTTCTAGGCCATCTCCATCTCGTGGTCGGAGCTCCCCGCCGTCTGAGGTATGTCGGGGAACTTCCTCATCCTCGTCTCCGCGACCGCCGCCGCTTCCGCCAGGGCCCTCTCGGCCTCCTCGTTTGCCGTCTCGAAGTTAAGCGAGGTTCCGCTCACCGAGCCAGCGTCGACCAGTATCCCGCTCAGAAGGCCCGAGATCTCGCTCATCTCGCCTTCGGCCTCCGGCATTACACCAGACATGCTCTCCCTGAGGTTGCGCACTATGGAGGTAGCCGGGGCGAGAGTGAGGACCACGTCGCCGAGTTCGGTAACGGTGTTCAGTCTGAGCACTATCTGCTCGAGGGCCAGCTTCGATTGGGTGACCATCTTGCTCATCTTTCGGAGCTCAGCCAGCTCGTTGGCGAACATGGACGCCCTTGCGGAGTCCCTCTTCTGCACCGAAGCTACGATCTTGTTGAAAAGAAACGTGTCCCTGTCTCTCAGCTTGAATATGGTCGCATCCAGCTTGGCCATGACCGTCTGTATCTGACGGGTAGCTTGGTCCAGACGCGGCTTGAGCGGGCCAGGATTGTTGAACCGCCCTGCGATTCTGCTCCCAATCCCGGGGCCCTTCTTGTTATCCCAGTTGTTAGAAAATTGTGACATGGTCAACGAGTTTGGCTCGTCATCCCGTTATCTCGGCGCTGGTGAAAATCTCTTCACATTTCTATGAACTCCGATTCTCCGTCCATGGCTCTGGCGGTCCGTCAAGCCCCGACCTGAGTTCGCTGTCTCCCAGGGCGATCCTCACCCGGAACGGGGGCCTTGGCTCGATTCTGGTGCCGGGGACCGCCCAGGAGCCCTCCTCTGCATCCTCAGGAAGACCCACGCCGCGGCTATGATCACCGCGACTGTCGCCCCTATCTCGAGTATGCCGATTGAGCGAACGATGTCCCAGTGCGCTCCAAAGTAATCTCCGGCGTACACGAGCACCGCGTCGAAGACGAAGCACCCCAACGCCGTGTAGACTGTGAACCTTGGCAGATTCATGCGAGCGCTCCCAGCCGGGAACGAGGAGAGGGTCCTGAGGCCCGGTACCAGTCGGCTGAAGAAAGCGATCTCTCCTCCGTGTCTCTGGAACAGGGACTCGACCCTCTCCATCTGATCTTTGCCTATGAAGAACCGGCCCCCGAAGTTCGATATCACCTTCATCCCCAGGAAGAGGCCGATGTAGTAGTCGACGAGGGCGCCGATGACCCCGGCCGAGGTCGCCAGCGCCACCGTCTCCCAGTACTCCAGACGCCCTATCGAGACAAGATAGCCAGCGAAGGGAAGGATGACCTCGCTGGGCACCGGAAGGGAGGTCGCTTCGAGCAGCATGAGCCCGAAGATCCCGAGGTAGCCCGTGCTGTTTATCGCGCTGATGACGACGCTGGTCAGAGCCCCAGTAACACTCTGGACCACTCCGGTCGACGAGCCCAGGCCCGCTCCGGTGACCACGTCTTCGATGGAGTCAGAAAAGAGCACGGATATGGTGACCACGAAGAGCGCCGCCCCCAGCAGGGCGTAGCGCGAGCGCGAGTTCAGGGAGCGGAGGCGCATCTGCGGGACACCGAGTCTACTCGAACGGTCCGACCCTATTTCACGGTTTGTGACTCGGCGGGAGCCTTGGCGGGAACAGGCCCTCTCAGGTCAGGCGACCTTGAATCCCAGTATCCTCTCCAGGAGGTCGCTGAGGGTTATCACGCCAATCATCTTCCCTTCGCGATAGACGAAGGCTATGGTCACGCCGCGCCTGCTCATCGTGTCGGCGACGGTCGCTATCGATTCGTCGGCATCGACCTTCACGGCCTCGACGATGAATTTCGAGATAGGGTCGTTGAGCTTGCCCTCTGACAGCCCCCTGGTGAGGGAACGGAAGGTCACGACACCCACGAACCCCCCCGCCTCTCTTCCGAAGACCGGAATCCTGGGATGGTGCGAAGAGCCCATTACCTTCAGCGCCTCCAGAACGGTTGTCTCCGAGTCCACGGAGATTATCTTCTCAATCGGCGTGGTCGCGTCCTTGACGTCGTACTTCGAAGATTGCAGCGTCGTCCTCAGGATTCTGCCGGCGTCTGGCTCAATCTGCCCGTCTTCCTCCAGCATGTCAATGCGGCTCTCGAGCTCCTCGGCGATGTCGTCCTTGCTGTAGGCCGGCTTTCCGCTGATGGACGTGGCGAGCTTCCTCGAGACGTTCATGAGGGGCTGCGCGACCGGAGAGAGGGCATCCGCCGCTGCGTTCACGCCCGGTGCCAGAAGCACGGCCATCCTGACCGGGTTCTCGATGCCAATCGTCTTGGGGACGAGGTCGAGGAAGATCATTATCACGATCGAGCCTATGATGACGCTCGCTAGCCATCCGAAAGGCCCGAAGGCCTCGGAGAACACGATGCCGGCGGTCGTCGCGAGGGTGACGTTGGCGAGCGTGCCGATGAGGGTCGTGACGCTGACTAGCTTTGTCTTCTCGTTCGTTATCTTCAGCGCCGTCTTCGCCTTGCCCAGTCCGTCCTTCTGCATCGAGAACAGCGAGACCTGCTTCACCGACAGGTATGTGGCCTCGACCAGGGCAGTTGAGAACGAGAGGGCCGCGGCCACGATCAGTATGATGTAGACCAACGCTGCGGCTGCCATACTGCTCAGTTTCCCGGTCGCGTACTTAACCTGTGGCACGATCAGGTACTGGAATCCGGAACTGCTGAAGCGTTTATACATACCCCGGGGGTATTGAATAGCATCTTGGCAGAGCGGCAAGACGGCAGCCCGTCCGTCGAGGAAGCAGTATTTGCAGGAGGATGTTTCTGGTGCTTCGACGCCATCTTCTCGAAGCTCCGGGGCGTGGAGAAGGTGGAGTCCGGGTACACCGGCGGAACCGTTCCTAACCCGACGTACGAGGACGTCTGCACGGGGGAGACAGGACACGCCGAGAGCGTGAAAATCACGTTCAACCCGAAGGTAATCTCGTACAGACAGCTGATAGAGATATTCTTCACCATGCACGACCCGACAACCCTGAACCGGCAGGGGGCAGACGTGGGGAGCCAGTACCGGTCCGCGATTTTCTACCGGGACGAGGGCCAGAAGACGACCGCTGAGAGCGTCATGCGGGAGGTCGAGGCCGAGGGAATCTGGGGCGCCCCCATAGTTACGGAACTCACTCCTCTCGTCGCCTTCTACAAGGCGGAGGACTACCACCAGGATTTCTACGAGAGGAACCCGAGACAGGGCTACTGCGCGGTCGTGATAGCCCCGAAGGTGGTAAAGTTCCGGAAGAAGTACGCGCAAATGCTCGCGTAGCGATTCTTAGGGCAATCGTTCTTGCGAGGGCCCTGACAGCGCGTCTATGCTCTATCGGCAGAGGGAGCCTCGGTCTCAATCGGGGCCCTGGGCTTCAGAAGCCAGAGTGGCGGAGACCGCGACGGTGCCCCCTCCGTTTGCGGTCATGATGCTGATCGAGTCGTTCTCTGTCGAGATGACCTGGCCGCCCGCAGTGTGCCAGCTCAGCAGCTGGTAGGTCGCGTTGGGATACGCCACGATTGTCACGGCGACGTGCGGAAGGACTTCGACGGTCACGTTCTGGGACGATGGGATAGTGACGTTGGTCGAGTCGTAGGACAGCACGAAGTAGGCGTGGCTCGTGCCCGTGACCTCGATCTTGACGTAGCTGTCTTCGGTGTAGACGAGAATGACGGCGGCGGCGAGGATGATGGCCAGCACCACGGCGATTGTTATGACGTGGAACCTCCGGCTTGTAGGGACCAACGACTTCGTCCGGGACATGCCCGGGCTGCTTGATAACCTTGTCACGTCGCCGAGCGACTCCGGCCGCGAGAAGCACTAAATAGCAACGGTTCCTACAAATCCTGTGCGAGCCTCTGCCGTCGTGGGCGCCATCTTTCTGCTAGTGGGGATAGCCTTTCTGTACCTGCTTCGCCACCTGCTCCTTCAGGTCATAGTCGCCGTGGTGGGCATCATCGGGCTGGTAATCGCGTTCGTCTTCATCCTGGTCGGACTCGGTCTCATCTTCGGCAGGTTCTTGATAAGGGGTCGGATCAGGCGCTTCATGGCAGTCGAAGAGGCCTAGCCGCGCTATGGGATCAGATCCCCCTCCATCGCCTTAAATAGCCGAAAGCCCGCTTTCGGGGATAGGTGCTGGGAAGATTGAAGATTGGGCTCGGGATTGGTCTTCTCGTCTGCGTGCTGGTGCCGGTGGCGCTGCTTCTGTTCGGGATAGTCGATGACGCACAGACGGCGGCGTTGATACTCTTTCTCGCCGGAGCCTGGACGGTTGTCTTCGGAGCGATTCTCGGCAGCGGCAAGGACAGGCTCTACAATGTCGGGTTCGGGATCGTTATCGCGGTCTTCTCCACGTTCATCTTTCTCCCTCTTCAGTACACGGCCGGGCTCGTCGTCGTCTCGCTGGTGGCCATAATCATGGCTTCAGTCAT
>JBEKFK010000066.1:0-9816 GCA_050013375.1 Nitrososphaerales archaeon | reverse complement strand
CTCTTCTGTGGCGAGCGTCTCCTCTATCATCTTGCGGACGGCATCCAGGTCTCCGACGGTGCTCTTCCCGATGACAGCATCCGCTATGACGTTCCCAACCATCACCTGGGCCGTGAAGCTCTTCGTGGCCGCGACGCCCACCTCGGGCCCGCAGTTCAGGGTGAGCACCTCGTCCGACTCCCTTGCGAGGGACGACCCCGCCGCGTTCACGACAGAGATAACGCTCGCCCCCTTCGCTCTCGCCACCTTTACGGCGTGCAGGAGGTCGGCCGTCTCGCCGCTCTGGCTGAACGCTACCACCACGGTCCCCTTGTCCACGAAGTGGGCGGTGTCCTCGAACTCGCCCGCCAGGACCGCGTCGCACCTGATCTTGCCTTCGCGGTTCAGCCTGTCCTTGAGGAGCATCGCCGCGTGGTAGCTCGATCCCGAGGCCGTGAGGATGACCGACTTGGCGCCCCTGAGCGCGCGGACGAAGGAGTCTAGCTTCGCGCCGTCCTGCAGAAACGCCCTCTCTACGGACACAGACTGCTCGTGGATCTCCTTCAGCGTGTAGTGCGCGTAGTCGAGCTTGGAGAGATCGGAGAGCTCCCAGGCCAGCTGCGTCGGCTTCTCCTCGACCTCGACCCCATCTGTGTTGAAGACCTTGTACCCTCTGGCGGTCAGCTCGACCACCTCCATGTTGTCGAGGAACACCGCCCTGTCGGTCCGCGAGATGAAGGCCAGGACGTCGCTCGCCAGGAACATCTCCCTCTCGCCGACCCCGACCACGAGCGGCGCGTCGTTCCTCGCCCCCATTATCACCTCCGGGTGGTCCCTGAACATCGCGACGATCGCGTACTGGCCCTTTAGCTGCCTCACGGCGCTAAGCGTCGCCGCGAGGGGATCCATCCCCTTCCTGCACGCCTCCTCGATGAGGTGCGGTATCACCTCGGTGTCCGTCTCGCTCTTGAAGACGTGGCCGTCACCGATGAGCCTTTCCCTGAGCTCCAGGTAGTTCTCGATGATCCCGTTGTGGACCACTGCGACCATGTCGTCGCACGAGGCGTGCGGATGGGCGTTTGCCTGGGTCACGCCTCCGTGGGTCGCCCACCGCGTGTGTGAGATGCCCGTCCGCCCCTTCATCCCTGAGGCTCGGTATCTGCTCTCGAGGTCGTCGATCCTCCCGACCTCCTTCCTGATCTCGAGTCTGCCGTCGCTGAGGGTGGCCACGCCGGCCGAGTCGTAGCCTCTGTACTCGACCCGCCTCAACCCCTCCAGCAAGATCGGCGCAATCTCCTCCTCTGATATCCCGGCGATAATCCCGCACAAGTTGTTACGTTCCGGTTCCTCCGCCGAGCCGATATAACACCCGTCGCGTCGCCGGTTCATACATGCAAACGGGAGTTTGCATGCATCTGGCTCTCCGACAGCGAGGATCCCGGCCGAGTCTCGCTCACCATGCATAATCGTTTAATAATAGTTGAAATGGCATCGGATTCATGCGCAAGGAGCGGCTCCTCCTGGACCCCGATTCCTCGACGAGCAAGAGGGTGTCGGTCTCGGAGGACCCTGCTAGCTTCTTCCCTGCCGCTTCCGGCATGGGCAACAGGATCCTGCACCTGCTCTCCAAAGGTCCCAGCTACCCGTCCGCAATCGCCAGGGAGCTCAAGGTCTACCACCAGACGGTCTACTACCACGTGAGGAAGCTCGAGCGCGCCGGTCTCCTGAAGAAGGTCGGGCAGAGGGTCGTGAGGGGTGGGACGGCCGACCTCTATGCTCTCGCCGTCGACGGCTTCGCTGTTGAGTTTCCGGTGAAGGCCGAAGGATTCACCGGGCTGGCGTCCGCCTCCCGGTCCCCTGCGTTCGGGAGGTTCCTGCACGAGTTCATCTCTTCGGGGAGCCTGGACGGCTGGATCGTGGTCGGTTCTCCGGAGCCGCACGGGCCCATCAGGACCCAGGGCCGGGACGGACACTACGCGATCCAGGTGGGCTTCGCCCTCGGCCAGTTCGTCAGGCTTCCCCAGCGGTTTCCCGTGAAGCTCGACGTCGACCTCAAGATCGAGAAGCTCGAGAAGTCGAACCTCATCGTCGTCGGCGGCCCGCGCACCAACGTCCTGGCAGCCGAGATCAACCCTCACCTCCCGATCAAGTTCTACGAGCAGGGCTTCTGGGGGTCCATCGTCGACGAGGACGGGGCGCGGTACAGCTCAGACAGGGACGCACTGATCGCCAAGGTGAGGAACCCCTGGAACCCTGACGGATACTGCGTCGTGGCCGCGGGCCTCAGCGGCGCCGGGACCAAGGCGGCGATCATCGGGCTGACGAACTTCGCCGAACGAGTCTTCGCCGGATACAAGGGGGGAGATTACGCCGTCGTCCTTCGGGGGACGGATATGGACGGCGACGGTAAGGTCGACAGCGTGGATGTCCTCCACGCCACCAGCGGCTGATTTGCGCTCGGAGATAGGGCAATTCTTATAATCCGAGGCTGGAGGGCTGTCCAGCTACTGATTTGTCGTCGGAGTTCAGGTATCTAGTTAGGATTAGGGGGAAGGACTTAGAGGGGAGGAAGAAGCTCATCCCCGCCATTGCAGATCTGAAGGGAGTCGGTGACAATTTTGCGCAGTCAATAGTAAGCAGCCTGGGGCTCGACCCGAGGGCCAGGCTGGGAACGCTCAGCGAATCTCAGCTCAAGGAGCTGGAGAAGGTGCTCATAGACGGTTCATCCCTGAAGGTTCCACAGTGGGCGCTGAACAGACGGAGAGACCCCGAGACGGGCGAGACGAAGCAGCTCGTCGGCCCTGACCTCGACTTTGCGCTGAAGACGGACCTCGACAGGGAGAAGAACGTACAGAGCTGGCGAGGGATTAGGCACGGCCTCGGTCTCAAGGTAAGGGGACAGAGGACTCGCACCACGGGCCGGAAGGGTAGGACCGTCGGCGTGAGGAAGTCGACGCTCCAGGCGGCGGCGAACGCGGCGAAGGGCGCGGCAGACGACAAGGAGAAGAAGTAGGTGCCGATATAGATGGGAGACCCTAGAAGGCCGCGCAGGACCTATTCCACGCCGAGAAGCCCGTGGCGCAGCGACCAACTCGCCCAGGAGCTCTATCTCCTCGGCAGCTACGGTCTGAGGAACAAGCGCGAGCTCTACAAGGCCCAGTCGCAGCTCAGCTCCATACGCAAGCAGGCGAGGCACCTCCTGGCCGCTCCCGCGGTCGAGCGCACCCGGGAAGAAGGGAAGCTCCTCAACAGCCTCCTGAAGAAGGGGCTGCTCTCTCCAGGGATGATACTCGACGACGTGCTCAGTCTCAGCGTTGAGGACATGCTCAGCCGCAGGCTGCAGACCGTCATCTACAAGCGCGGAAGTGCGGTCTCCCCCGCACAGGCGCGCCAGCTCATCGTCCACAGGCACGTGAAGATAGGGGACCGGGTGGTCTCGGTACCAGGCTACCACGTCACGGCCGATGACGAGCAGAAGATCGTGCTCACGGGCGGGATCGGAGTCCCGAAGCTCGCCGAGCCAAAGGTGGAGGCCGCACCGGCAGCGGCGCCGGAGACGACTGAGCCGACGGCTCCGAGCCAGTGATAGAGATTGTCAGAAGAAGAATTCCTAAAGGATAGATGGGCGGTCGTCCACATCTACAGCAGCTACAACAACACGATAGTACACATCACCGACCTGACCGGCGCCGAGACGATATCCTTCTCCTCAGGGGGAAGGCACGTCAAGGCCGACAGGTTCGAGGCCTCGCCATACGCAGCCATGCGGTCCGCGTCGGCGGCCTCAGACGTTGCGAAGGGGAAGGGTATCACAGCGGTGCACATCAAGGTCAGGGCGGTCGGCGGCACGGGTCCCAGGACTCCAGGTCCGGGCGCGCAGGCGGCCATCAGGGCCATCGCACGTTCTGGATTCAGGATAGGCCGCATCGAGGACGCGACCCCGATCCCTCACGACACCACCAGAAAGAAGGGTGGGCGCAGAGGAAGAAGAGCGTAACTACCTTCTCTGCTTGCTCCTCAGCTAACCAACTGGGGAATTGCCATGGGCTAGGGACGCAGTCGCCTTCTCATCTGATACAATCGATAACGACCCAGCGTTCACACCAACAAGTCCCATCGTGCTGAGCACATGGTCCCCCGTTCAGACTTTTGGGTCCGGAACCGGAAACGTGTGAAGCCTTTTAAACCCCGCTCCAACCCGCGACAAACTCTAGTTCGCCGGAGTGAATGTTAGCAGTGGTTGTTCCCAAGATAAAAGTGCTCGAGGAGAGCGATGAGAAGGTCTCGTTGCAGCTTGAGGGCATAGACCGCAGCTACGCCAACGCCATTCGGCGCTTCTGCATCTCCGAGGTCCCGGCGATGGCGATCGACGATATTGTTATACTCGAGAACTCTTCCGTTCTATACGACGAGATACTCGCGCACAGGCTCGGGATGATCCCGCTAAGGACGGACCTCGAGCGGTACGTCCTCCCCGAGAAGTGCGACTGCGGCAACCCGCTCGGGTGCCAGAAGTGCAGGGTCCTGATCGTCCTAGACGCCGCGGCCCACGACAAGCCTCGCACCGTCCTCTCGGGGGACCTGGTCTCAGAGGACAGGGAGATCAGACCGGTCAGCCCAAACATCCCGATAGTGAAGCTGGCCGCAGGCCAGTCCGTGAAGCTCGAGGCCTACGCCCGCCTCGGCAGAGCGAAGGAGCACGCCAAGTGGCAGCCCGCGACCATATCGGTCCTCGTCGAGGGCAAGCCCGAAGGCTCTTTCATCCTGAAGGTCGAGAGCTCCGGCTCGATGCCCGCGAAGGAGATAGTGACCAGGGCGATCGAGAAGCTCGAGGAGAAGTTCCAGGACCTTCACAACGAGGTCACCAGCAAAGTGGAAGATGGTAAAACCGAATGAAATCCAACAAGATCCTCAGAAGCCAGGCCGTGATGCTTGAGAGGCTAGGAAGGAAGGAGAAGATCGGGATCTGGAGGGACGCCGCGGCGTACCTCAGCGCACCCACGCACAACGAGACGTTCGTCAACGTAGCGCACCTGGCGCGGGCTGACGACGGGGACAGCCCCCTCTTCGTGCCGGGGAAGGTCCTCGGCTCCGGCCCGCTCGAGAAGAAGCTGGTCGTAGGCGCGTTCTCGTTCTCCGCCTCGGCGCGGAAGAAGATAGAGACGGCCGGCGGCGAGGCGCTCACGATCGAGGAGTTTGTCAAGAGGTTCCCAGACGGGAGTGGTGTCAGACTTGTCAAGTGAAGAGAAGACGATCTACGTAGATGCATCCGGACAGATAGCGGGGCGGATGTGCTCCAAGGTAGCCCACGAACTGCTCCACGGCAAGAAGGTCGTGGTGCTGAACGCGGAGAGCGCGCTCATCTCAGGGAACAGCGACAGCGTCTTCCGGCAGTGGCAGGCCCGGCTGGAGATATACAGCCACGTCAACCCGATCTACGGACCGATCCACCCCAGGCGCCCCGACAACATCCTCCGCAGGATGGTCCGGGGAATGGTCCCCAAGACCAAGGCGAAGGGCACCACCGCCATGAGCAACCTCAGGGTCTACATGGGCGTCCCCGAGAAGTTCGCCGGCGTCAAGACGAGCAAGTTCGATGACGCGCTCGCGACGAGGCCTCTCCCGAGCTACACCACGATAGCGGAGATCGCCAAGAACATAGGATGGTCTGGTTAAACATGGTATCACAATCGAAGCAGCGCACGAAGCCGAAGCTCTACGCGGGCTCGAGGAAGACCTCAAGGGCCACGGCTGCGATCCATTCAGGTCAGGGGCGGATCAGGGTGAACGGCGTGCCCCTCGAGATCTGCGAGCCGGAGGTCGCCAGGCTCCACATGCTCTCGCCGGTGATGATCGTGGGAGAGCTGAGGGAGAAGTACGACATCGACGTCAACGTGTCCGGTGGCGGCTTCATGAGCCAGGCCGACGCAGTCGCCATGTCCCTCGCCAGGGCCTACGTGGACCAGACCAAGGGGGCCGACATCAGGGACAAGATCACGGCGTTCAGCAAGTACCTTCTCTCGGGAGACCCTAGGCAGACGGAGCCGAAGAAGTTCGGCGGCCCGGGCGCGAGGCGGAAGAGACAGAAGAGCTACCGGTGAGAATGGGTTGCTAGTCCCAATCCGCTGCTTCACCTGCGGGAAGCTCCTCGGCGACAAGTTCTCCGAGATGGAGACGCGGGTCAAGGCCGGGGAGGACCCGGGCAAGGTCTTGGACGATCTCAAGGTATCCCGCTACTGCTGCAGAAGGATGATGATCACTTCGGTGGACCTCATCGACCAGGTCCTCCCCTACTACCAGCAGAAGAACCCCGGGCCCTGATCTCAGCGATGCAGATCCAAGACGTCCGCGTCCGGGTTTGTTTCAATGGCCGCGGGGACCTCGGGATAGAGGCCGACGTCTGGGTGGACGGGAAACTCGGAAGGGCCCTCTCTCCCTCGGGCGCGAGCCTGGGCGGTGGCGAGGCGGTGCCGTTCGTCGACGGGAGTTCAGAGAAGACCATCGCCCAGTTCGAGAGCTACAAGAAGAGGATAATCGGCTTCGACGCCTCTGACATCGACGGGATGTCCAGGCTCCTCAGGGAGATCGACGGGACCCGGGACTACTCGCGCATAGGAGGCTCGCTTGCCTACGCTGTCAGCGTCGCGGCGGCCGAGGCAGAGGGACGGGCGAGGGGCATTCCTCTCTGCCGTGTCATCGATGCCCGCTCTTCGGCCCTCCCGTTTCCCCTCGGCAACGTCCTCGGCGGGGGGAAGCACGCGAGCGACCTCTCGCCCAGCATGCAGGAGATACTGGTCACCGCGGTCGGCGCCGGGTCGGTCGCCGAGGCCGAGCAGCTGAACTTCGCAGTCCACAAGTCCGTGGGGAGGCGGCTCGCAAGGTCCCTCTCGTATCCGCTCGGAAGGGGAGACGAGGGCGGCTGGGCTCCCGGGATAACGGACGAGGAGGCCCTGCTGGTGGTCTCCGAGGAGGCCGCGCGGGTCCAGGATGAGAAGGGCAGGAAGATTCGAGTGGGTCTCGACGTCGCCGCCGACAGCCTCTACGACGAGAAGAAGGGCGGATACTACTATCGCTCGACGGGGAAGACTCGCTCCAGAGAGGAGCAGATATCCTTCATCGGTGAGATCTGCGACAGGTTCAGGCTGTTCTACATCGAGGACCCTCTGCACGAGGACGACTTCGAGGGGTACGCGAAACTGCACTCCGCGCTCGGGAAGACTCTGATAGTCGGCGACGACATCTACACGACCGACCCGGAAAGGCTGAAGCTCGGGATCGAGAGCAAGAGCACCAACGGTGTCATCGTGAAGGTCAACCAGATCGGATCGCTGGGCGAGGCGGCGAGGTTCTCCAGGTTGGCGCGCGAACACGGGCAGGTCCTGACTGCTTCGCACCGCTCCGGCGACAATGAGGGCGGCCACCTGGCCCACTTCGCGGTCGGGTTCGGCTGCGGGTTGATGAAGTGCGGCGTGCTTGGAGGCGAGCGGACGGCCAAGGTGAACGAGCTCATACGGCTCTCCGAGGAGCTGGGCGGGGCGCTCGACCAGTCGTGGGTGGGTTCCTGATGCGGGAATCCGCTTCGTGCACCTCAATACGCTTAAAAGACGTACCTCGAGAAGGCGAAAGGCTCGAGACAGCAACATTGGTGAATTGAGATAAGCAACATGGCAGAACACGGAGATGAAGAGAGTGGTTCGGATGAGAAGATGGTCATCCCTCAGCTCTCCGAGAAGGCCCTTCTCGCGACGGGCATCAGGATCGGGACTCAGGTAAGGACGAAGACGATGGAGCAGTTCACGACGAGGCCTAGACCTGACGGACTGCACCTCATCGATTATTCCAAGACTCTTCACAGGATAGACGTCGCCGGGAAGTTCATCGCGTTCGCGGGAGCCGCCAACACGGTGGTCTACGCGAGCAAGGACTACGGTAGGGTCCCGGTAGAGAAGTTCTGCGAGGTCACCGGCGCGATCGCGGTGGTCGGGAGGTTCATGCCGGGGACTTTCACGAACCCTCTCTTCCCAGGTCACCTAGACGCCGAACTGGTCGTGGTAGCCGACCCCGCGTCGGACACCCAGGCTCTTATCGAGGCGGCGAAGATGGGGATACCCGTGATCGCGGTCTGCGATACGGACAACATCACCGACGACGTCGACGTCGTCATCCCCGGCAACAACAGGGGAAGGAAGGCCCTGGCCGCGATCTTCTGGCTGCTCGCCATGGCCGTCCAGACGAACTCCGGTGCCATCACCGGCGACCAGAAGATGAAGTACACCATCGACGACTTCGAGACCAAGCTCCTCGAGTCGGACCTCGAAGAAGAGGAAGAAGAGTAGTCCGTCCGCCGAGACCGCATCTCCCGAACCCAAATCTCTTAAGCCACGCCGCCGCGGGCCGCACCCAATGACCGTCAGGAGACCCGCCGTCGCGGGGAGCTTCTATCCCGACGACCCCGCAGAGCTGAAGGCGCTCATCCGAGGCTCATACACAAGCCGCCTAGGACCTGGTTCTCTCCCGCCTACGGCGGCGGAGCGCAGGGGGGTCCTGGCCTGCGTCGCACCGCACGCCGGCTACATCTACTCGGGTCCGGTCGCCGCCCACAGCTACCTCTGGCTCTCCTCCCTCCGTCGGCCGGAACTCGTCGTGATCGTAGGCCCTAACCACTACGGCGTCGGGAGCGGCATCTCCACCTTCCGCGAAGGCGAGTGGGCGACCCCCCTCGGGAACGTCAAGGTCGATGCGGAGGCGGCGCGCAGGATAGTCGAGCTCACCGGCCTCGTCGACTTCGACCCCGAGTCGCAGAGGAGGGAGCACTCGCTTGAGGTCCAGGTCCCCTTCCTTCAGGACATCTACCAGGCCTTCAAGATTCTCCCGATCTGCCTCGCCTTCCAGGACATGGACACGGCGAGGGAGCTGGGGAGGGGCCTCTCAGTTCTTCTGAAGGGGAGGGACGCCATCCTCATCGCCTCCTCGGACCTGACCCACTACGAGCCCGCCGCCACCGCGAGGGAGAAGGACACGGCGCTCCTCGAGACCGTGCTCCGGCTCGACATCGAGGCGTTCTACTCCGTGCTCGAGGAGAAGCGGGTGACGGCCTGCGGCTACGGAGCCATCGGGGCGGTCATGGAGGCCAGCCGCCTCCTCGGCTTCAAGCGTGGTGAATTGCTCAAATATGCTAGCAGCGGGGACACGACCGGAGACAACGATGCGGTCGTGGGCTACCCTTCGGTCGCCTTCGGGTGAGCTGTCCTGAAGGTCGTCGCCGAGGCTCCCGGGAAGGTAATCATCACAGGCGAACACTTCGTCGTCCACGGCGCCCTCGCCCTGGCTGCGTCCCTTGGCCAGAAGACCAGGGTCGAGGCGTCGAGCTCGTCTGGGCTTACGGTCGAGACGGCCCTCGCGCGATACCGCCGCGCCGGCTCCGACCTCCTCCCCGTCGAGAGGCTCCTCCGTGAGATGTACCGGGAGAGGGGTGCCGAACCCAAGGCGAGGGTCGTGATATCCTCGGAACTACCCGCTGGCGCCGGGCTGGGGTCGTCGGCTTCGGCGATGGTCGCCACGGTCGCCGCGGTGAGCCGGCTGGAGGGCTGGAACCTCGATACCAGGTCGGTCATAGAGACCGCGATGCTCGGAGAGCGGCTCGTCCACGGAAACCCGTCCGGTGTAGACGTCGCCGTCTCGGCTATGGGAGGGGTCCTGCAGTTCAGGGTAGGCGAGGAGCCGAGAAGGCTCGAACTGGCAAACCCCGTGAGGCTCCTCGTGGTTCACTCCGGTGACAGGAGGAGCTCGAAGAAGCTGATCAGCAAGGTCTCCTCGATGAAGCTAGACTACCCGCAC
>JBEKFK010000065.1:0-9892 GCA_050013375.1 Nitrososphaerales archaeon | reverse complement strand
CTTCTTCGCTTTGCTGAAGAAGGAGAACATCCCCAACGAGTTCGTCTCGGAACTCTTCTATCCCGCCGGGGATGAGTACTTCCAGATGATCGCGGAGAGCGTCCGCCGATGGAGCATAGAGGTGACCATCGAGACGCCGAGCGAGAAGCTCCGGAAGCTCGACTGCCTCAAGTTCCCTGTCTCCAACAGCAGGGTCGAGGACACTATAGGGAGCGCCCTCAACCACGGTTGCTCCAAGCTCGACCTCTTCTTCATGGTGGGGATCCCCCACCAGACATACGAGGACGCGATGGCCACCGTCACCTACTGCGAGAGCCTGATCGAGAAGTTCGGCGCCGATCGCAGGCTCCAGTTCTTCATATCGCCCATGGGGCCGTTCCTCGACCCCGGATGTGGCGCGTTCGAAGACCCGAAGTATGGCTACCGGCACTTCTATCGGACGCTCGAGGAACACAGGCAGGCCCTGCTCGAGCCCACGTGGAAGTCCATCCTCTCATATGAGACGGACGCGATGACCAGGGACGAGATCATATCGGCAAGCTACGAGTCGGCCGCCGAACTCAACGAACTGAAGTTCAAGCACGGGCTCGTCGACGCCGCAACCTACAGGCAGGTGAAGGAGCACCAGGCCGCGGCCCAAAAGGCGATGGATGCGGTCGAGAAGGCGATGTTGCTCGCGCCGGACGAACGGCACCGCGCGCTGTCACAGGTCCAGGACCTCGTGAGAAAGGCTAACGCGGACACCCTCTTCAAGAAGGAGGAGCTGGACTGGGAGACGGACAGCGGCCTGCGGGTCACTACGGCACTCATCCGGACGATGTTCGTGGGCCTGGCGGAGGAGATGGACCACGGAGTCCACCGCCTCTTCGGAAAGTACGACACCGCCGTCTACAGGGGAGATAGGATCCCCCTCCAGGCGATGACGATGGAGGCTTTCAAGGAACTTAGCGTCCCGCAGCGATGAGAGACCTCGACTCAAAGAAACGAGGAATGACCTGTTCGGGTCAGGGTTCGAAGTCCGGCGGGCTGTATCTGGCCCGGACCATCTCCTTCAGCGAGGTCACCAGGCTGAAGCTCGCGGCGACGATGTCGGTCTGCGTGACCATCCCGACGAGCTTCCCATAGTCTACCACCGGCAACTTCTTCACGTGCGAGTCAGCCATGAGCTTCGCGGCCTCCTCCACACGCATCTCGCGCTTCGCCGTGATCAGAGGTTTGCCCATGATTGTCTCAAGCCTTACCGTCGAGACGTCGAGCTTCCTCGCAACGGCTCTCGAGATGTCTCCCTCGGTGACGATCCCGACCGGAACACCCCGCCCAGTTACGACGAGAGAGCCTATCTTCGACTTGTCCATGAGAAGGGCCGCCTCAATCACGGTGGCTAATCGGTCTATGGTCTTGACCTTCGAGGTCATGATGTCATTCACGAAGAGCAATTCGTCGCAATCCCCTGTCGTTCCATCTCCGCTGCCCGCTACCTCAGCAGAGTCCTGTGCCTCGACGCCGTAGTCGGCGTCTTCTTCGGGGCTCGCACCTCGAGCACCCCGTTGTTGAGGCTGGCCTTCGTCTTCTCTGACATGACCTCCTCGGGGAAGTTCACGCGCCTTAATACCTTCGTGCCGGCTCCTCTGCTAAGGACGAACGTTCCCTCCTCCCCGATGGAGCACTGCCTGGTCGCGGCCTGAATCCAGAGGTTTCGGTTCGTCATCGAGACTTCGAGTTCCTCCCTCGACACTCCGGGTATCTCGACGAGCACTCGGTATTCCTCCCCCGAATCGAACAGGTCGGCGTACCTTCGCCACGAATCGGGGACGTTGTACTTTCGGCCCCTCGAATCGGCAACCACAACCGGTCTGGTGTACGAACGGCTTGGAACCTGGTCGGGCCTGGGTCCGCGAGGCCCGGTCTGGCTCTTCCCCGCTTCCCGTGAGGTTACCTCGTCCTGTTCCTCCAAGACCCTGACTGCTACCCACTTCTCAGCCGCAGCCAATTTTGCTCTGCAACAGGAATCCCGACGAACCTTTTAAGGGATGGAGGCGATTCTCATTCTTGATAACGCTCCTTTAGACCAAGCCCGCCAGATGGTCTGCCACGGTCTTCAAGCACGGGGGTGGGCCGGGGAGTGTGGCGCTCCCAACTCTGGACAACCGAGCCGCCAAGATTCAGGCTATCGAACCGTCTCCCGAGGAATACTCCGCCCCGGACCGTGTCCTCGAGACGGGTCCAAAACCAAAGACTGCGGTCATGGAATGAGGACCCCTGCAACGGTTAATAACGGCCGCAGCCTCGGAAGCAGACTGGATGTGTATCACGAGGGTCGGCAGGGTGCTGTCGATACGGGGCGCCATCGCTTCGGTGCTCTATCTCGATAGCCTAGCGGTGGGCGAGGTGGAGGTCTCGATGGTGCATGTCAACAAGGGCTCCTACGTGGAAGTGTTCGCTGAGCAGGCGATAGGGCGGATCACCAAGAAGGAAGCGGAGTTCAAGAGAGACCTGCGTCTCGAGATGAATCGGCTCAGGGTGTCCGCCCCTTGAAGAGGAAGCCTGAGATTGAAGGGGAGCTTCTCCACGCGAAACACGCGCTGCAACCCAACAGCCTCGGGTACTGCGGGCCTGACGAGAACGCCAAGATACTGGAGCATCTTCACGCTTCCTCCGTGAGCGAGGGTCTCACTTCTACCCTGATGAAGTTCGAGGCGGCCTACCCATTCGTCCGCATGATAGCAAAGTCCACGGGCAGACAGCCGTTCGACAAGGAGGTGACCGAGGCCTACTGGATTGGAAACTCGCTGCTGGACAAAGTGCAACCCTCGGAGTTCTTCGACCTTGCCCGCGAAGGCCTCACTTCGTCGAGAAAGAGGGCCGGGAAGAGGGGAGGGCTCAGCGACGAGGAGGCCAAGCTGCTCTTCCGCGAGCTCGGATCATTAGCCAAACCCCACCACACGTTCTACGTTCTGGGGCTGTACGCGAGGTCCAACATCAAGACCGCGGGCCGGGGCAAACTGCTTGAGCTGATGGATTCGTGCAGGGTTTCATGGGGGCGGGTGCTCGAGGTCAAGGAGAAGACGCTCGTCGTGGAGAGGGTTCCGCTTGCGTTCCGAGAGGAGAGCCTCTTCCTTGCCCCGCCTGAGAAGAGGGAGGTCCACTACGACAATGAGATTCCCCCCTTCTCCTCACTCAGACGAGGGGACTGGGTGAGTCTGCACTGGAACTTCGCTAGCGAGAAGCTGACGCCTCGGCAGCTCAGAAATCTAAGGGACTACACAGCACTAGACATCGAGGCGACCAACCGGCTCGTGGGCTCGCGCAAGCCTCGCTAGGCATGGGGGAAGGGCGCTGGAGCCATGGCGTCGAGAATGGAACGGGTTGTCCGTGCGATCTCGGCGATGAGGTCGCCAAACGGCCTCCTGTACTCTCTCTCGCGCCAGCGGTCGTCGGCAGTACTGCTTCTGATAATGACGGCGGGCTACGCCGTCTATGCCGTCGACAGGCTGGTCCTGTCCGCCGTGCTCGCGCCCATGTCAACCTCGCTGGCGCTTACAAACTCACAGATTGGGCTTCTTGGGGCCGCCCAGTACATCGGGGTGACCTGCATCGTGTTCGCCGCTGGATACCTCTCCGATCGATTCGGGAGGTGGCCCGTGCTGGTCAGTGGACTCGCCGTCTTCACCACCTTCACTTGGATGATAGGACTCTCATCGAGCTTCTCAGAGGCGTTCCTGTTCCGCCTCGTCAGCGGATTCGGGGAGGGCGCCTTCTGGCCTGTCGCGATGGCGAGCGTAGCGAGCTACTTCAAGGGGCGGAAGGGACTCGCTCTCGGCATATTCTATGTCGGATTCGACGCCGGGAGCGTGGCGGGGCTCTCGATAGGAGGCGTGGCGTACAGCATGACTTCGAGCTGGCGTCCCGCGTTCTTCATTGCCCCCCTACTCGGCTTGGCCGTCATTGCAGGCGCGTTTCTCGCCAGGGGGAGCCTTGCCGGAGCCGGCCGGGGTGTTCCAGGGATCCGGCTTGGGAGGGATACCCTGCAGCTCCTGAAGCGAAGGAACGTCGTCTTGATAATGTCGTTCGCCCTGCTGGCGACCTGGGCCAGCGTCTGGCAGGTCGTATTCCTCCCGTACTACTTCTTCAAGGTCATGCACTTCACGGTGCTGTCTGCCTCTTTGCTCTCCTCGCTCGTGCTGATTGCGGGCGCGTTCGGGAAGGTGATTCTCGGCGGCATATCCGACTCCGTGCGGAGGAACAGGCTTCTCGTGGGCGTTACCCTCGCCACCTTCCTCTCCTACCTCGTCTTCTTCTCGTCGTCCACCTTCGCGTTCTACATGGCTGCCGCGCTCTCCATGGGCTTCTTCAGCGCCTCAATCTTCCCCGTGGTTCAGTCCTTGATGACCGACAGCGCCCGTGGGACGACCGGGAGCGCCCTTGGGCTCAGCACGTCTGCCCAGTCAGTAGCGACAATCTTCTCCACTTTCATAGCCGCGTCATTGTTCACTCTCGGCGTTGGTAGGGCCGTCGCCCTTGACGCGATGATTCCGATCTCGCTTGCGTTCGTCGTGGCTCTCTTTCTCCGCGAGCCAAGACGAGAAATGGCGCCTTGACCCACACCTAGGGCCCGATCTCGAGCGCCTGAACGACGGCGTCTACCGCCGGTTGGATGGCGGCTGACACTGCTTGCGTCAACCCTTCGCCGGGGTCACAGCTCGACGGCTCCACCCCGATCAGGGTCACGGGGCAGGGGAGCATTCCAGACAGGTTTGCGAGGTCGAACGTATCGTGCAACTGAATTGCGTGTGGGCTGGGCAGCTCGAGCAGCGGGCCCTCCCTGGGCGTTATTGAGTAGGTCGAGACCGTCCCGGCGCTCCCCCCAGACCTCAGTGCGTCGACGACGACTATCCTCGAAGCGCCCCTGAGCTGCCACAGGAGTGACAACTCCAGGGTCTGGTACTCAAAGACAAGTACCCTCCCTCCCAGTTCTCGACCTCTCAGCTCCTCCGCTACCCTGATCCCGATTCCATCGTCCGTCATGTAACGATTACCGAGACCTACGACAACCTGCTTTCCCTCGAGCGGGACGTCCCAGATTTCAGGCTCGAGTTCGGCGGGTGAATCGACCATCTCGAGTTCTTGCCTTCACATGTGATTTTATCCTTTCGCGCCGACCCATTCACCAAGTTCAAAGCCTCAAATACAGATCTGGTGCGAAATCCTGGCCGAGGATGCACGAGCTAAGCGTCGCCCAGAGCATCGTAGACTTCGCGGTATCGGAGACTGAGAGGCAGAACGCGAAGAGGTTGCTCGAGCTGGACGTCGATGTAGGCGAGCTGATGCAAATAGACACCGAGGTCCTCCTGAACGCGCTCAAGATGCTAACCACCGGCATGAAGTTGAAAGATTGCAAGGTCCGCCTTCGGGTGGTGAGCGCCTCTTTCATCTGCCGGAGGTGCTCCTCGGGTTGGGGCATGGCGGAGGCGAAGCGGCAGTTGGGTACGGTGCCGCGAGACCTCCTTGTGGAGGAGCCAGAGAGCTATGAACTGCCTCTCCACTTCCTCCCTTACCTCTACCCCGCGTTCATCCACTGCCCGGAGTGCGGGAGTTCCGACATCGGGGTGACTGAGGGAGAGGACGTGCAGATCAGGAGGCTTGTTCTGGGATGAGGGAGGGACAGGCCAAAGGGTTTCAGTTCCAGAGACAGGAAGCACGGAAACGAGTCGATCGGTTCGGGAAGGTCATACTCGTCGGGAGCGGTAAGGGAGGGGTCGGGAAGAGCTTCGTGGCCTGCGGCATTGCGCTGTCGCTCTCGCAGAAGAGATTGCGCACAGGCATACTCGACATCGACATTCACGGGGCGAGTGTTCCGGACTATCTCGGCTTGAGACCCCCCCTCAGGAGTACCCGGAACGGTCTGGAACCAAAGCAGAGCCATGGAGTAAAAGTGATGTCCGTAGCCCTGCTCGCCGGCGACAATCCTATCCCTATGCGAGGGATCGACAAGCAGGACCTGATAACTCAGTTCGTGGCGCTCACGGACTGGGGGTGGCTGGATTATCTCATTGTCGACCTTCCACCCGGCACGGGGGACGAGCTCCTTTCTGCGTTCGACCTATTTGCCGGCAAGTCAAGCCTCATCTTGGTCACGACTCCGTCCCGGAACACGGTCGCCGTCGTCTCCCGCCTGAGGCGTCTTGCTGAGACCGAGAAGGTACCTGTGGAAGGCGTTGTGCTCAATATGGCCTACGTCGACGAGGGAGGAGTACGCAAGACCTCCCCTTTCGGAGGTACGAGCAAGACAGCCCTGGAAGCTGCCCTTGATTCTACGCTGATATCCGAGATACCCCTCGAACCTAAAGTGAATTCTGAGAGTCTATACAAAGTTCTTCATGGCCGAAACCAAACCTCGGTCGCGTTCAGAGGACTGGTCCGGCGGTGGACCGACAAGAAGACCGGATGCTGACAGGGTCGTTCGAAGAGTCTTTTCCTTGTCGATGCCACTGACCTTCGCTTGCTGAACCACAGGTAGTGTACAGATGAGATCCAGCCGCGCCCCGCCCCATCCAGAGGTTCCTCGACGATGGCTCCACGACCATCCATCTTGCGCTCCGGAGGATGGACGCTCGGACACATTTTGGCCTGTATCGCGATTGGGCTATGACATATGTTGTCGGTGCACATATAAGGTAGGCATGTAATATTCCGCTGGGTTTAAATTGGCGAGAACCTCCGAATCTGCCAAATCAGTCATCCAGTTTGCGAGGCGCGACTTTCTGAAGCTTTGCATGTACATGGGTGCCGGCGCGGTGGCGACAATCTATTCGGGCGAGATAAAGCAGGTCTTCGCCCAGGTCGCCCAACAGAACGGCGGGAGCGTCCATCTGATTTGGCTTCCCATGGGAGGAGACTCGGGCTGCACGGTATCGATGCTCCAGGCCTCCAATCCCAACCTGATTGAAGCGGCACAGAACCTGGGCCTCTCCGCAGACTTCTGGGACACCTTCATGACACCCGACTACCAGCTGGGCAATTCAGGCTGGATTACCGCGGGCATGACGAGGGAAGACCAATCGCAGGCCCCACTCATGAACGCCGCCTTCGGGGACGCTCCGGTCGACGTTCTCGTGATCGAGGGGACCCCCCAGCTCGGGACCCCCAACGGCGGATCGCAGGGTGACTACTGCACGATTGGACAGTACAACGGCCAAGATGTGAACGCCTACACGCTGCTGCAGAAGCTTGCCGCGAAGGCGTCGTGGGTCATCGCGGTGGGACAGTGCTCCTCTTTCGGCGGAATTCCTGCAGGGAAGGGGAACCTGACCGGAGCCGTTTCAGTCACCGAGGCCCTGAGGACGGCCGGCGTGACCACGAAGAACCCCGTGGTAAACCTGGCAGGATGTCCCGCCCATCCGGACTGGACGCTGATAACTCTCGCCTCCGTGCTCCAGGGGTTCACGCCAGACCTCGACGACCAAGGTCGTCCTACGGCGTTCTTCAGTCGGTACATACACGACAGCTGTCCGAGGAGAGGGTACTATGACGCCGGACAGTTCGCGTCGAACTTCGACGACCCTGAGTGCCTCTGGGATCTTGGTTGCAAGGGTCCGATTACTGTGTCTGCCTGCGCCGAGACCAAGTGGAACGGCGGACTGAGCTTCTGCACCCAGGCCGGCCCGATGTGCTGGGGCTGCATGCATCCGAACTTCCCAGACGCCCCGACAAGCGGATTCTTCGAAGCCCTCCCGCACTTCCCTGGGGTCGACATCCCCACGTTGGAGGTCGCGGGGGTGGCGGCATTGGTGGTGGGAGCGGGCGTCGCCATCGGTCTTCAAGTCAGGTCCAAGAAGGAGGAAGGGCCTGAGAAGAAGGAGGACGCGAAGGTCGGGGCAGATTCTGGGAAGGCGTGAGGATGAACCCCGTCTTCAACCACCGGAGTATCGGCAGCCTCGTCGTCTTCTCGGCGATCTCCGGACTTGCCATCTCCTGGCTGCTTCTAGACGTCGTGCCCTGGATCTTCATCACACCTTTTCAGATATCCAGCCTGCCGTACCTGGCAACCCTCTTCTTCCGCATCCTCATCACGTATCTGGTACTCTTCGCGGTGCTCCACAATAGCATGGACATCGTCAGCAAGGGGACGAGAAGGGTCGTAAGAAGGGTCGCAGGTCCAAAGATCAAGAGGTTCGACCTGAACCAGCGGATACAGCACGCGTGGCTGATCGTCACCGTGGCCATCCTAGCTGTTACCGGGTTCGCCCAGGTGTACTATGAGGCCTGGGGCAGGGTAGTGATCAACGCGATGGGAGGATTGGCGGTCAGCATGGACGTCCATCTTCTCGCCGCCATCTTCCTCGGAGTTCTCGTGGCGTACCACTTTGGCTTCTACACTTTCGGTTATCTCGCAGCTCGTGCCCGCGGGGAGCACCCTCACATCCCGATGATGCTCGGTCGAGAGGACATTACTGAGGCCCTGCAGAACACGAAGTTCATGCTGCTCGGACGGGGAGAGGAGCCGAAGTACGGGAAGTATGACTACACTCAGAAGTTCGACTACTGGGGAATCTACTGGGGGATGGTCATCCTCGGGGTTCCTGGCGTCCTCATGTGGGCGTACGGGTCCACGTTCCTCCTGGGTCTCCCGTTCATCTTCCACACTAGCGAGGCGCTGCTCGCCGTGCTCTTTCTCCTCACCTTCCACTTTTACCAGGCGCACTGGAATCCAAGGGACTTTCCGATGAACAAAGTGTTTTTGACGGGGACGCTATCGGAGGAAGAGTTGCGGGACCAACACCCGCAGGAGCTCGAAAGGCTCAAGGCGGTGGGTGAGGCCTAATGGCCACGATTACCATCGATCCAGTGACCAGGATCGAAGGGCACCTCAAGCTCGAACTTCAAGTTGAGAACGGTGCTGTGGCGAGCGCAAGAAACACGGCCGCTCTGTACCGGGGGTTCGAGAACATAGTCCTCAACAGAGACCCCAGGGACTGTGCGCCGATCCTCTCAGCCATCTGCGGGGTCTGCCACAGCGACCACCATATCGCGTCCGTAAGGGCGGTCGAGAACGCCGCAGGCATGACCCAGTACACCAACAGCTATGCGAACGAGACGACATCCCTGCCGGTTAACGCCGTACTGGCCCGCAACGTCATCTTGGGCGCGGACTGGACCTACTCCCACGCGGCCCATATCCTGGCTCTCGCGGGCCCTGACTACCACCTCTACGGGCTGCTCGATGCGCTCTCGCAGTCGATCGTCGTGAACAGCTATGCGGACCTCCTGAGGGTGGTGATAATCCCGGCCCAGGCGCTCATGCACCAGATCATCACGCTCTGGGGAGGTAAGGCGCCACACCAGAGAGGCTCGGTCCCCGGAGGGAATCCAGTGAAGCCAACCGCTGACGTGATCGAGAAGACGCTCTCCAGAATCGACACGTTCAGGACGACGCTCGACATCGCCGCCCCGGTAATCTGGAACTACCTCACGGCCAACGCCGCACTGCTGGCCAGCCTCGGTCCAGGGACGGGGAACTTCATCTCTATGGGTGGGTTCCAGGACCCCACATCATCCAGCGGCACGAGCAACATGCCACTGACGATTCCCAGGGGGGTAATTCTGAACCCCAGCACGACGCCCGTACCCTTCGACCCTACCCAGATTATCGAAGACACAACCTTCTCTTGGTACAATCAGCCAACTCCCGAGAATGTCATTGGAGAGCAGACCCCTGTCCCTGACAAGACGAACAGCGCTGCATACACTTGGGCGAAGGCTCCGAAGTACAATGGCCAGTTCTGCGAGTCCGGGCCGCTCGCGCGAGAGTACGTCTCCGGTGTGTACCCGGCACTAGGTAAGGTGATTCACGGGATCATACCCGGTGTTCCCGGACTCCCGCTGAACCCGATGG
>JBEKFK010000064.1:0-9933 GCA_050013375.1 Nitrososphaerales archaeon | reverse complement strand
CGGGACCCCGGAGCAGAAGGAGAAGTTCCTCCCGAGATTGGTCAAAGGCGAGATAATCGGGTGTTACGGACTCACCGAGCCGGGCGCGGGATCGGACGCCGCCAATATCCAGACCAGGGCCGAGAAGGTGGGGGACTCTTACATGATTAACGGGTCGAAGATCTGGATATCGCAAGGGTTCTACGCGGACGTTGCGGTCATATTCGCGAGGACGGGTACTGTGGAGGACAAGGGCGCCGGGATGAGCGCGTTCTTCGTCGAGAAGGGGACGAAGGGTTTCGACGTTGGCGACAAACTCGAGATGATGGGATTCAGAGGCACGGGCACGGCAGAGCTCGTCTTCAGCGACTGCATGGTGCCGTCCACCAACATGCTCGGCTCTCCAGGTGATGGCTTCCTGATAGCCATGGCCGTCCTCAACCAGGGTCGAGTCGGCGCGGCAGCGGGCGCGATCGGGGTGGCTGATGCGGCGCTCGAGGCGAGCATCTCATACTCCAAGAAGAGGGCCCTCTTCAACAGGCCGCTGAGCAAGCTCGAGGCAATCCGCTTCCTCATCGCGGAGATGGCGACCAGGGTGGAGGCCGCGAGGCTCCTAACGTACCACGCGGCCTATGTCAGCGACAGGGGCGAGGACTTCATCACAGAGGCCTCCATGGCGAAGCTCTTTGCGACGGAGACGGCCGTCTGGGCCAGCGAGCGGGCCATCCAGATTCACGGCGGAATCGGCCTTAGCAAGCAGTTGCCGGTAGAGAGGTATCTGCGGGACGCAAAGGTCTTGGACATAATCGAGGGAACGTCCGAGGTACAGAAGTGGATAATCTCGAGAGAGCTTATCCGGGATTAGGCGCTCGAATTGAGACCGGTCGCGATAGTCGGCATTGGGCACTCGAAGTTCGGGCGCAGGACCGACGTGAACCTGGGCGAGCTGGCGTTCGAGTCGGTCAGGCAGGCCGTGCAGGACTCCGGCGTGGAGAAGGGACAGATCGAGAACGTGACCGTCGGTAGCGCCGGCGGCTGGTACGAGGAGTCGCTGCCCGCCGTGATCGTAAACGAGTACGCAGGGTTCGACAAGGTCGGGACGATGAGGGTCGAGGCGGCTTGCGCGAGCGGGAGCGCCGCGGTCAGGTCCGCCTACCTCAGCATCGCCAGCGGGGAGGCAGAGGTCGTGCTCGCGGTCGGGCTTGAGAAGATGACCGAAGTCGACACGCTGACCTCGGTCGAGCTCATGGGGCGAGCCGGCTCCTACGTCTGGGAGTTCGAGAACTACGGCATGACCTTCCCAGCATACTACGCCCTCCACGCCGTCGCCCACATGAAGGCATTCGGGACGACCGAGGAGGACATGGCCAGAGTCGCCGTCAAGGCTCACCACTACGCCGCGATGAACCCGCTCGCCCAGTTCCAGAAGGAGATAACACTGGAGAAGGCGCTCACTTCTCAGGTCGTCTCGTGGCCCCTCAAGCTCTACGACGCGTGCCCCATCACCGACGGCTCGGCCGCGGTGGTCCTCGCGAGCGAGGACGCGGCGCGCAAGCTCACGGACACCCCGATTTGGATCAAGGGGATCGGGGTCTCGTCGGACTCTGCTAACCTCAGCAGGCGGGACGGTTACGTCGGCCTCGCGGCCACGGTCGACGCGTCGCGCAAGGCCTACGCGCTCGCAAAGATCACGCCGGCGGACCTTGACGTCGCGACCTGCCACGACTGTTTCACCATCGCCGAGATCATGGCCTACGAGGACCTCGGATTCTGCGCGAAGGGGGACGGCCCGAAGCTGCTCAGGGACGGCCAGACCGAGATCGGGGGAAGGATACCAGTCAACGTAGACGGGGGCCTGAAGGCGAAGGGGCACCCTGTGGGCGCGACTGGGGTCTCGATGATGGTCGAGGTCTCAAAGCAGCTCCGGGGCGAGGCTGGGAGGCACCAGGTCCCTGTCAAGCACGGGAATGGTCTGGTCCACAATGTCGGCGGCACGGGACACTACTGCTATGTGACCGTCTTGTCGAGGGACCGATGATGACTGACTCCGAACCCCCAACTTTGCACTCCCGCAGGACCCTGAGCCTCCGTTTTAACATCCCGATCTCCAAGACCCACCAGTTTTGGGCCTCACTGCGGGACGGCAAGTTCGTGACCACGAAGTGCCGTGGATGCGGGACGGTCAGCTTCCCGCCCCAGTCCGACTGCCCGAAGTGCATGAGCGGAGATGCGGAGTGGGTGGACCTGGGGACCGAGGCCGAGCTCGTCACCTTCACGTACGTCCTGGTAACTCCGACCAGCTTCGTCGAGAACGACCCCTACCTCGTTGGCATCGGCAGGCTGGGCAACGGGCTGAAGGTCGAGTTCAGGAAGACCGGCGACGACTCGCCGTACTATGTCTTCGTCCCTGGAGCCTAGAACTCCACGGGAACCGAGCGGATCACCTCGGCGATTCTCGTGAACCTGTCCTTGTAGAAGAGTATCTTGGTGATTGATCCCCTGAACTTCAGCTGTCCCTTGAGCACCGCCGACTGCAGGTCGACCTCCCCCTTCGCCACCTTCGTCCAGACGTCGTAGGTCCCCTCGAACGAGAACTCCACGCTGACGCCCGGCTCGGTCTTGGAGATGGCCGTGACCCCGTCCTCGACCTTGATCAGGAAGAGCGCGCTGCGGTCTGGCGCGCTGAGAAGTATCGTAGTCTTGATTCCCTTGGTGTCCTGCTGCCACTTGGGGTCAGCCGTAAGCTTCAGCTCTACCTCTTTGAAGTATTCTTCCGTGAAGTACTTGGCCATCCGGCGCCTGCTAGCGTTCTACCAGTCTTTTGAGCTTGCTGATTGAGCCGGAGACTCGCCTGGTGGCGAGCGCGGTCTCGCCGATCCTCATGGCGAGCGTCTGCTCCATCTCCGCCAGCCGGATGTGATCCGTCCGCACTATCACGCCGTCCTTCACCCAGACGACCCTGTTCTTCCCCAGGTCAGGGTACCTCTCGAATATCATCCGCGTGAACTCCTTCTGCGTCTCAGGGTCGACCCCCCGATCGCTGGAGAGGAGGAGGTACCTCTTCCTCCCGCGGGAGGCCGTCAGCGCTCGTCGCCCTCCATCATCCTCTCATAGAACTCCCCGGGGGGGCCCTTCATCATGAAGTGCCTCGGCTTCACCCTGATCCTCACAGGATCGCTCGACGACAGGGTGGCCATCCCGTTGACGAGCGTCTGTTTGTTCAGCCTGACGTAGAGCGCGCCATGCTCGTCCACGTAGGCCCCGAGCTCCCTCAGCAGCTCCCTCCTCCCGGTCCTCCCCAGCAGCGTCACCAGCGCCCGGAAGGAGGTCCAGGCCTGCTCGCCCGTGAGGTGCCACTTCATGTCAAGGATCGAGTTTCCAAAGTACCCCTCCAGGTCCTCCGTCTCCGGGTCCTGCTGGAGACCGAACGAAGTCGAGATTGCGCGGCGCACCTTCTCCTCGTCCTCGGTGGCCTGCACGAAGCAGGAGATTTCCAGCGCCTGAATCTCTCTTTGCAAGGACCGTCTCTCCACGCGGAGCTCTCTGGCTTCGTTGATAACTTTATCAGCACTGGAGGTCCGCGCGCCGGAAAGATAGAGCCGTGAGGGGAAACCTCTGCGTCCTTGGCATCGAGAGCACCGCCCACACGTTCTCGGCCTCGGTGGTGACGGAGAGGGAGAAGCTCCTGTCCGACGTGAAGGACGTCTACGTCCCCCCGGAGGGGAGCGGAATCCATCCCACGGAGGCCGCGAAGCATCACTCGCTGGTCGCCGCCAGGGTCATCGAAGAAGCGCTGTCCGCGTCGGGCGTGACCGCCGGGGACCTCGATGCGGTCGCCTACGCGATGGGCCCTGGGCTCGGGCCGTGCCTGAGGGTGGGCGCAGTCTCGGCGCGGACAATGGCCCTGGCCCTCGGCAAGCCACTCGTGCCAGTTAACCACGCCATCGGCCACATCGAGCTCGGGTGCATGCTCACCGGCGCCAAGTCCCCTCTGGTGCTTCTCATCTCGGGGGGTCACACCATGGTGATCTCCTGCTCGGCCGGGATGTGGCGCGTCCTGGGTGAGACTCTCGACCTTACGCTCGGCCAGCTCCTCGACCAGCTCGGCCGACACTTTGGCTACGCCTCCCCATGCGGAAGACGCATCGAGGAGGCCGCCTCGCGCTCGCAGAGGTACCTGAGGCTTCCCTACACGGTGAAGGGGAACGACGTCTCTTTCTCGGGCCTGATTACGGCTGCGAAACGGCTGGTCGACCTAGGTGAGCCCTTCGAGGACGTCTGCTTCTCGGTCCAAGAGAGCGCCTTCGCGACGACCGTTGAGGTCACGGAGCGAGCCCTCGCTTTCACCGGAAGCAGGGAGGTGATGGTGGTCGGAGGCGTGGCCGCGAACAAGCGGCTCTCGGAGATGCTGAACGTGATGGTCGGGAGGCACTCCGCGAGGCTCTCGGTGGTTCCCCTGCGCTACAGCGGCGACTGCGGCGCGCAGATCGCCTGGACTGGCCTTCTCGCATTCAAGGAAGGCGTGACGATTCCGGTGGAGAAGAGCGTGATCAGACAGTCCTGGAGGCTCGACACGGTTCCCCTCCCCTGGAGGAACGCGGCTTGAGGCTGGTCTATCGCGGGGCGGAGGCCGACATCTTCTCCGACGAGTGGGCCGGAGAGGGCGCGATCTTCAAGTTCAGGAAGCCGCTCCCCTACAGGCACCCCGAGCTCGACGCCGAGATCAGGGCCCAGCGCACGGTGCGCGAGGCAGAGATCATACACGACGCCAAGGCGGCCGGCGTGAACGCCCCCTCGCTCTACTACGTGTCACAACCCGAGTCGCTCATCGTGATGGAGAGGATCGACGGTCCTAGGCTCAAGTCCCTCCTGACCTCGCCGGGGCGCGACCCCGCGGGCATCTCTTTTGACTTCGGCGTCGCCGTCGGGCGGCTTCACAGGGGCGGGATCATGCACGGCGACCTCACCACGTCAAACGTGCTCGTGGACCGGGCGGGTGTCCGCCTGATTGACTTCGGGCTCTCCGCGCACTCGATCAAGATCGAGGACCACGCCGTCGATCTGAGGCTGATCAAGGAGACTCTGGCCGGTGCGCACTCGAGGATAGCGGCCGCCGTGATGGCCTCATTCATGGATGGCTATGCGAGCCAGGTGGGCGAGACGAGGGCCAAGGCGGTCGGCAGGAAGCTCCTCGAGATCGAAAGGAGGGGGAGATATGCCAGGCTCGAGTAAGCCGCTGGCGTTCGCCACGTCGAACAGGGGGAAGATCGAGGAGGCCCGGATCGTGCTCTCGCCCTTCGGGATAGCGGTGAGTCCCTTCGATGCGAAGGGGGTCGAGATACAAGCGGAGTCCGTCTCCGAGGTGGCCGCGTTCTCGGCGAAGGTCGCCTCCCGGATGCAGAGGCGGGCGCTTATAGTGGAGGACGCTGGGCTCTTCGTGGATTCGCTCCACGGGTTCCCCGGTCCCTTCTCTTCTCACGCCTACAAGACGCTTGGGATTGGTGGGCTCCTGCGGTTGCTGGAGGGGTCCAGGTCGAGGCGCGCATCCTTCAAGAGCGCCGTCGCCTACTGCGTTCCTTCCGGGGAGCCGCGCGTCTTCGAGGGCCTTGTGACGGGCAGCATCTCGAGGTCGCCCTCGGGTGAGAACGGGTTCGGTTTCGACCCCGTCTTCGTGCCCGCGGGGAGCCGGAGGTCTATGGGACAGCTCTCCCTGGAGGAAAAATGTGCGGTATCCCACAGAGGTCAAGCACTCCGGAAGTTCGCCGCCTGGTACACCCGTTCGAACGCTGGGCAACTGTTTTAAACAGGCCGGCTTCGGAGTCGCGGCTGCTTCATATTGGCAAGAATTCATTCGCATCGGCACGGGAAGAGCCACCAGACGAGGCCCACCAGCAAGCGGCCTCCGAGCTGGCTCACCTACAGCGCCGATGAGGTCAGCTCCATGACGATAAAGATGGGCAAGGAAGGCCTCACGCCCAGCCAGATCGGAGTCAGGCTGAGGGACGAGTACGGCATCCCGCTCGTGAAACCGATAATAGGCAAGTCGATCTCGACGCTCCTGAGGGAGAACAAGCTCGCCCCGACGATCCCCGAGGACCTACAGAACCTGCTCGAGAGGGCGAAGCGGGTCCAGCTTCACCTGGCCACCTACAAGTCGGACAGGAGGAACGTCCGTTCACTCGAGCTCATAGAGGCTAAGATTTACCGGCTCTCGAAGCACTACAAGAAAGAAGGAATCATCCCGAGCGACTTCAAGTACGCCGCCGTTGTAGCTCAACTGACCTAGGGGAGGTCAGGCATAGCGTATGCCCGACCTCGAGGCGCTTACGGCCAGGGCATCCGCGGCCTCCACGCTACTGTGGGGTCTCGCGAGGGAGAAGAAGCGGATACTGGTCGTCACCCACATCGACGCTGACGGCCTCTCCAGCGGCTCAATCGCGTTCCAGGCCCTCGAGAGGATAGGTGCGATAGCCTCGGTCAGGGCACTCCCCGACCTTGACCTAAGGGCGATAGAGGCACTCAAGAACGACAAGTTCGATTTCTATCTGTTCACGGACCTCGGCTCCGGGCTCATCGGCCAGCTGACGGAAGCCTTTGGCACCAACTTCCTCGTCGTCGACCATCACCAGCTGAGCCCCGAGCTGTACGCCCATCCGAACGTAATGAACGCCTGGGGGTTCGGCTACGACGGGGGGACCGACGCCAGCTCAGCCACGATGGCCTACTTCGTGGCCCTGGCGCTCGACGAGGACAACAAGGACCTGTCGCCCACCGCGATGATCGGCGCGCTCGGCGACCGCCAGGACAACGGGCCGGGCCGCTCCCTCACAGGACTCAACAGGAAGGTCCTGGAGGACGCGCTGGGGAAGGGCCTGGTCACGGTCTCGAAGGACTTCCTCTTCCACGGGCGGGAGACCCGCCCGATTCACGAGGCGATAGCCATGACCTACTCCCCCTACATCGCCGGGCTCTCGGGAGCCAAGGACGCCTGCCTGGCGGCCCTCTCGAACAGCGGCTTCGTCCTGAAGGAGCACGGGAGATGGCGAAACCTCGCCGAGCTCTCCGACCCCGAGAAGCAGAAGCTCCTCGAGATCCTGTCGAGCTTCGTCGGCGCGGACGGGGGCGGTTCCGCGGTCATCTCAGAGATGATAGGCGAGGTCTACTCACTTCGCGACGAGGATTCGCTTACGCCGCTCCACGACGCGAGGGAGTTCGCGACCCTCATCAACGCGTGCGGCAGGATGGACGCGACCGATGTGGGTATTGCCATCGCCCTCGGCGACCGGGAGGGCGGTCTCTCGGAGGCCACGAGGCTCATCGGGGAGTATCGCATGAAGATCGGAAAGGCGCTACAGATGCTCCAGGCGCCCGGCGAGCGCGTCTCGACCCAGGGGGACGTCGCGGTCGTGGTGGGGGACGAGTTCATCGAGGAGAGGATGACGGGTTCGATATCATCTCTCCTGGCGTCGTCCGAGAGGTACAAAGACAAGATGGTCCTCGTCCGCGCTCGCTCGGGCGAGACCGAGCTGAAGTTCTCATCCAGGCTGGGCGACTCCTTCCCGAAGGAGGTCAACCTAGGGCTCATCATGCAGCAGGCCGCGGAGCTGGTCGGGGGCGTGGGAGGGGGACACAGCATGGCGGCCGGCGCGAAGATCCCTATGGCGAAGAGGGACGAGTTCACCAGGGTCGTGGTGAAGAAGGTCTCTGAATGACGCTCACCATCGAGATCGCGATCGAGTGCCTCGGGGAGCGTGAGGCAGCCTCCCTTGAGGCCGCGCTGACACCGGACAACCACCCTCTCCCCAAGGGCCAGCGGTTCTCCTCGACTAGGATCGGCAGCGTCCTTAGCTTCAGGATCACCTCGGACCGCCAGTCAAGCTGCATATCCTCGGCCATCAGCCTTCTCACGGACGCGAGGCTCTTCGACGAGGTCTGGTCGGCGGCGTCATGATTATCTCCAGGGCTTCCGCGGGGTGGGCTGCACAATGCTCGACGTGAAACTGGTACGGGAGTCCCCCGATGTCATCAGGCACGATCTGCGCAGGAGGGGCTGGGACGACAGGCTCCCCCTGGTGGATGAGGCCGTAGCCCTCGACCGCGAGTGGCGACTCCTGAAGAAGGAGGTCGACGACTCGAGGCACAGGCAGAATCAGCTCACCGCGGAGATAGCCGCGCTCAAGCGGTCTGGAGTCGACCCGGCCGAGAAGCTTGCCGAGGTCAAGGGCATCCCGCAGAGGATCAAGGAGCTCGACGCCAAGGCGGAGGAAGCCCAGAAGAGGGTCAGGGACATCCTCATGGGGCTGCCCAACATCCTCGACGAGTCGGTCCCGCTCGGACCAGATGATAGCGGGAACGTCACCGTCCGCACCTTCGGCGCGCCAAGATCGACCGATTTCCCGCTCCGCGACCACATCGACATCCTGACAGCCCTAGGACTGGTGGACATGGAACGGGCGGCCAAAGTCGCGGGCGCTCGCTTCTTCTTCCTGAAGGGGGACGCGCTGCTCCTCGAGCAGTCGATCATGCGCTACGCCCTCGACACCCTCGGGAAGAGAGGATTCACTCCCGTCGGACCACCGTTGATGATGAAGAGGGAGGCCTACCAGGGCGTCGTCGACCTGAACGACTTCGGACCCGTGATCTACAAGGTCGAGGGGGAGGACCTGTACCTGATCGCGACCTCCGAGCACCCGCTCGTCGCGATGCACATGGACGAGATACTGGACGGTCGCGAGCTGCCGCTGAGGTACTGCGGCTTCAGCCCCAACTTCAGGGCGGAGGCCGGTGCCCACGGGAAAGACACGAAGGGGATATTCAGGACGCACCAGTTCTACAAGGTGGAGCAGATCGTCTTCTCCCGCCCCGAGGAGAGCTGGACCATCCACGAGCAGCTTATCGCGAACGCGGAGGCGATCTTCCAGAGCCTGGGGCTGCACTACCGGATCGTGAACGTCTGCACTGGCGACATGGGCACGGTCGCAGCGAAGAAGTACGACCTCGAGGCTTGGATGCCCGCCCAGCAGAAGTTCAGGGAGATGGTCTCCTGCAGCAACACCACGGACTACCAGGCCCGACGGCTCATGATAAGGTACAGGGAGAAGCCCGGGGCGGACCCCCGGCTCGTCCACATCCTGAACTCGACCGCCGTTACGACGCGTGCGCTAGTGGCGGTGGTGGAGAACTACCAGCAGGCCGACGGTACGATCACGATACCCGGACCCCTCGTCCCGTACATGGGCGGCAGGGAAAGGATCGGCTGAGTAAAGGCTGAGTTTTTAAGGCGGGAGAATCGGGGGGCGCTTCCTAGCTTGGTAAAGAAAGGAGCGGGTAAGGTAAAGGACAAGTGGAAGGCGAAGCAATGGGTCACTGTGCTCGCTTCTCCGTCTTTCGGCAACGCTCCCATCGGTAGGGTTCCGCTGAGCGACGTGGAGAAACCTGGTGGACGTGTCGTTGAGACGACTCTCTACGACATTCTGAAGCAGGATCCGCAGCACTACAGCTTCAAGCTCTATTTCCAGATCGACAGGGTCGAGGGTGACACGGCCTATACCGTCCTGAAGGGCCACGAGTACTCCAGGGAGTACCTCAGGAGCCTCATGAGACGCGGCTCGTCCATGTCCGACTTCATCAAGGACTACACGACCAAGGATGGGTACGTCGTCCGCGTATACTGCATCGCGCTCTCGCAGGGGAGGATGAACTCCTCCAAGAAGCACGGGATCAGGGCGGTGATGGACAGAACCATTGCAGAGCGGGCGGCCTCGCTGACCTACGACCAGTTCGTCCAGGAGACGGTCCTACAGAAGGTAGCGTCCGACGTCTACAACGAGGCGAAGAAGGTCACGAGGCTGAGACACGTCGGGGTCAGGAAGACGAAGCTCGTGAGCAGGCCGGTCGCTGCTCCGGCGGCTCCAGCGCCCGAGATACTAGCTGCGCCTGCTGCCTGAGACTATC
>JBEKFK010000063.1:0-10449 GCA_050013375.1 Nitrososphaerales archaeon | reverse complement strand
AGTACATCCTCGCATACGAGGGGCACATCTATCCGCTCCCGTCGAACCTTGACGCGGTCACTGCGGCGCCTCTCTTCTGCCCTGGGGTGACCGCCTACGGGGCCGTAAAGAAGGCCGCTGTCGAACCTGGGAAGAAGGTGGCCGTCTTCGGGGTGGGCGGCGTGGGACACCTGGCGATCCAGTTCGCGAAGCTGTACGGGGCCGACGTGTACGCGGTGACGAGGAGCGAACTCCACCTCGCGCTCGCATCGGAGCTAGGGGCAACGCCCGTCGATGGCAAGAAGGACCCTGTGGCGGAGCTCGCGCGTCTGGGGAAGATGGATTCGTGCATAGTCTTCGCGCCTTCGAGCAAGGTCGCAATGCAGGCGATCAAGGCAACCAGACCGCGCGGCACCATAGTGATGGGCGCGCCGGGAGGAATCGAAGAATTCCCATTCGATGAGGAGAAGAGGGTGGTCGGCACCCTCGTCGGGGGCCGCCAGGCCATGAGAGAGGTCGTCGCCCTCGCCGCGGCCCGAAAGATCGTCCCCGTCACGGAGACGCACCGCCTTGATGAAGCAAACGAGATGCTCAGGAGCCTGAAGGATTGCGAGTTGAGAGCCAGGGCAGTCCTGGTCCCCTAGTCTGGACAGGCATGTCCAGAATTACTATCGGACGCCCAATATGTTTATAACCAGATAGCCGAAATGCCGGCAGTGTTGGCGAACCAAGCGAACACTCTAGACCAGTCCGCCGGAAGCGGGGTCCCGAGCGATTCACCACCCCTCCCTACCCCGAGGTTTGAGTTACTGGTGACGGTCGGGATTCTGCTGGCGCTCCTGATGGGCGCGCTGGACAACTTCGTCGCGCTCACCGCGCTCCCGACGATCCTCGCCCAGTTTGGCCAGCCGAACAGCGGCACTTTCGTCATAAGTGCGTACGTCATCGCATCGACCGCGAGCATCTCGATCTTCGCCAAGCTCTCCGACCTGTGGAGCAGGCGGAACGTCTTCCTCGGCGCGCTCGCAGTCTTCATGGTGGGCTCGGTCCTCTCCGGGCTGAGCCAGAACCTCACCGAGCTCATAGTCTTCCGGGCCATCCAGGGGCTCGGCAGCGGCGGCTTCTTCCCGATCGGGATTGCGATCGTGGCCGTGGTCTTCCCTCCCAAGACCAGGGCGAGGGTCATCGGCGCCCTCTCGGGGGTCTTCGGGATAGCGGTCGTCGCGGGACCGCTCCTCGGCAGCGCCATAGTGCAGTACACGTCCTGGAGGTGGGTGTTCTATGTGAACATCCCAGTCGGGATCGCGGGCTTCGCGATCATCGCCGCGACCCTTGGGCCGCTCCGGCCGCAGCTGGTCAGGAAGTTCGACCTCGCGGGGGCGGCGCTCCTCGTCGGCTGGGTGGCGGCCATAATGTACCCGCTCTACCAGATAGTCGACAGCGGGTGGGCCTGGACCGACTCGCGCACCCTCGGCCTGTTCGGCACCGGAGGAATCCTGGTGATCGCCTTTGTGATCCTGGAGCTTCGGGCTGAGAACCCGCTCGTCCCCATCCGGCTCTTCAGCCACCGCGTCATAGCGGCAGGAGGCGGGGCCACCTTCTTCATCGGGATGGTCTTCTTCCCGGTTGCGACGTTCCTCTCTCTTGTGGTTGGGGTCGTGCTGGCTCCCGGCTCAGGCTCTTCGGAGACCGTCAGGGACATACTCTACTTCCTCGTCATACCGCTCGTCATCGGAGCAGTCCTGGGTGGGCAGCTCCTGACGAGGCTGCCTTACCGCGTCGTGACGGTCATAGGGATCGTCATCGGGATAATTGGCATGGCCGGCCTGACCACGCTCTCCGTATCGACCCCGCTCTGGAAGCTGATGTTTGGAGTGGTACCGGTCGGGGGGATCATCCTGCCCCTGATCCCCCTCGGCTTCGGGATAGGCGTGACCTTCCCCGTCTTCCTCCTGGCCGCCCAGAACCAGGTCGCGATGGTCGACGTCGGCGAAGCCGGCGGTATGATACAGTTCCTCCAGTCTCTGGGGGGAGCCGTCGGGTTGTCGGTCCTGGCTTCGTTCCAGTCCACACGCCTTTCCGTGCTCGACCCGTCGCCCAGCGCCATGTGCACCTCCGCTACCCCGCCGATCCCGCTCTGCGCGAGCTATCTCAGCTCCTTCGAGACCTCGCTTCTGAGCTCCTACGACCAGACGTTCGGCGTCATGGTGGCCCTGCTGGTAGTCGCATTCGTCTTCGTTCTCTTCCTGAAGGGACGACTCCCGAAGACGTCGTCCCAAAAGGAAGCTTCGGTCGAGGGCGGGTCTCAGGCGACGATGCAGTCCCCCGAGGTCGCCCCGACCCCGTCGGCCTGAGCCGGATTGATCCCTGGCCCGGCGGGCAGCCGCGATCCAAGGAGTGTCCTGGCTAGAGCGTTGCCGGATGATTCTACCGCTTCTTCGCGCTCTTGGTGGGCTTCGAAGACTTCGGCTTCGCGGGCTTGGTGCTGACCTTCGCGAGGATCTTCGACAGTACGGCCTCCTGCTTGGCGTGGCTTCGTGCTGCGTCCTTCGCAATGCCGGTCTTCAGCGCGGCCAGCTCGGCGCGGAGCGTGGCGACCTGCTTCTCTAACCTCTTTGCACTCGCGTCGTGTCTCTTCCTGAAGCTGCCGACGTCCTTCGAGAGCTTGGTGGCCGCCACTTCGCTCCGCAGGGAAGCCACCTGCTTCTCCAGCCTCTTGATGCTGGCAGTGTGACTGCTCCTGAAACTCCCGAGATCCCGTGAGAGGTACTCGAGGTTCTCCCTCACTATCTTGAGCTGGGTGCGCCTCCCCTCGGCCTGTGGCGCGGCCTGGGTGGTCGCGTCGGCTCCCGTCGACGCCGACATCGCTTCGGTCATGCCCGTTGCGGGCAATGCTGCACCGCTCATATCTTCACTCATATCTCCGCTTCCGCCTGTCTCTGAGGCCAAATCAGCCGGACAAAGACCTCCGTTGCTAATTAATCTTTGTATTCATGGCCCGATTCGGAATGCGGCCCGAATCCGGGCCGGTTTTGCCTATTTCTTCTTCGGCCCTTCTGCGGCGACCCTACCGCCGACGAACTCGATGCCGACGACCGGCTCATTTCCGACGACCCAGGCGTCGTGTCCGGGCGGGATGAACGCCACGTCTCCCGGTCCGATATCGAATTCGGTCCCGTCCTTCATCTTGGCGCGGAATTTCCCGGAGATCACGTACTGGAGGTGCGGGGCCATGCACCACTCCGTCTTGATCACCGGCTTGATGTCGTCCGACCACTTCCATCCTTTCTTCAGCGTAAACCGCGCCACAGTGTGGCCTGCGATGTCTACCAGTTCCATCCTGGCGTGCTTGAACTCCTTGATGTCCTTGGACTCCGACATCTTCTTGACCTCGTGGCTCGGCATGGCTGATTCAGAGCTCGCCAATCGCTAATAAATTTTCCCGGGGTCGACCTACAGTGCAGACCGCCGGGGAGAGAGCTGCTTCGGGATGCACCCGTCTCCCCGATCTCCCCTCGGCTTCCCGCGCCTCCTGCAAGGTTCTTAAGTGGCAATCCGTCGCACGGGCTCGAGGCGCCTTGGCGTGGTCGGGTTGGAGCGAGTTTGAGAGGCTTCCTGAGTGAGCTGGACAGCACCGGCGACCTGAAGCACGTGACCCGGGAGGTCTCTCCAAGGTACGAAATCGCGGCACTGGCACACAAGCTCGACGGGAAGCCCCTCCTGTTCGAAGCCGTGAGGGAGTCCGAGTACAGGGTGGCGATCGGGGTCTGCGGGAGCAGGGCGCTGCTCGCGAGGGCTCTCGGCGTGCAACCGGGCCAGCTCCTCGAGAGGATCCTGGAGTCAATCGAGCACCCCAGACCCTACAAGACGGTCGAACAGGCTCCTTGCCAGGAGGTTGTCGAGGGCGAGGTCGACCTCTACAAGATTCCCGTACTCACACACTGCGAGCGTGACGGTGGCCCTTACGCTACGGCCGCTATCGCGATCGCCAGGGATCCCGAGTACGGGTTGAACGCGAGCTACCATCGGCTGATGCTGATAGGCAAAGACAGGGTCGCCGCGAGGATCCTCCCGCGTCACCTCGACGAGTTCATACGGAGAGGAGACCGCGAGGTGGGGATCTCCATCGGCAACCATCCCGCCTTCCTCTTCGCATCCGCCGTTTCCTGCGAGATAGGCAAGAGTGAGCTGGAGATAGCCAACGCCCTCAGGGAGATGGCCTTCGTCAAGTGCGTGACAAACGACTCGATGGTGCCGGCCGAGTGCGAGCTGGTCCTGGAGGGAACCATCACCGACGAGCTCGTCGACGAGGGGCCGTTCCCAGACATCACGGGCGCCTACGACATCGTCAGGAAGCAGAGGGTCATCAAGATCAACCGCGTCACGCACAGGAAGAGCCCGATCTATCAGGCGGTCCTCCCCGGGGCCTCCGAGCACAGGATGCTGATGGGCATGCCTCGGGAGGCCACCATGTTCAGGGAGATCAACAAGGTCTGCACCTGCCTGGACGTGCGCCTGACAGCGGGCGGCAGCTCCTGGCTTCATGCCGTCATCAAGATCAGAAAGGAGAGGGGCGAAGACCCAAGGAACGCGCTGGAGGCCGCGTTCAGGGGACACCAGAGCCTGAAGCACGCAGTCGTCGTGGACGAGGACGTGGACCTGGACGACCCCAACGCGGTCGAATGGGCCATCTCGACGAGGGTCCAGTTCGACAAGGACCTCCTGCTGAAGCCCGACGAGTACGGCTCGTCGCTCGACCCGTCTGCCGACCAGATCACGAGGAAGACTTGCAAGGCCGGACTGGACGCGACTCTCCCGGTGGGGGCTCCGAGGGACCTCTTCGTCAAGGCCAAGATACCTCTCGAGGCCGGGATGAGGGTCGAAGACTACCTGTAGATGATCATCGGATGCGCCTCACACCTGAAGAGAAGGACATGCTCTCCGGCAGGCAGGGGCACGCCACCAAGAAGAGCATGGAGATCCTGGTGGCCCTTGGGGAGATCTACGGCGCGAAGAGGCTCGTCCCAGTCACGAGCGTGCAGGTCTCTGGGGTCTCGTACAAGAACCTGGGAGACGCCGGGATCGAGTTCCTGAGCGAGCTGGCGGAGGATGGGAGGGCCAGGGTGAAGACCACCCTCAACCCCGCCGGGATGGACCTGGAGAACTGGAGGCTGCAGGGGATCGACGAAAGCTTCGCCGACAAGCAGCTCAAGGTCATCGACGCATACCGGAGGCTAGGGCTGGAGATCTCCTGCACGTGCACCCCCTACCTGGCGGGCAACGAGCCAGGCCTAGGCGAGCACATCGCATGGGGCGAGAGCTCGGCCGTCGTCTACGCAAACTCCGTCCTCGGTGCGAGGACCAACCGCGAGGGGGGTCCGAGCGCCCTGGCGGCCAGCCTCACCGGGAGGACGCCCCTCTACGGTTACCATCTCGATTCGGCCAGGGTCGCGACTCTGACCGTGGAGGTGTCCGCCGAGCTCGCCACACCGGAGGATTTCGCAGCGATGGGATACTCCGTCGGCAAGGCCGTCAGGAACGGGATACCGTACTTCCGAGGGATACGGAAGGCCGGGCTCGAGGAGTCGAAGGAGCTCTCGGCCGCCCTCGCCAGTTCGGGCGGCGTCGCGATGTACCACATGGAGGGGCTGACCCCCGAGGCGAAGAGTCCGCCGAAGGGGACAGAGGTCATCTCCTTCGGCCGGCGCGACCTCGCCGAGGCGACGGCTGGGCTGAACGACGAGGGCGAACCGGACTTCGTCTCAGTGGGCTGTCCCCACTGTTCCTTGAATGAGCTCGCGACCATATCCGGGTTGCTGAGGTCGCGCAAGGTCACTCGGGAGTTCTGGATATGCTGCAGCCGGGAGGTGAAGCGCCAGAGCGACGAGAAGGGCTACTCCAAGGTGATCGAGAGGAGCGGGGCCAAGTTCGCGTGCGACACGTGCATGGTGGTCGCGCCCATAGAGGGCATGGGCTTCCACGTGGTCGCGACGAACTCGGCCAAAGCGTGCCACTATCTTAGGAACAGCGGGCTTCGCGTCCGCTTCCTGACCCTCGAGAAGTGCGTCATGGAGGCGACGAAGCCTAGATGAGGCTCAAAGGCAGGGTCATCTTCAGCGGGGAGGCGGAGGGGGACGCGCTCGTCACGTCCCAACCGATATCGTTCTACGGCGGGGTGGACCCGGCATCGGGCGAGATCGTCGAGAGGGGCCACGAACTCCGGGGCGAGTGCGTGAAGGGCAGGGTCCTCGTATTCCCGTACGGGAAAGGCTCGACTGTGGGCTCGTACATTCTCTATAGGCTCAGGAAGGGAGGCCTCGCCCCCGCTGCCATCATAAACGAGAAGTGCGAGACGATAGTCGCCGTCGGCGCGATAATCTCGGAGATACCCTGCGTTGACAGGGTAGACATCACGAAGATAGGGCGCGGCGCCAGGCTCAGGGTGAGCGGCCCGACCTTGGTCTCCTGAGTGCCCGCAGGGTCCCAACGAGGCTCCGACGCTCCCAGGCCGGGGATATCGAGGTCGATCCCTTACGGCGGGGAGTTCGGCTGGCCGTCCCAGCGAGGGACCAGGTCGTGTCCGACTCCGAGAACGTCGAGGACCTTCCCCACCACATGGTTGACCATCTCATCGACCGTCTTCGGCCTGTTGTGAAATGCAGGCATCGCGGGGAGCACGATCGCGCCCGCCCGCGTGACCCTTACCATGTTCTCCAGGTCGATCAGGGTCAGCGGCGTCTCCCTGACCACGAGCACCAGGGGGCGTCTCTCCTTCAGCGTGACCGCGGCAGCCCTAAGCAGGAGGTTGTCGGAGTAGCCGCTCGCGATGCCGCCCAGTGTCTTCATGCTGCAGGGGATCACCGCCATCCCATCAGTCCGAAAGGCGCCGCTCGAGAGCCTCGCGGTCGGGTCGTCGATACGGTACCTCTGGGCTGCGAGCCTCTCGACGTCGGCCGCGGTGATATCGGTCTCGATGCGGATGGTCTCTCTCGCCGCTGAGGTCAGGATCAGGTGGGTCTCCACCCCTGCCGTCTTCAGGGCCTCGAGCGCCCTAATGCCATAGATGGCCCCGCTGGCCCCGGAGATTCCTATTACGAGGCGCATGTGTGGTGCGGCTGCGGCCCCGGTATTAAGGGAATAACTTGGGAGGGGCCGTGTGCCCGGAGGCGGTCACTCGCCCAGCGAAACGAGGGTGAGTCCGGGCCTAGGGTTCCAGTTCCTCTCTTATCTTCCCGAGGGAGATGACGGCGGGATCGAATCGGACCAGAGCCACGTCGTTCAAGTAGTCAATCTCCACTCCTTGCACGCCGTCGAGTCTCTTCAGCCTCCTCACCTTCGGCTGCAACCCAGACGTGTCTATCCTGATTGAGGCACTCGCATGGTCCTTCGCTGATCTCGACCTCGACATGTCCGTGATGAAGACTCGGCCAGAATATAGTATGGTCGTCCCTGATGCAAGCGGATGCAACTGTGGCCGGTCAGACCGGGACTTCGAAGATGACCGCGTGCTCGTCGGGGAGGAACTTGGGCTGGATGTGCAGCTCCCCGAACATAGTCTTCACCCACTCCCGAATGAATAGGGTCCCGTTCTTCCCGAGCGCATGGGTGATCGTCAAGGTCACGCTCCCCGCGTGGGAATACTCGGAAATCTCGAAAGCGTTGATGTAGGTGGCGGTGGTCCGGAACCCTTCTAGGATGTTGGCGACGGAGAACGCGCCCATCTTGGAGATGAGAAAGGTCTTCCCGATGCTCTCCCCTGCCGTCCGGGCAGCTTTCAGCACGGCCTCTTCGGAGGAGCCGTCGAGGATCGTCTTGAACGTGGGGCCGGGGATCTTCACCATCTGGAACCTCTTCATTATACTGTCGTAGTGCGCGTACCCTAGAAAGAGCTGGTTGACGAGTGTGTTGACGCTGATGTTCTGCTTCTTCGCATCCTCCTGCAGCGCCCTGAAAGCCTCTTCATCAATCCTGAACGTGCTCGTCACTGTCTTTGAGGGCATCGCTATCGATATAGTTTAGGGCGGAGACGAGTTATAAGGCTTTGAGGCCCCCGACGGTCAGGCACTGGGTCGGACGGCCGCGACGCGGAAGGTGCTTGCATCCGATTCGATTCTGTTGCGGAATATACGTCCGGATGATATACTGTTCGGAGGGCAGGTCTTTCTTAGAGAATATGTCTCGAATAAGAAACAAACTTCCACTGAAAGTCCTGCTGCCAATACTCGCCATCTCCCTTTTTGCGGTTGGCTCGTTCGCGACCTCCGTGGGGGTCACGACCCAGGCATACGCAGGCCAGGCCGGCGTGAACTACGTCGTCAGCGGCGGGTTCACCGCAGCCAGCAACGGCTTCCAAGTCGTGCAGTCTACCGCGGTAGCCTCCACGCAGCCCGCCACTTGGGCTAACGGCGGCACCGTGAACACCGCGCTCACGGCAGGTGACTGGTACTACCAGGTCACCCTGACCATAGCGGCCGCGGCTCAGACGAGCCACACGTACACCGTGACGGTCTCCTGGAACACCGGGAGCGGCTACGTGACCCTCGGCTCCCTGACGCTCACGACCCCCGCGACGATCACACCTGGACAGACCAGGATCTTCCAGATGGACATCGGAGCGACGACCTTCAACGCGCCGGCCGGAATAACCGTAACGGTGGCGTAGGAGGAGCCGTAGCTGAAGGGTGCGGGCGTCTGCTCGCCCCTTCTTCCAATTTTCTATTACAAGACCCTGTGAGACGAGCGAAATGAAGACGATACTTGTGCTCTTGGTCTTCATCGGCATGCTGTCGGTCGGCTCCTATGCGACCACCGTGAGCGTCAGCTCCGTCAACGTGCAGCAGAACTCCGGCTTCCTGACATACGTCTACTACGAGACGGCGAACGCCGGCACGACGACCACCCCGGCGGCCGATACGTCTCTGACCTCCCCCGCCACCACCGGGTCCTACACCATCGCCAGCGCCGGGACGGACTACATCTGGTCGACGCAGTTCGCGGCGGCCCGCTCGATCCCGGCCGGGAGCTGGGTCCTCGACCTCTGGGTCTCGGCCAGCAAGGCGGGAACGCTCACCGTCTCGATTGTCTCGACGAACTCAGCCGGGACCGCCCAGTCGACCATCCTAAGTACCGGCACCACAGCCAGTATCACCACGACAAAGACACAGGTGCTGACTCGGTTCACCGGGGCCGCCGGGACCGTGCCCGCTAGCGGCTACCTGAGAATCAAGCTCACGGGACCGTCCGGCACGACCTTCACCGTCTACTGGGGGAAGGCACAGCTGACCGACTTCCAGTTCGTGATGTCTGCTCCAACTTCGTGATCAAGATGGACCTCAACATCAGTCGCCGCAGGGCCGTGGAGGCAGGGGTCATCGGCGCACTGACATTGATCGTGGTCCTGCTCCCGGTGTACACCGGTACGAGCAACTACCCGCTCGCGATCGTCCAGGGGAACAGCATGTACCCCACACTGCACAGCGGGGACCTGGTAATCTTCGGCAAGGCTCCACAGACCATCGCGAACGGGACCATCATAGTCTTCGTGCAGGGCGACACAGGCGTCTCCTCGCTCGACTCGATAGTCCGACCCGTGGTCATACACAGGATCGTCGGCACGGTCATCCAGGCCGACGGGACGGTGTACTACAAGACCAAGGGGGATAACAACCAGGCGGTCGACCCGCAGCTGGTGGAGGCCAACCACGTCCTCGGCGTGCCGATTCAGATCATACCAGGTGCGGGCCTCCTGGTGCTCTTCTTCGAGTCTCCAGAGGGACTGGTCGCCCTCATCGGCATGATCAGTCTGTACTACGTAGGGCGGTACGAGGTGAAGCTAAACGACGACAAGAAGAAGGACACTTTCCTCGGGGACCTCACCAATCTCGTCCTGCAGGGCGAGCTCTCGGACGAAGCGTTCCGGCGGATGGAGCCGGTCGTCAAGTACGGCAGCAGGGTCAGGATGGACGGACTGAGCGACGAGTTGGTCATCGGGCTCCTCACCTGGTTGAAGGGCGGGGCCCTCGAGAGCGGGTGGAGGGTTACGAACGTCGACTGCCCCAAGTGCTCGAGTCGGGCGACGAGTTTCGTCAGCAAGAACAAGAAGACGTTGATAGTCTGTCCGAGATGCTCAATCTCGGCTCGGATGCTCGGCGGCGAGCGCCAAGCCGTCGATCCCCCTAACCCCCCTCTCTGAGTCCTGATCCCGTCCATCGCGAGGATGCCACTGTGTTAGGCACGCTGGGAGGGCGTGACTTCTCATGGGCCGCTCCTGCTGCCATACCCTTCGTCTGTATGCCGCAGATGTCCGCTCCAGTCTACTGGTCGACGCTGACCATCCTCGATCGTGCCTCGAAATAGGATCCCCTGTGCCTCATAGGCGTGGGCTTGATGACTGTCGTCCGGTTCTAAGTACTGGAGGCGCGCTAGAATTCAAGCCAACAGGGAAGATGTGCTCCGTCAGGTCAACCGGTT
>JBEKFK010000062.1:0-10456 GCA_050013375.1 Nitrososphaerales archaeon | reverse complement strand
TCGCACTACGCCGCAGAGGCGATCGGAGAGGTCGCGGCTCTCGAGTCCCCGCTCTTCGAAGGTCCCTTCTTCAAGGAGTTCGCCGTCCGCTACAAGAGCTCCAAGGCGAGCGAAGTCTACCGGAAGCTCTCGCAGAAGGGCATCCTGGGCGGATACCCCCTGACCAGGGACTTCCCGGACATCGGCGAGGCAGGAGGTTACTGCGTCACGGAGGTCCACTCGTCGGACGACATCGCGCAACTCGTCGGCGCATTGGGGGAGGTGCTCTGAGTGGCCCGGCGATACAGGCAGGCCCGCTGGGACGAACCCCTGATCTCGGAGCTTAGCAGGAGCGGCCGGGCAGGGTTCGTACCGCCGACCGACCCAAAGATCGAGGCATGGAAGAAGGACAGGGAGATGCTGCCGGCGAACCTCAGGAGGGCGGGGCTCAAGCTCCCGGAGATAGCCGAACTTCAGGTCCTGAGACACTTCAACAGGCTTTCGCAGATGAACTTCTCGGTTGAGACCGGGACCTACCCGCTGGGGAGCTGCACGATGAAGTACAACCCCAAGGTCTCGGAGTACATCGCGGGATCGCCCGGGATGAGGGAGGCGCACCCGCTCCAGCCCGAAGAGACCCTGCAGGGCCTCCTGGGGATCTTCTACGATCTCTCGCAGATGCTCTGCGAGATAACGGGGATGAGCGCGTTCGCGTTGAGTCCCGCAGCGGGAGCCCAGGGTGAATTCGCAGGAGTCCTGATGATTAGGAACTACCTCCGGGACAACGGAGGCGCCGAGAGAGACGAGATCCTCGTGCCCGACTCGGCCCACGGGACCAACCCCGCGAGCGCCGCGATGGGCGGTTTCAAGGTGATCAAGGTCGCGTCAGACGAAAGGGGCCTGGTCAGGGCGGAGGAGGTGCGGAAGCTCGTCTCCGAGAGGACCGCGGGGATGATGCTCACGGTCCCCAACACCCTCGGCCTCTTCGAGAGCGAAGTGGGAGAGGTGTCCCGGGTGGTCCACGAGGCCGGGGGGCTCATGTACTACGACGGCGCGAACATGAACGCCCTCCTGGGCAAGGCGCGCCCCGGAGACATGGGGTTCGACATCGTCCACCTCAACCTTCACAAGACCTTCGCCACGCCGCACGGCGGCGGAGGCCCGGGTGCAGGGCCGGTCGGGGTCACCGAGAGGCTGAGGGCCTACCTGCCGGTCCCGGTGGTCACGAAGACGGGCGAAGGCTACCACCTGGACTACGACCTTCCCAAGTCCATAGGCAGGCTCAAGGGAAGCTACGCCAACTCGGCCATCCTGCTCAGGGCCTACTGCTACATCAGCCTCCTCGGCTCGAGCGGTCTCGACTCAGTCTCGAGCCTCTCGGTCCTGGCCGCCAACTACCTGCTCTCGAAGCTGGACCCTAGCGCGTATCCGGTCCTTCAGGGCAAGGGGCTCAGGAGGAAGCACGAGGCGGTGGTCTCTGTCAACAGCCTTCACAGCGGAGGCGCGATGAAGGTCGCAAAGGCCCTCCTGGACTACGGCGTGCACTCTCCGACGGTCTACTTCCCCCTGACGGTTGAGGAGGCGCTGATGATAGAGCCGACCGAGACCGAGACCCTCGAGGCGCTCGACGAGTACGCCGACCTACTGAACGACCTCTACGGGAGGCTTGAGCGGGGCGAGCTCGAGCACGAACCCAAAAACACCACGGTGGGCAGGATAGACGAGGTGAAGGCGTCCCATCCTCTTTCCCTTAAGGTTAAGTGGTGAGGCGGGAGCAAGACTGCGCATGGCCGGGGAACTAGAGGGGAGGGCGAAGGAGGCCATCTACGGTCTTGTAGAGGAGGAGACCGGGAGGAAGCTGGGGGAGTTGACTGTCGTCACCGAGGTCTTGGAGGTCGCACCAGGCTCGATAAAGGTCAGGTTCACGCCCCTCTCAGCCTACAGCCCAACCGCAGTCGACCTAGGCAGGAGGATAAGGGATGCGGCCGGAAAGGTGGAGGGGGTGACCGCGACGGTCGTGGAGTGCGACGGACACATGCAGGACGAGCTCGTGAACTCCCTAGTGAATCATCGGAAGGCCCCTTAGGGCGGACGCTCATCGTGGATACTTAGTGTAGATAATATCAACCATTGGTGGAAGGTTTTGACTCCGAGGCTGATTAATCCGGAGGCTGTCAAGGATAGCCTTACAAGATGTCAACCGCCTCTTCTGGTCAAGTTTTGGCCCTCGGAATCGGAAGCGCCGGGGCAAGAATCGTATCCGCGCTGAGCAAGGAGACGACGCTGGTCGACCGGTTCGCGTATCTCTCCTGCGACCCTGCAGACCTGGAGTCGGTCGACGGAGGTCAGAAGGTGCTCATCGAGGGTCCGATCGACCAGAAGCTGACGCCGGCGATGGTGAGGGGCCTCTCGATCCCGTACCAGTCCGAGATCCAGGAACTGGTCGAGGGCGCTAAGGTGGTGTTCATAGTCGCAGGACTCGGGCGCGCGACGGGGTCGGGCCTTGCGCCCGTGGTGGCCGAGCTCGCCAAGGAAGGCGGGGCGGACACGGTAAGCATCGCCGTTATGCCCTTCGGTTTCGAGGAGAAGTTGCGATTCTACGCGGGTCTGGCGCTCAGGCGTCTGAGGGGCGTCTCGAGGGGAGTGGTCGTCGTGGACAACGACACGCTCCTAAAGAGCACGTCGGACGCCACACTGAAGGAGATATACGATCTGGCTAACTCCGAAGCGGTGACCGCGCTGGGCTCCCTGCTCTCGAGGCAGTCGGACGACTCGATCCCGGTGGGCCTCAACAAGGTCCTCGGGACGGTCTTCGAGGACGGCTACTCGTTCCTGAGCTCCGCGTCTTCGGGCTCGGTGGACAAGACGGAAGAGGCGCTCTCGCGAGCAGTCATCGGGATCAGCAAGAGGGCGGAGACTAAGGAGGCGAACCACGCCGTCGTTGTCCTTAGGGGCGACTCGACCCTCAGGGCAGGGGAGACCGCCACCGCGGTCAAGCGCCTCGGTTCGATGTTCGGGAACGGCGCCATAGACGTCGAGTACAGCGTGAGCTACAGGGGCGGCTCCCAGCTCCAGGTCAGCGTGCTCGCATCCGGGTTCAAGGGGACCAGATATGACGAGTACGATCCGCTGGCGTCTCTGAGGACGGTCATGGACGACAGCATGGACTACTCCCTGCCTTCGGGGCTGGAGAGCATTCCGTCCTGCGAGTGAGAACGCCCCTCTAGCGGAAGTAATCCCTGGCGTCGGTGCTCTTCGTCACTATCGACTTTACGCGCTCAAGATCCGGCTTCTCGAGCTTCCTGAAGAGTATCTCGGGCTTCTCTATGACGGTCCGGCCCAGCGGGAGGGAGGCGTCATCCCACCTCGGCCGCCCTTCCAGCTTGAGGAAGCCGTAGATCCGCTTCGAGGAATCAGGCAGGTAGGGGTCGAGCAGGACTGCGAGTATCCTGCATATGGTCACGCAGGAGTAGATCACCTGTCTGCACCTTGCCGGATCTTGTTTTATCAGGACCCACGGCTGGCTCCTCTGGAAGTACTCGTTCCCGATGGTCGCCACCTGCAGGATGTTCTTCATGGCGTCTCGGATCCTGACGTCCCGGAGCGCCCTGTCTGCCTCGTCGACCTCGGCGAGGACCTTCGCCTTGACTGCCAAGTCCTCCTCGCCGAGCGGGACCGGGTCGACCACTCCCGAGAGGAAGTTCGAGGTGAAGGTGAGCGTCCTGTGGACGAAGTTCCCGATGTTGGCCACGAGCTCGTTGTTGACCCTGTTCTCGAACTCGTCCCACTTGAACTCGGTGTCCTTGGTCTCGGGGATAAGGTACGTCAGGTAGTACCTCCAGATGTCGGGCGCCAGTCCAGACCCCACCACCTTCTCACAGAAGATCCCCCAGTTCCGCGACTTGGAGATCTTGTCGCCCTCATAGTTGCAGTACTGCAGGCCGACCACCTCCGAGGGGAGGTTGAAGTCGCCGTGGGCCATGAGCATCCCCGGCCAGAAGATCGTATGGAAGGGGATGTTGTCCTTCCCGAGGAAGTTGTAGATCGTGGTGCTCGGGTCGAGCCAGTACGGCCTCCAGGCCTCGGGACTCCCGGACCTCTGGGCCCACTCCTTGGTCGAGGAGATGTACCCGATGGGAGCGTCGAACCAGACGTAGAATATCTTTTTCTCGTAGCCCTTCAGAGGGACAGGGACCCCCCACTTCAGGTCCCTCGTTATGCTCCGCTTCTTCAGCCCCTCGTCAATCCACGAGAGCGCGAGCGAGGTCACCTGCCTCCTCCACGCCTCCTTCGACTCTATCCAGGTCTTGAGGTCTCCCTCCACCTTCCCGAGCTCGAGGAACAGGTTCTCACTGTCCCGGAAGATGGGCGTGCTTCCGTCGATCTTGCACTTCGGGTTGATGAGCTGCGACGGCTCGAGGAGCGTGGCGCAGTTCTCGCACTGGTCGCCGCGGGCGAACTCGTATCCGCAGATCGGGCAGGTTCCCTGTATGTAGCGGTCCGCCAGGAAGAGCTTGTCGTTCTCGCAGTAGGGGAGGCGGAGTACGCCGGCCGAGACGAACCCCTTCTCGTAGATCCTCAGGAAGAAGTCCTGGGTAGTCTTGTGGTGGACGGGGAGCGAGGTCCTGGAGAAGTTGTCGTATGATATCTCGAACCAGTCGTAGATGCGCTTGTGGACCGCGTAGAAGACGTCGGTGAGCCTCTGGGTGGTGACCTTGAGCTCGAGCGCGGCGACCTCTGTGGGAGTCCCGTTCTCGTCGGCGCCGCCGATGAGGAGGGTCTGGTACCCCTTTAGACGGCAGTACCTAGCGAAGATGTCCGCCGGGAGGTGCGAGCCCACTATGTTGCCCACGTGGGGGACCGCGTTCGTGTACGGGAGGGCGCAGAGGACTAGTACCCGCCTCTCCCCGCTCTCGCTCGACAATGGGACCCTGCTTCCTACAGTTTCCAGCTCTCGGCGTACTTCAGCTGCGCCTTGGTCGCCCTGTCTATCGATATCCCGAGCGACTCGAGCGTCGCCTCTGCCACCTGGCTCTCTATCTCAGGGGGGACGTCCAGGACCCTGGTCACCAGGTTCGAATGGTTCTTCAGGACGTAGAGCGCAGACATGAACTGGTTCGCGAAGGACATCTGCATCACCTCCGGCGGGTGCCCCTCGGCGGCGACGAGGTTCACGATTCGCCCCTTGGCCAGCAGGTAGATCTTCTTGCCGCCGGGCAGGACGACCTCGTCCACGTTCGGTCGGACGCCCTTCACCGACTTCGCCTTGGCGAGGAGGGTCTTGACGTCGATCTCGACGTCGAAGTGGCCCGCGTTCGAGAGGATCGCTCCCTCCCTCATCAGCTCGATCGAGGAGTAGGGGATCACGCCCTTCATCCCGGTGCAGGTGATGAATATCTCCCCGCGCCGGGCGGCCTCGCCTATCGATGACACCTCGAATCCATCAAGGTGCGCTTCGAGCGCCTTTATCGGATCTATCTCGACCACGGTGACTCTTGCGCCCAGCCCCGCCGCCCTCCGGGCAACGCCTTTGCCGACCCAGCCGTAGCCGACGACGACGACCATCTTCCCCGCGATGAGGAGCGCAGTCGCTCTCAGGATGCCGTCGAAGGTGCTCTGCCCTGTCCCGTAGCGGTTGTCGAAGAGGTGCTTCGTCTTGGCGTTGTTTATCGCTATGATCGGATACCCGAGCTTCCCCTCCCTCTCGAGGGCGGTGATTCTCACCACGCCGGTGGTCGTCTCCTCGCAGCCACCCAGCACGCTGTCGAGCCCCGCGTTCATCGCGGCCACGTGGAGGTCGGCGCCGTCGTCTATGAGAATTGCAGGCTTCTGGGCGACGACCTGCCGTATGCACCAGTCGTACTCCTTCGCCGTCTGCCCCTTCCAGGCCCAGACCTCCGCCTCCTGGGCGAGAAACGCGGCGATGTCGTCCTGGGTTGAGAGGGGGTTCGCGGCCGCCAGCTTCACGTTAGCCCCCGCCTTCACCAGCGCGTCGACGAGGACCGAAGTCTCCTTGGTTACGTGGAGGCAGACCCCTACGGTCACCCCGCTGAGCGGCTTGCCCTTGCCGTACTTCGTGGAGAGCGTGTTGAGAGCGACCATGTGGTTCTTCGCCCAGAGGTAGTTCTTCTCTCCCTCTGCGGCGAGTTTAGGATCGGCTATCTTTCCCAAATCAGGTTCGTTCAGCCGGCGAGCCCGCCATTATTAAAATGCGATTAGGCGCTCTCGACCGTCCGTTCCAGGAGGCCCCTGACGAGAGGGGACGTCCTGCTCATCATCTCCACCACCTCTCCGTGCGAAATCCGGTCCTGAAGCCCGGCGGCTCGGTTGGTACCGACGACGATGGAGGCATACCGTAGCCCGAGCTCTTTGGCAAGGATGGCCTCGGGCGCGCCTGTCATGCCAACGACATCGGCTCCGAGTAGTCCGAGCATGCGTATCTCTGCCGAGGTCTCGTAGCGGGGCCCGTCGACCGAGGCGTAGACCAGCCCGGTCGCTAGCTTCACGCCTAGCGCTGCGGCAGACTCGACTACGGTCAGCTGGAGCCCGGAGTCGTATGGGCGGGTCATGTCGACGTGGACGGGCCTGAGATCGAAGTACGTGAGGTGCCGCTTCGAGAGGTCGATGAACTGGTCCAGGAGACCCAGCCCACCAACCGGGAGCTTCTCGCTTATGGAGCCCACGGCCGAAGTGGCGACGACGCGCTCAACTCCCAGGTCCTTCAGGGCCTGGAGGTTGGCCTTGAAGTTGATTCGATGGGGAGGCACCGAGTGGTCCGCCCGGTGCCGCGGCAGGAAGATGAACTCCCTCCTTCCAGACCTGCAGTGGTAGAGCATCACCCTCCCAAAACGCGTCTTCACGCCCACCTCCTCCTCGGTCGGAAAGAGGTCGTCCATCCCGCTCCCGGTCACGACGGCGATCTGAGAATGCCGGATGCCGTTTTGACGCTGGCGGCTCTTCAGGCCCTATTCATCCTCTGAGGCATACTGGACGAGCGACAGGATCTCGTAGCCCTGGAGCTTCTCCCTCCCGCCAAGGAATGTGAGCTCGACGACGAAGGCCAGGCCGACCACCGACCCGCCCATCCTCTCGACCAGCTTGGTCGCTGCGAGCGCGGTCCCCGCCGTCGCCATCAGGTCGTCGACTATCAGCACGTGTTCCCCGGACTCGACCGAGTCCTTGTGCATCTCGAGGCCGTCCGTCCTGTACTCGAGCTGGTACTCCTCCGTGATCTTCTGGCCTGGAAGTTTCCCCATCTTCCTCGCGGGTATGAACCCCACCCCGAACCGTTCCGCGAGGAGGGCGCCGAAGACGAAGCCCCTGGCCTCGATCCCCAGGACCTTGTCGACCTTCCTCCCCCTGTAGTGGTCGTATATCGCGTCCGCGCTGGCCGTGAGGAGCTCTGGGTCCTTCCAGAGCGTGGTCAGGTCCCTGAAGACTATCCCCTTCTTGGGGAAGTCGGGGATTCTGCGGATGGAGTTCTTCATCCTCAGCGCGAGCGCCGCATCCATCAGGCCTTCAGCCTCGCGTTCTCGAGCGCATCCCCGCAGGAGCAGGACCTCTTCTCAGGGATCTCTCCGACCATGTCCATGATTAGCTTTCTCAAGTTCTCCAGGTTCTGGTTGAAGATCTCGATGACCCCTTCGTGGGAGACGGGCTTGACAGTCGGGTCCCCCTCAAGCCCCGAGTCGTAGTCGGTGACGAGGGAGATGTTGACGTAGCACATCGCGAGCTCCCTGGCGAGAACGACCTCCGGGTACTGCGTCATGTTGATCACGTCCCATCCCTGCGCCCTGAAGAACCGGCTCTCCGACCTCGTCGAGAAGCGCGGCCCCTGGATGACGACGACGGTCCCCCCGGTGTGGAAGGGGATGCCCAGCCTCCCGGCGGTCTCGGAAGCGATCTTCCGAAGCTCAGGGCAGTAGGGATCCGCCGTGCTGATGTGCGTGGTCTCTGGCCCGTCGAAGAAGGTGTCCCTCCGGCCCGTGGTGAAGTGCACGAACTGGTCGCAAATCACGAACTCGCCGGGCTTTCTCCTCGGATCGAGGCTTCCGACGGCGCAGGGACCGATCACCCGCTCGACCCCGACCTGACTGAAGGCAGAGAGGTTGGCCCTGTACGGGACCATGTGCGGCGGGAACTGGTGGTGCTCGCCGTGTCTTGGGAGGAACGCGACGTCGCGTGAGCCGATCTTCGACAGCTTCAGAGAAGCGCTCGGCGCCCCGTACGGCGTCTGAACGTCCAGGTCCTCATATTCCTTCAGGAACTTGTAGAAGCCAGAGCCTCCGAATATCCCCACTTTCGCCCGGTTCACATTCGGCCTTCGAGTTTCAGGGCTTAAATTCTTTGAAGAGATCTCCCGAGAGCTCGTTGCAGCGGGTCGTCCCCGATGGGGATGCTTTATCCGGCTCATCCCCCAACCTGCACCGGTTGCAGGTCAAGGACTTCGGAAGGGTCGCGGACATCTACGACGCGACGAGGTCGATACCAGAGCCCGAGATGATCCGGCTCATAGAGGCGATGAGGGGTCGCGTCGGCGGGAAGGGGCCCCTTCTCGACGTCGGGGTCGGCACCGGTCGTTTCGCGCTCCCCCTGCAGAGGGCGGGAGTCGAGGTCGTAGGCATAGACGTCTCGCGAGGGATGATGGCGAAGGCCAGGGAGAAGGGGGCAGAGCACCTCGTCTATGCCGACGTCCAGCGCATCCCTTTCAGGGACCGGGCCTTCCAGACGGCGCTCCTCGTGCACATCTTGCACCTTGTGGGCGACTGGGCTGCAGTCGTCAGCGAGTCCGCGCGCGTCGCAAGTGACGAGGTGATGGCCGTCATCGAGGTCGCGGAGGGGACGAGCCTCAGGCAGGAGTACCGCCACCTCCGCGCCGAGATGGGGCTCCCCCTGACCCTCTTCGAGAGGGGCGAGCGGGGCCTGGTGGAGAGGGTGAAGCCATCGGAGATAACCGTGGTGGCGGAGTTCGAGCAATCCTCCTCCGCCGACGAAGAAGTCCAGCATCTGCGAGAGCGGGGGCAGTCCCTGACATGGGACGTCCCGGACGAAGCCCACCTGGAGATAATCGAGACTCTCAGCTCGATCTACGGGGGGATGACCTTCCGGACGCGTGAACGAATCGAGCTTGCCGTCTGGTCTTCAAAGGAGCTACGGGAAGCCAACCTCGGTGCGTGAGCACAGCCCTGCGGCGAGATCGGAGGGGCTCAGAGCCAGAAGGGTTGAAATACTCGACGGGGCGGAACGAAAATCCGATGAGCAGAGAGTACGACGAGCTCCTTACGAGGGCGCAGGCTGGGCTTCAGAAGATCTCCACGAAGTCCTCCCTGAACAGGCTGGAGCTCCCCGAACCCCAGGTTATCTGGGTCGGGAAGAAGACCATTCTCAGGAACTACTCCGAGTTCCCGAAACTCTTCAGGAGGGACCCCGACAGGGTCCTCATGTACCTTGCAAAGGAGCTCGCTACTGCAGCCTCAATCGACGGCGAGAGGGCCATCTTCATCGGCAGGAAGGACAAGGCGTCGTTCATGCAGCTCTTCCAGAAGTACATGTCCGACAACGTGACCTGCCCAGTCTGCGGAAGTCCTGACACGCGCATAGAGACGGTCAGCAGGCTCCACTTCAGGGTCTGCGAGGCGTGCGGAGCACGCTCATCAGCCAAGGTAAACTAGCATGGCTGACGGCGGTTTCTCGATCAGAAGCATGAGCTGGAAGGATACCGCCATGATCAACATCTGCGACGTCGACCTCATCGGCAAGACCCTGAGCGAGGGGAAGCTGCGGATGCACATCTCCCGCGACTACTACGGCGGGAAGATCGTGGACGACGGCGAGGCTCTGCGGATGATGAAGGAATCGTCGATCATTAACCTTGCGGGCAGGAGGGCGGTCGAGATCGCACTTGCGAACAAGATGGCGGCGGAGCAGGCCGTGCGGTTGATCGAGGGAGTGCCGTTCCTGATGATATACAAGTTCTCCTATTAGGGGATAAGCGGCTCAGTAATCGCCCCTTTCAAGGTTTCCGGGGCTGTTTTGAGGACTTTGGAGCGATACGCGGAAAAATTTCCCGCCCCTAGTACCTACCAACTGTGGAGGGGGGTGAGTGAAGGCAAAAAGTGTACGGGTCGAGCCCTAGTCGATTGTCATTGTAATCTTGAGCCTATTGGGGTCCGGGGCTTCGGGCTCTTGCGGCTGGCTCCACAAAGGGCTAAGGGTCACGGTGTAAAGCATTTGGGCTCGCCCTGTCTGTCTGAGGACCTCCAGAATCTTGCGAGCCTGGGTACGCCCGACGCCCAATCCCTCGACGATGGATCGCTCGGTCACCCTCACCCAGACGCACCGGGCGAACTTCGATGGGTCGTCAAGGACTTGGTTGAGCAACTCCTCTCGGTTATCGTCCCTCCTATTGGCGATGTATCGTTCCATCTCCTCACGAGATAGCATGAAGACACAGAGAACGCACTCGGCAATAAGCATC
>JBEKFK010000061.1:0-10461 GCA_050013375.1 Nitrososphaerales archaeon | reverse complement strand
CCTGCGGGGCATGCCGAAGGCCGAGCCAGAGCCTCAGGATTTGTCGAGGAGGCTAGGGTTTAAGACCGGGCGAGGTCAACATATCTCGGTGTATATCCCCTAATGTCAGCAACCAGCGCTACTCCGTATGATGCGTTCCACTTCACTGTGGAGATAGAAGGCATCTCTTCTGCGGTGTTCACCGAATGTGTGCTCCCAGCAGTCTCGATTGACGTCATAGAGTACAGACAGGGGGCGGATCTCCCGGACAACATCCACAAGCTACCAGGGCTCGTGAAGTACGAGAACCTGATCCTGAGAAGCGGGCTTACCAACTCCACCGCTCTCTGGGAGTGGTTCAGTTCGTTCGTCCAGGGAACCGGGAGTCCAAAGACTATCACCGTGACGCTCCGTGACGGTCAGAAGAACCAGGTGTACCAGTGGGGGTTCACAAACGCGTGGCCCGTCAAGTTCCAGTCTCCCCTCCTCGACGGCAAGAAGAGCGCGCTCGCGATTGAGACCCTCGAGATTGCAGTTGAAGGAATGACTGCTCTGAGCTTCGGCCAGAGCACTTAGAATCGAAGGGAAGAACCACGGCCTCAGCATCCGCATATGCGGGAACCCCAAACCAGGGGAGGCCCAAGGTCATCTTGGACGCGGTTCTGGAGAGGGGATTCTTCTTCCTGGTCCTCAAGAACATCGGGGATCAACCTGCGACCAAAGTCGTAACGAAGATCGGAGGGAAAATCATCGGGCCGGATGGAAAGACCGACCTGAACGGGTTGAACATTTTCAGGGCGCTCGAGTTCTTCGCTCCCGGGAGGGAGTTCAGGATCATCGTGGGGGGCGCGTCCGCGTATTTCGCGAGCGAGCAACCGACGAAGTTCACCGCCGTTATCAACTACTATGACCAAGAGAGTAACAGCTACACAGACACTATTACGCACGACCTTAGCATCTACAAGGATCTGCCCTACGAAATCGTCCGCGAGTAGGTCTGATTCCCGGGAAGGCCACGCTTCCGCAGTGGAGCCTACATGCGACGTCCTACGGTCTTGAAGTTGGAGCGTGTTTGGCACCGCTCTTCGGCGGCGCTGGTTCTCGCCTCTCTCGCAGGAAGGACAGGAACGCGGCGTAGTCCTTCGCCTTGATCCTTGTGGAGACGATGGCCGTCGAGAGGTCTGCCGTCAGCGGCTCGAGCTTCCTGAGTACCTCCTCCCTCAACGTCTGGAGGTCTCTGTCGAGGACGACTAGGAAGTACTCGTCGGAGCCGAGGGTGGAGTACGCCTCGATCACCCGTGGTTCCTTCCTGATGAATTCGTAGAGCTTCGCCACGTCCTCGTCACCCAATGCTGTCATCGTCCCCACGAAGGCAAACGCGTTGACACCGATGAGCGACCAGTCTATCTCGGCCGTGATCCTGACCGCGCCGTTACGCTTGAGGGCATCGAGGTGCTTGGAGACAGTCCTCTTGTCGACTTTGAGCTTCTCGGCGAGCTGCTTGTAGCTGAGGCTTCCGTCCTCCGCAAGGAGCTCCATCATCCTGAGGTCCAGAGCGTCTGGTGTGAAGGAACCCAGGCCGCGGCGGCTGACACTGTCATTTGGTATCATGGCATTTCGAGATGTATGTCTGAATCGAGCAAGAACAATTAAGTCTTTGTGTCAGGGCCGCAACATGAACGGTGCAAGGGCCGCATTGGACAACTCGGGCGTCGCGACAGGCTTTCTGACCATCGTAGGGACAATCTTCGTCGCGGAGCTGACCGACAAGGACGCGCTCCTCCTCCTCTCGCTCGCTACTAGGATGCGTCGCCTGCACGCTTTCGCAGCCGGTGCGATCGCGTTCACGGCATCCTCGGCTGTAATCATTCTGGTCGGTTCGGCGCTCATCCGCTATGTCCCCATCTTCTGGGTCAAGATCGCCGGCGGCGTGATCATGCTCGGCTACGCCGTGCTCGAATATGTTCGCGGTCTCAGGATGGAGAAGGGGATTCAGAGCAGGGAGGACAGGCTCTTCAAGAACTTCGGGAAGAAGGAGGCCTACGCCTTCCTCGGCATCGTCGTTTCGCTCATGGTCCTCGACCTGGCCGGAGACGCCACCGAGCTCCTGACAGTGGTCTTTGTTGCGCAGTTCCGGAACCTGCTTCTGGTCTTTGCGGGGGTTGTGGTCGCGCTGGTGGGAGCCAGCGCCGTGGAGACCGCGCTCGGCAGCCAGATAGGCAAGGTTCTCTCGGCCAGCAGGCTCAGGAATCTCGCTGTGATCGTGTTCCTGATTATCGGGTCACTGATCATCCTTACGAGCGGTGTCCTGAGCTAGCTGGTCTCGGGGCGGAGCCCTCACCCAGGACTCGGTCGGGAATGCTCAGAAGCCAATCGGCTCGCGGACCAAGACCACGGTCGAACGACCCGCTGGCCAGTCACCATTCAATATCAGGATCTTCAGGAGGGCGCTGGGCATGTTGTACCTCTCCCTCATCCTCGTGTCCTCCTTCGGGTAGCTGTAGCTCTCTATCCGTCTCAGCGCGGCCTCCAGGTCAGGGACTATCTTCTGGGCGCCGACCACGAATATGGCCTTCCCGGCACCTGACGAGTACGGTCCGAACTGGCTGCCGCTCGCCGAGGCCGCCACGATTTTCCCATCCTCGGTTACTCCGTGGACACTCCCTACAACCACGTCAGGTGTCGCGCTTAGCTTCTTCATCTCGGCCATCTGTGTGTTTCGGTCCATCTTGGACATCTGCTGGCGGATCGAGACGTAGTCGCTGGAGTTGTTGATGTCCTCATCCAAACCAGAGAGCCTTAGTGTCTCGCTGGCGGCGGTGAACACGGTCTTGCCCTTGGGGAGAATCGATTTCACAAAGGCCCTGGCGTCTGCGGCCGTGTTCACGACCTCGACCGTGAAGTTGTGCTTCCGGAGAGCCCCTGCGGCCCGCTGGATCATCTCCTCTGAAGCTGGCTTGGAGAAGGTGTAGTCTATCGGTATTCCGGACGGCGTCTTGCTTTCCTCAGTTACGGTGACATTTCCGCTTGTAGCTCCCTTGATGACTGACATTTGTATCGGTTGCCCAATATTGGAGACCCGATATAAAGCTATCGGATGTCCAACTTTAAATCGAAGAACGCTGTTTCATGGCTGGGGGATAGCCCGCCACGCCCTGAAAGTCTCGAACCAGAAGATGGCGCAGGCGACGGCGATGAAGGCGGTGAACCATTCCGCAAGTGGCAGGCCTGAGTAGTCGACCTGAGTGATTAAGCCCATGTAGGCCGCTAGTATCGTGAAGAAGACGGCGTAGAAGACGAATCGGGGGATCAGAGAGCTGCCGATCCGGAGGAAGTCGCGCATGACGTCGACCTTCACTTCGTTCATCACCTCATATTCGCCGTTCTCCTCGCGCACCAGACCGAGGTCCTTCAGCTTGCCGAGGTGGTACTGAGCCAGCGAGGCGTTGGACATCCCGAGGGCGCGCTGGACCTCCCTCACCCCGACGCGGTTCTTCTTCAGGGCGTAGACGTAGACCCTGAGGGTGTTCCCCTTCAGCTCTGCGTCCACCTTCCCCTTCTCGGTCAAGACTCGGGCCAAGCTAACGGCAACCCCGGACTCTATTAAGCAAAGTGCGCAAGGGCAAGTAGGTAGGGTTAGCGGCGGCTAGGAGGCCGTCACTATCGTGCTTGCGGATGCCTGCTCGCCGATCACGGTCACGAGGTACTGATGGCCCTTTAGGATGATTCCCACAGGGGTCTCTATTGCCACTCCAGTGAATCCTAGAAGGATCGTTCCGCGAGGGTGCGTGAGGCTGGCAGTCGCGCCAGGCGGAAGCTTCAATCCTATCTGGGAGAATAGGGACGCGGAGATTGTGCTCGCGCTCGTGCTGCCCATCATCGAGTTCATGAAGACCTGCACCTGGACCAGCGTTCCGTTGCCGAGTACGACGAAGATGGCCGCCTGACCAAGGGCCGTCGGGAGCACCCCCTGGCTGCCTGCAGCTGTGGCGTTGAGGACGGGAGTGATCGTTACCAGGTGGAGAACAGTTGAGCCTCCTCCGGTGTTCGTGACCTTGAGGTTGAGGTACGTGGAGTTGAGCGATGCCGAATCGATGGAGAGGTGGGCCGTCGTCTGCGACGCAATTGCCTGCCACCAGCTCATGGTATTCAGGTTCATCACGGAACCCATCTGTTCCTGCTGCACGGTCACCGCGCTGGCTGGGACGGGGTATGCCGAGGCGACTGAGGCTATGATGAACTCCGGAGTTGACTGGGTTCCGGTGTTGATCACGGTCGGAGAGAAGTCGATTATCGCCGCGCAGGGCGTCGTTGCGGTGACACCGACTCCGCCCGTTATGGGCATCGTAAGCGCAGTGGTCTGCACGAAGGCGGTGTAGTTCTGGTCGTAGTAGGTCACATCTGCCGACGTCACGTTGAACCTAATCTGGTCGTAGGTTCCGGCCTCGATCTTGACCGAGGAGATGGTCTTGCTGAAGTTGACAGTTCCCAGGAGCTCGACGGAACCAGACGTCTGTATCGTCGTCCAACCGCTGCTGCTGGCCACACCTGAGGCGTGGACCGCCAAGTTGGCATAGCTGATGTAGACTCTGGTCACCCCGACAGGGACCGTGGGGGGGTCCGTCAGAAGTATCGCGAGGGTACCCTCGGGGGAGGAGGTTTGAGTGCTCGACTGGGTCGAGGATTGGGTCGAGGATAGGGTCGAGGATTGAATTGAAGACTGGGTTGAAGACTGCACTTGAGATTGGGTCGATGCGAGAGCCGAAGACTGCTGCGATGTCGTAGCCAGGCTAGAGCTCGTCGTAGGCAATACTTCCGTACCAATCTGGCTGCTTGTGGTCGTCGGTAAGATTCCTGAGAACATCGCCGCCGTTATGAGCGCAAGGGCTGCCGCTACTGCAATTGTAGCTGCGAGCGCCACTGACTTCTTCGTGTTCATGGGCATACCATGGAGTGGCGGGGCACTTGAACCAGCACCTTTGAACAGGCCCCACACCCCAAAAGGACCTGCCAGCCTGGTGTTCACCTGTGTTGTACGAGGCAGTCTTGAGCGCGGGGCCCGGTTCACACGGTCGGCCCAACGCTTAGAACGGCGGGGCTTCAGGGAGGGGAGACAGTAGACATTGGACCTGTTCTTGGTACGACTCCTACTCTCGTTCCTGATAGCAGGGACATGGGTGACCATCATCACCGAGTCGACGGTGAAGTACGGGCCCAGGGCCGGTGGCCTGCTGGCCGGATTCCCCTCGACCGTTCCATTCTCACTCGCCTTCATCGGATGGACCCAGTCTGCAGCCACGGCCGTGGAGGCAACCACCGCTCTTCCCCTGGCTCTCGCCTTCACCGCAGCCTTCCCGCTGGTCTATGCCCTTCTTGCGAAAGGAGGGAGGTTCTGGTTCGCACTCGCGGGATCCCTGGCCTTCTGGGGGACTGCCTCTTCCGTCCTCTCAGCCGTCTCCATCACGTTCGGGGCCGACTACTGGGTCTCGCTGGTGGGGTTCTACGCCATATCGGCAGTGTTCTACATCACCCTAGCGAGAAAGCACAGGCCAAGGATGACGGCCAGTGCGGTCAGACTCACCCCGTTCGAGTGGATCTGGCGATTCGTCCTTGCGGGCGGTATCGTCGTCTGCGCAGTCCTGTTGAGCTCGACCCTAGGTCCACTCGTCGGGGGCGTCTTCGCATCCTTCCCCGCAATCATAACGTCCACGATCTACATCGTCAAGCGGGTCGAAGGGGTCGAGGCGTCGCGTAGCATAGCAGTCCCAGTCATGGTCTCGAGTCTGTTCACCATCGTCCCCTACACGGTGGTGGTCCGGTACTCCTTCCCCGTCCTTGGCGTCCTCTTCGGCACCCTTGTTGCCTACATTGTGGCCATACCCCTGTCCTTCGCTGCCTATTACCTCACAGGACGGCTAGTGGGCAGGCGGGAATCGGATGGGTTTAATCCTCAGGATGCAAGTCACTCGGGCACTCTTGCACCACAGGCTCCGCAAAACACGGCGCCGTCGCGGAGCCTCGACCCGCACTTGATGCAGTAGTTCAGTGGCCCCCGGCCTGCCTCCGAGGGTGCGCCCGCAGATGGATTCGAGGACGACTGGGGCCCGAGCGTGACCGAACCGACCGGTCCGAAACCCATAGTGAAGTTGGATCTCGAAGCCTTGTACGTCAGGCCCATGTAACAGCCTATCGCAGCGAGGATGAACCCGATGAGGAGGCCGCCTAGCGCGGGGAGCGATCCAAGAACCAGCATAATGACCGCGAGTATTCCGCCGGCCTTGCGCCGGTTCGGTTGATCGGAACCCATGAGGATGCCACCGACGATTATCAGCACTCCCGCAACGATGCCAAAACCCCCGACTGCGTAGACAATGTCGTTGATCCCTGAGGTATCAATTGAGGTTGTACCAGTCTGCGGACACAATCCGCCACAGTTACCATACAGGCTGCTAAGATTACCGAAACCTGAAAGTGCGCCCGCCAGAGAGAACACGAGGGCGCCCCCTATCACGTAGAACACACCCCCTGCTACTGTCAGGTAGACGGCGGTCGAGTTTCGCAATTTCAGCTGTCTTTTCTCTGGGCAGATCCTTGTTATTTAAGGGATAGAACAAAGGCAAGCGAAATACCGCTAGACCGGAGGGGAGTCGCTGGGCCCGCGGGGGTTCTTCGCGGCGCGAGAGAGCATATTAGTTCCGATTTGTTACATCCGTTCAATGAAATCCGCTTCCCCGGCTGAGAAGGAGAGACAAAAAGTGGAGAGGAATCTCGAGTTGATGAAGACCTTGGACGACGCCTGGAACGGCCAGGACTGGAAGGTCTTCAGGAAACGCCATGCGCCCGATACGGCCGTCTTTTGGCCTGGCCAGCCTGACCCGACCCGCGGAAGGGACAACCACGAGGCAGAGGCAAGGGAGTTCTTCAAGACCTTCCCGGACAACCACCTGATCAACAACCCATACAAGATTCTGTTCGGCCAGGGGGACATGACGTGCACGGTGGCGGACTTCTTCGGGACGATGAAGGGTCCGATGAAGGCAGCGGGTGGGAAGATCATACCTCCGACGAACAAGAAGTTCCATGTCGAGTTCTGTACGGTCGCCCACTGGAGCGAAAGCGGTGAAATCCTCGAGGAGAGACTGTTCTATGACTTGGTGGGGCTGATGAAGCAAGTCGGCCTGATGTGAGTACAAGGACCTGACCCTCGGGCTGCTGAGGGACAGAGCAGTTTCGACGCCGCGCCTCTGTTTATAAGTCGGGGGAGGGTATAGCGGTTGGTTGTCGGTAAGGATCCACCTCACCGGGCATCTTGGGACCTGCACAGGGAGTAAGTTGGACATTGAGATTCCTCAAGCGGGGGACATCTTCGACCTTCTCATGAGGCTTTTTGTCATCTTCCCCGCAGTGAGGGATAGGATCCTCGACGAGCACGACAAGACGAGGCCGTATGTCAACATCTTCTTGAACGAGGAGAACATCAGGGACCTTCAGAGCGAGAAGACGAAGGTCAAGGACGGAGACGAGGTGTACATCCTTCCCTCCGTCGCCGGGGGATAGGAGAGATCACGATGAACTCGAGAAACCTCTTGATGGTGGGGACGAAGAAAGGGGCCTTCGTCTTCGAATCCAAGGACGGGAGGAGGACGTGGAAGTCGACCGGCCCCCACTTCAAGGGGACGCAAATCTACCATCTGGCATACGACCCCCGGAATAAGCTGATTCTGGCTACGGTCGACAGCTACGTTTGGGGACCGACCATCGCCAGGAGCGCCGACTATGGAAAGACGTGGAAGCAGAGCTCGAAGCCCCCGAAGTTCCCAAAGAAGAGTGATCTTACCGTGGCAAGGGTATGGCACATCGAGCCCGCTAACGAAGACGAGCCAATGTTGACCTACTGCGGCGTGGAACCGGCAGCCCTCTTCAGGAGCGACGATGCGGGAGATACCTGGTCGCTCAACCTGGGCTTGTTCGACCACGAGACCAGGCCGAAATGGAATCCCGGCAACGGTGGCCTCTGCCTGCACACGATACTCGTCGACCCGCGGGATCCCGACACCGTCATCGTGGCCTCCTCCTCGGTAGGGGTCATGAAGACCACTGACGGAGGCAAGACATGGGGCTTCCGGAACAAGGACACGCTCGCCGACTTCTTCCCGCCCAAACAGCAGTACCCGGTCTTCGGCCAGTGCCCTCACCACCTTGTCCGCCACCCCAAGAGTTCGGAACTGATCTATCAGCAGAACCACTGCGGGGTCTACCGGAGCGACGACGGGGCGGAGAACTGGGTGGACATCAGCAAAGGCCTTCCTTCACGCTTTGGATTCGCCCTCGCGACGGATGCCAATGACCCAAAAAGAGTCTTCGTGGCCCCTGCGGGTTCTGGAGATGCGCGGCTTCCTCCCGACGGAAGGTTCCTCGTCTGGGGGTCTGACGACTTCGGGAAGAGCTGGACGCCGCTGGGCTCCGGACTCCCAAGGCGCTCATACTACGAGGTCCTAAGAGACGGCATGTCCTCGGACAAGGAGGACCCGTGCGGCGTCTACTTCGGGACCACCACTGGTCAGCTGTACGGAAGCAGGAACGCCGGGAAGAGATGGGAGCTCATAGCCGACGGGCTGCCGCCGATCTACTCGGTCAGCACGGGCTGAATCCGACTATCGTGGTCGAAGCCACCGGTGCCCTAGCTGAATCTCGGGGCGGTTATTTCTTCTCTGGGCCGGCTACCTCATTCAGCGCGTCGAGCGAGGGCGCGAAGTAGTAGGACCCGCTAACAGGATGGGTGAAGTCGGTGAGGTGGTCGTGCAGGCCGTCACCGGCGGTCCCGAAGATGCGAGACAGCATGCGGGTGAACCTTGACTGATCGGCGCTGAAGGCGAGGAAGAAGAGCCCCTGCTTCTCGACGGTCCCCCAGGGGACGCTCCTTCGGAAGATCTCGACCTCTTCTCCGTTGTCGACCACGCTCGCTCTGGCGATGTGGGCGTCCCGCGGTTTCCTCTCGTCTGACATCTCGACGCTGTCGGACTTGCTCCGGCCGTATACGCGCTCCTGCTCCTCGACCGTGAGCCGGTTGAAAGCATTCAAATCGTGTACCCACCGCATCGCGAGGACATGGCTCCCTCCTTCGCCCGGCTCGCCGGAAGGGACGAGCGCCACGTCGGCTGCTCTCCTGATGGGAGGATTCGCCGTGCCATCGATGAATCCGGTCATGTCACGATTGTCCCGGTAGGTGAACGCCGGCTGCTCGGCCACTAGTTTCGCCACGTCGCCGACAGCCAGGGTTGCGGCCCGTGCATGGTCCCATGTCACATCAGGGGCGCTGCCGCTTATCCAGAGAAGCACGTCGTGCTGGGTCGCCGGCGCGCGGCGACCGTCGGGGCCGACGACTTCCCGGAAGTCGCCCAGCGACGACGGGGCCCTGGACGGAGCGACCTCGCTCCAAGCGCTGGGGCGGAAGGCAATGACCAGGTTGATCCCCCCTGATGACACCTCGGGTGCGCGGAGCCTGCGGAAAGAAGCTACCGCGTCGTCCTTGGTAACTCCGGCATGCATGTCGAACTCTAGAAAGTGGTGAGAGTGCGTTCCCTGGGCGAAGATTCCGAACTGCGGGAGGACGAAGCCCATGGGGTGACCAGAGAAGGCCATTTAATTAAGGAAATCCGTTCGACCGGAAAACCGCTGCTGGTCGACCGGCAACCCCTCCAACCGAACAATGCCTGGATTCGGAGATAGGCCCTAACCAGTCAATAAATAGCCGGTGGAATCAGTCCGATTCCATGTCTGAGATGGAAATCCGCAAGGCAGTCAAGGAGAGGTACTCCAAGATCGCCGTCTCCTCGAGTTCCGACTGCTGTGGCGCGGGTGGCTGTGAGAGCGACTCGGGGGCTATCTCCCTGGACAACTCAATCCCGGCTGAAGCCTCCTCCGTCAACGCCGGGTGCGGATCGCCTTTGCAGCTCGTCACCCCTGCAGAGGGAGACGTTGTCCTCGACCTGGGGAGCGGGGGCGGGATCGACATCTTCAGGGCTTCACAGATCGTGGGATCGAACGGGAAGGCCATCGGCGTCGATGCTACCCCGGAGATGGTCTGGAGGGCGCGTGAGACGAAGGCGAAGTACGGGAACAAGTATGAGAACGCCGAGTTCCGGCTGGGCGAGATCGAACATCTCCCGGTCCAGTCGGACAGCGTGGATTATGTCATATCGAACTGCGTGATAAACCTCTCTCCAGACAAGCTCGCGGTCTTCAGGGAATCATTCCGTGCGTTGAAGAAGGGTGGCGTCTTTGCCGTCGCGGACATCACGCTTCAGAGCGAGATCCCAGATACTGCGAGGACAGACATGGACGCTTGGTCGGCTTGCCTCGCAGGGGCCCTCACCGACTCGGACTACAGGAGCAAGCTGCTCAGCGCCGGATTCACTGACGTCGAGATCGAGCACATATCTGACTCCAACATCGGGGAGTACCCCTTCAAGTACTACAGCT
>JBEKFK010000060.1:0-10478 GCA_050013375.1 Nitrososphaerales archaeon | reverse complement strand
TGGGAGCTTCTTCGATCTCACGACCTCCTCGATCCAGCAGAGCATCATCCCCTACATCCAGGGTCAGACCAGCCTCTACCTGAGCTCGGTCACGCCGCGCCAGGAGCTCGCGGCTCTCTTCAACAAGGCAGGCCCCAGCATCCTGAACAACACAGTGGAGCAGGGGACCTATGCCGTCACCATACAGGTGATAGCGGGCGCCCCGCGGACTGTCTCCCCGCTCACGGCGGTGACGCTCGTCGGTGACTCCTATGGTTCTATGGGCACAGACAGCGTCGGGAGGCCGATCAGCCTCGGTGTGCTCGCGGGCCTTCCCTGGGCGCTCGAGATCGGGATCGTCAGTTCGATCGGATCGGTCCTGGGAGGCGTCCTGTGGGGCGGGCTCTCGGGGTTCTTCGGAGGCTGGAGGGACAAGCTTATGCAGTGGGTCACGCTCGTAATCCTGGCGCTTCCCGCCCTAGCATTCCTCGTGGCCCTGTCTTACTCGACCACGCTCACGGTGCTCAACGAGGCGCTCATCATCGCGGCTCTGTCCTGGCCGTTCTTCGCCATCATCGCGAGGTCGGTGACCCTCTCCATCAGGTCCCAGACCTACGTGGAGGCCGACAGGGCGATGGGCATCTCGTCGACGAGGTCGTTCTTCACCCACGTGCTGCCCCGGTTGACCCCCGTGACGATTGCCTACACGGCCCTCAGCGTGCCCGGCGGAATCATCCTCGCGGAGACGCTCGCCTTTCTCGGCATCGAGCAGGGTAACATAATCACGTGGGGCGGCATCCTGAACGCTGCGATCACCTTCGACGCCTCGGTGCACGGATGGTGGTGGTGGGTGCTCTTCCCCGGAATCATGATCTTCGTCGCGTCGGTCCCCTTCGTCCTGGTGGGGTTCGCGCTCGATAGGATAGTCGCGCCGAGGGTGAGCGCGAAATGACAACCCTCCTGGAGACGAAGGGTCTCAAGATCTACTTCTCGACGCCGAGGGGGGAGGTGAGGGCGACGGAGGAGGTCGACCTCCACGTCGACCGCGGCGAGATCGTAGGTATCGCCGGCGAGAGCGGGTCAGGAAAGAGCACCCTCGCGCTCGGAGTGATGCGCCTCATCGGCAAGCCGGGCAGGATCGTCGGAGGCGAGGTGAAGTTCGACGGAGCGGACATCCTCGCGCTCAGCCCCGACGAGTTCAGACTGCAGTACCGGTGGTCCAAGATGGCGATGGTCTTCCAGGGCTCGATGAATGGCTTCACGCCCGTCTTCACCATCGGGTCGCAGATCCAGGAGGTCCTAAAGATACACGGGCACGAGACGAGCGAACTGAAGGTCAGGAAGCTGCTCCAGATGGTGGAGCTCGACGAGAGCATCGCCTTCAGGTACCCCCACGAGCTCTCCGGAGGGCAGAAGCAGCGGGCCTTCATAGCGATGGCGCTCGCCCTCGACCCGGCGCTCCTCATCGCCGACGAGCCGACGACGGCGCTCGACGTCATAACTCAGGCGAAGATCATGAACCTTCTGAAGAGGCTGAGGACCGAGATGGGGATCTCGATACTCCTGATCACCCACGATCTCGCCCTGCTCTCGGAGGCCGTCGACAGGCTCTACATCATGTACGCCGGAAGGGTAGTCGAGCACGGACCCTCCAAGTCGCTGTTCGGGAAGCCCAAGCACCCGTATACGCAGGGGCTCCTCTCATCGACCCCGACCCTCCAGACGGAGCACATCCGGGGAATCCCAGGGTTCATGCCGGACCTGGCGAACCCGGCCGAGATGTGCAGCTTCAGCATGAGGTGCCCCTTTGTCATGGACAACTGCAAGACGCAGAGACCCGCACTGACCTACGCCGAAGGAGGAGAAGAGGTTGCCTGCTGGCTATACTGAGACCGGGATAGGGCCCAAGGGTGGGGGTGCCGGGACCGAGAAGGTCCTGAGGATCGACGGTGTCCAAGTCCACTTCGTAAAGAAGAGGTTCCTGGAGAAGACCACGATCGTCAGGGCGGTAGACGGCGTCTCTCTCGAGCTGGCGCGCGGGGAGATCCTGGGGCTCGTGGGGGAGAGCGGTTCGGGCAAGACCACGCTCGGCAGGGCCGTTATCGGGCTAATCCGGCCGACCGCGGGCAGCGTCTCGATAGTCGTCGATGGCGCGTCCAAGGACGTCGGGAGGTCGACAGGCAAGGAATGGAAGAGACTCAGGAAGAGCCTCCAGGTCATCTTCCAGGACCCGTTCTCCTCGATCGACCCCAACATGAGAGTCTTCGACGCGCTGCGCCTCCCTCTGCAGTCTCAGGGTGTGAAGGGCAAGGAGGACATCGCAAGGAAGATTTCAGACGTGATGAAGAGGGTGGGCCTTCCCGAGCAGACGCTGAACAACTACCTCTTCCAGCTGTCCGGGGGCCAGAGGCAGAGGATAGGGATAGCGAGGGTCCTGCTCTTCGACCCTTCGGTGGTCGTGGCTGACGAGCCAGTCTCGATGCTGGACGCGTCCCTGAAGGGAGACATCCTGAACATCATCGAGAGGGAGTCCAAGGAGCACGGCGTCGCCTTCCTCTTCATCACCCACGACATGGCGGTGGCGAAGGTCGTGGCTCGAAGGATCGCCGTGATGTACCTCGGGAAGATAGTCGAGCTCGGCCTCGCTGAGGAGCTGATCTCCGACCCGCTCCACCCCTACACCAAGGCCATGCTCCAGGCCTCGCCGACGATCGACCCCTCGATGAGGGACAAGATCAAGACGATCAACATAGTCGGGGAGCTCGCGCAGTCGACCGCGCACCCTGAGGGCTGCAAGTTCAATCCCAGGTGCCCCTTCGCGATGCCGGTGTGCATGGAGAAGGAGCCTCCCATGGTGGAAGTGAAACCCGGCCACTTTGCGGCGTGCTGGCTGAACTAGACCCGTTCACCGAGAAACTCGACCAGCCCCCTGATCGCCACCAGAGCGCCGGCGATCCCGAAGGCAAACGATATCACGAGTAGGACCAGGGACTGCAGCGAGCTACCCACGAGGTCGAGGGTTATCGAGCCGAGCAGCAGCAACACCCCCGTCAGCAGGATCCTGACAGAGTGATGCAACCGTGGTCATCCCGCCGGAATCCTATTTAGATTTTGGGCCCTTCAGAACCCTGGACGCCGGCGGCCGGCTTCCTGTCCCTGAGGAAACCTATCACGAACGCCGCGTCGAAAAGGACCAGCACCACGGCGAGCACCTGGGCCCAGTCGAGCGTCAGGAGCCCCTGGATGCGCGTCGTCCCGTCGACGGCCGAGGTGATGTAGAAGAACGGGTAGTAGGCGGTGGAGGGGGTGAAGCCCAGGGTCCGGAAGTAGGCCAAGCGTCCCGCCTGATCCTGGAGGACTTCCCATAGCATCGCTAGTACCACCACGTTGGGGATGATGATCTTCGCGACGGAGACGACTTTCAACGGAAGGACGCATCCCCCCGTGAGTTACTTAAGACTTAACAGGGGAGGCGGGAGACCGTCGCTGGTTTGAGTTCTCCCTCGAAGGTGAGCCACGCGGCAGCGTACGCCGTGATCATCCTGCTCCTCGTCGGGGGGACGGCGTTCCTCCTCAACAGCAGGATCGGGGGGGTCCAGGTCTACGACGTCTATCCCACCCCGAGCATGAGGCCCACACTAGAGGTCGGCGACCTCGTCGTCGTCCAATCGGTCGCCTACGAAAGCATCCACATCGGTGACGTCATAGTGTACTCACCCCCCATCCCAGGGGGAGGATGCGAGGCCGAGGTGATCGTTCACCGGGTAGTCAACATCACGAGCCAGGGGCTGATAACCCAGGGCGACAACCGGTTCACAAACCCGCGCCCCGACGAGCCGCTAAGCTGGCCGCCGGTAACTCCAGAGTGCGTCAAGGGCCTGGTTGTCGTATCGCTCCCCTTCCTCGGAAAGATCTCGGAGGCATTCCCGCCGCCTCTCAACTACCTGCTGGTCGCGGCCATAGTGGTCCTGATATTCATGATAGAGCTTTTCAGCACCTCGAAGGAAGAGGAGAAGACCCGGCAGGGGGCCGCAAAAACCGAGACCCCTTTAAATGCGCTTTATATAGGCGACCGAATCTCGGGGCCGACCGTTGCCTCAAACAAAGGCCATTGTTAGCATAGAGAACGTCGTCGCATCTGCCTCGATCAACCAGACCGTCGACCTGAACCAGATCACCAAGAACTTTGTCGACGTCGAGTACCACCCCGACCAGTTCCCAGGCCTCGTCTTCAGGCTGAAGACCCCCAAGACCGCCACCCTGATATTCAGCTCCGGCAAGATGGTCTGCACCGGCGCCAAGTCGGAGGAGCAGGCGAGGAAGGCAGTCCAGGAGGTCGTCCGCCGCCTGAAGAAGGGGAGCATCCCGATAAAGAACGAGGCCGAGATTGAGATACAGAACATCGTCGCATCCGCGAACCTGGGAGGGAAGGTCCATCTGGAGGAGGCGGCCAGGCAGCTGCCCAAGTCGATGTACGAGCCGGAGCAGTTTCCGGGCCTGATCCACAGGATGGCAGACCCCAAGACCGTGATACTGCTCTTCGCGTCCGGGAAGCTCGTCTGCACCGGAGCGAAGCGCGAGAGCGAGGTCTACAGGGCGGTCAACAACCTGCACGTCCTTCTAGAAGAGAAGGAACTGATGGTGTACTAACGGCCGGCGACCTGGCTCTTTATCGCCTTCATGGCGTCGTCGGAAATCTCGTCCTTGTCGTGAAGGGTGCGCGCCAGCTCTTTTATGTCTGTCAGCGGGCGGAGCGCCACCCCTGCCTTCCTGAGACTCGCCTTGCCTCCCTCCAGCCGGTCGATCAGGACTGCGACGCTCTTCACCTCGCCACCCTCCTCCCTGATCGCGTCTATGCCCGAGAGCAGCGAGTGGCCCGTAGTTATCAGGTCGTCCATCACCAGGACCCTCCAGCCCGGCGTGATCGTCCCCTCTATCCGCTTCATGTGCCCGTAGTCCTTCTCCTCCTTGCGCACGTAGACCATCGGCTTGTGGAGCTCAAGGGCGACCGGGGAGGAGAAGGTCAATCCAGCTGTCGGGATGCCTGCAATCGCGTCGAACTTGTCCAGCCCGACCTCGTTCTTGATGAGCGAAAGATAGCAGTCGACGACGTATCTGTAGGCTCCGGGGAAGCTGGGGACCGTTCTGAGGTCGATGTAGTAGGAACTGAGCTTCCCGCTCGAAAGTGTGAATGTACCAACCTGCAACGCCCTGACCTTTACCAGGACCATGGCCAACTCTTCCACCATCTTCCTCCGACCGCTCCAGCTCATGAGCCGTCGACGACCGCCTCCGGTAGAAATGTGTATCGAGGTAGGAGCGCCCGACGCCACCAACGAGAAAAGGTTGATAGAAGCTGATAAGGGGGGAGTGGGCAGGCACCGCTCTTGGAAATCTGGCTCCCGTACGGAGACGTCGAGTCCCTCTTGACCCTGCAGGCGGAGAACCTCGGCGAGCTCTCCGACCCTGTCCCCGAGAGCCACGTAGAGGAGCTGATCCAGCCGCTGGCCGAGCGAATCAAGGGCCGAGAGAAGCTGGTGGTCTGCGACAACAAGCGCGCCACTACCAAGCTCATGAAGTCGCTGACTCCACTCCTGCCTCAGGACGGGACTCTGAAGATCTACGCGCGGTCGCCGAAGGGGTTGGAGGACGGAGCCCCCGACCTGAAGGGGCGCGTCCTGAAGCTCTCGCCGCCCCCGCCGCCCGCCGCCGGCGAGCTGACCTTTTCGCCGGAGGTCGCGGGAGGCACTGCCTTCGTCCTCAGCACGGGTGAACCCGACCCTCTCTTCGGCTACGTCGACGCGAGGGTCGCGCTGGGGCTCTCGACAGTGGGAGGCGCGAGGAAGGCCGCCTACACGGCGCGAGGGGGGGACACTCCGGCTTTCCTCGAGGAGACCCCGGCCTATTCCGCCATGGCCACCGCCGTCGAGGAGGTGGCGGGCACCGCATTCGGGACGATCGTAACGAAGGGCGGCGAGCCCTTCGCGATCATCGACGGAGGGCCCAAGGAGGCGAGGGGCTACTTCATCCCGCAGCAGGTCAGCCCGGCGAAGGGTGTCGTCATCGGGGCAGGGGGGAAGGGTTTCGACGACACCTTCTCTCACATCCTGCGCGTCTCGCTCGGAGCGCTGAAGAGCGTGAAGCGAGGCGGCGACATACTCCTCGTAGGCGAGTGCAGGGACGGGCTCGGTTCGGAGGCGCTACAGATGCAGACCATGGGAAGGATAAGCGACGCGGCTCTCAGGAAGGGCTTCTATGCAGACGGGATGGAGGAGATCGGGTACCTCGACTCGCTCAAGGAGAACTACTCGGTGACGCTCCTCTCCTCTCTGCCCGAGCTCTACGCGAGCGGCAGATTCAGGTTCAAGACGGCGAACAACTCGGCGGAAGCGCTCACCAAGATCTTCAACTCCACAGGGCGGGGGGCGAAGCTCCACGTCTTCACTCGCGCCTGCGAGACGCTACTCTCCTAGAGAGGGTACGTCAGGAAGTTCTGGGGTATCGGCGCGCATAGCAGCATGAGCACCATGGCGGCCAGAAAGAGGAGCTTCCTTGAGCGGGAGAGGTCCGAGAGCGAGTCCAGGGTCTCGTTCGTGGGCTGGATCGCCGCGAGCAGGAAGATCATGAGGAAGACCACCCAGTAGTTCGGGACGTCCACGGCCACGAGGATGAAACCCGTCACCATCGTGGTTATGCGGCTCCCCCGGACGCCCAGCGCGAGAGTCGCCATCCTTCCGCCGTCGAAGAGGGCGGCCGGCAGCATGCTGAAGAACGAGATCAGGAGCCCGATCCAAGCCGCCACCTCGAGGGGCGAGTAGATGCTGACCCCGCCGGCGGGGACCTGAGGGGATAGGTTCAGGTAGCCGGCGATGGAGATCGCGGCGGACTGGAGAGCCGAAGGGTTCGTGCTGAGCGTACCGAGGTTGCCGCTGCCGAAGATCGAGGCATACTGGTCATGGGTCAACGAGATCGCCGTCGTAGCCCCGATGAGCGCGACGGCGAAGGCTATCGCCACCCCGACGACCGGTGCGAAGAAGTAGCAGTCGAAGAGCGAGTCCCTGTCGACAGTCGGGGAGCGGACGAAGGTGATCGCCCCGAACGTCGGGAGGAAGTAGAGGACGGGCAGGGCGATGAAGAACGGGATGTTCGGGAGGTAGTAGGGAGTCGTCGAGGCCCCGCCCCTCCTCTTGACCAAGTAGCGCTGGACAAGGTCCTTCGCCACGAGGACGGCGACGACGCCCACGACGAAGCTCGCCCCGATGAGCAGGGCGCTCCCGCCCTCCACCTGTGTGTAGATGTCTCCCAGCAGCCATCCCGCCGCCAGGATGGCGAGGATCGAGAGCAGGGAGAGGAAGACCGGGGTCCTCGGCGCCGGGGACGCGGGGATGTCTGCCTTGACCAGCGTGAGCGACGCGTCTTCTCTGGTCCCGAAGAGCCTCGGGGTGAGGCCGAAACGCTCCACCTTGGGGTAGAGCGCCTTGAAGGCGTCCTTCGACCTGCCGTCGTAGACGACGCTGTACTCCTTGGAGCCCTCGCCCCTGTCGAAGACGTCCCTAACGGTGAAGAGGGAACGGACGACCGCATCGACATCAGAGTCCGCCGACAAGCCGTTCCGGGCAGCCCCATCGTGGAACTATAAGTCTTGGGTGGGACCAAGGCCCAATACGTCTGGACCCAATCGGCCACGGCTCGCACCGGCGGCCGCAACCAGAAATTTATTAGTCCCCTCCTCGCGGCCAAAACTCAAGGGAATGCAAGAGTCCGCCACGAGCAAAGCAAGGGACTACTCGGTCAGACACTGCGGCCCAGACGACGTTCCGAGCGTCATAAACGTCAACACGGTGACCCTCCCCGAGCACTACTCGGACTACTTCTACTACGACATCCTGAAGGACTTCCCGTCCACCTTCCTCCTCGCCGAGCAGGGCGGTAAGGTGGTCGGATACATAATGTGCAGGATCGAGTACGGCCTCTCGATGACAAAGAGGTTCGGGCTCGCAAAGAAGGGGCACATCATCTCGATAGCCGTCCTGGAACAGTACAGGAGCACAGGGATTGGCACCGCGCTCATCAAGGAAGCTCTCGAGGAGATCCGCAAGGCCTCGGGCAAGGAGTGCTACCTCGAGGTCCGGACCACGAACAAGGGAGCGATCGACCTGTACGAGAAGCTCGGCTTCAAGGTGAGCAGCACGCTCCACGGCTACTACAAGGACGGGGAGTCTGCCTACACCATGGCAACTTCCCTCTGATCGCGTCATGGGCACATTCGCGGTCTTCGCCTCCACCCTGGAGCGAGTCCGTTCCACGCCCGGCAAGAACGAGAAGGTCAGGATCCTCGCCGAATACATGCGCGGCCTCGACGCCGACGACGCGGAGCGCGTCGCCAGGTTCGCCACCGGCAGGGCATCGCTCAAGGGGAGCGCGGACGAGACCCAGATAGGCTACTCCACGATCAGCGATGTGATCGAGGAGGTCACCGGACTCCCGCAGAGGGAGCTGAGCCGCGTCTATGTGAGGCACGGCGACCTCGGCGGGGCCACCGAGGAGCTCCTGTCGAAGAAGAGGGAGACGACACTCTTCCAGGAGGACCTGACCCTGGGCGACGTAGCCGGTTCCTTCGAGGAGATGACCCAGGCAAAGGGCAAGGGCTCCAACGCACGGAAGAAGGGCCTCCTCAAGTCGCTGCTCCTGAGGGCGGACGGGGTGGAGGCGAAGTACCTGGTCAAGATCCTCACGAAGGAGATGCGGATAGGGCTGGTCGACGGGCTCGTGGAAGAGGCGGTGGCGCGCGCCTACGAGCTCGACCGAGGCGCCGTGAGAGAGGCACACCTTCTCGTGGGGGACATCGGGGTTCTCGCCAGGTCGGCGCGCTCGGGAGAGCTCGGGAAGGTGAAGCTGGAGCTCTTGCGCCCGACGAACTTCATGCTCGCGGAGCCGATGGAGAGGCCCGACGAGATCGCAGAGTACTTCGGGAAGGAGGTCTACGCCGACTACAAGTACGACGGAGTCAGGGCGCAGCTCCACCGGAAGGGAGGCGAGGTCAGGGTCTTCTCCCGCAGGCTCGAGGAGATCACGGCGAGCTTCCCCGAGCTCGTGGAGGGGGCGAGGCCGATCGACCACGACTTCATGATAGACGGGGAGATAGTGCCGTTCAGGGACGGGCGACCCCTGGCCTTCCAGCTCCTCCAGCGGAGGCTCAGGAGGATTGAGGGGTTCGAGGGCGCGCAGAGCAGGGCCCCCGTGGTCTTCTTCTGCTTCGACATCCTTCTCCTCGACGGCGCCGAGCTCTACAGAAGACCCCTCAGGGACCGGCGCGAGGCGCTCGTCGGGCTCATCGAAAGGTCGCCGTTCAGGATGGCGGAGATGGAGCCGGTCGAGAGCGCAGGGCAGATTCAGAGGCTCTTCAGGAGCGCCCGGACCCTCGGGTATGAGGGGCTCGTCCTCAAGGACCCCGCAAGCCCTTACACCCCGGGGAGGCGCGGGAAGTACTGGGTCAAGCTGAAGGAGGAGCTTGACACCCTGGACGTCGTGATCGTGGGGGCAGAGATGGGTCACGGGAAGCGGGCAGGGGTGATCTCAGACTACACGTTTGCCGTCCGGGACGGCGCCGACCTCAGGGTGATCGGAAAGGCCTACTCGGGTCTCACCGACGCTGAGATAGAAGATCTGATGGTGAAGATCAAGAGCCGGACCATCGAGGACAACGGGTACTACAGGAGCGTGAAGCCCGAACTCGTGATAGAGGTCGCCTTCGACAGCATCCAGCGGAGCGAGCGGCACGACAGCGGATTCGCGCTCAGGTTCCCCCGGATCAAGAGGATCCGCGAGGACAAGAGCGCCGAGCAGATTGACACCATCGAGAAGGTGAAGGAGATCTACTCGTCTCAGAAGGTAACCTCGGAGCAGTAGAATCGACGAAGCTCCTCCGAGAGAGTCCGGTAGTCGGCGACTCCCTTGCCGACCAGGGATTCGAGGAACCTCGTCCTCCTTTCGAGGTCTGCCGAGACCCTCTTCGACGAGAATCCGTACCCAGCAGCCCTCCGCTCGAGCTTCACAGACTGCTCGGGCGAACCCTCCCAGCCCCCGTCCCTGTAGGAGAAGAGCCCGTTCCAGGCCCGTCCCGGCTCGACGACCTCATGGACGCGCCGCATCCCGTCGACGCCGCGCACCATGAAGACCACCGCATCGATGAGTTCGAGCGAGGAGCTGGCGACCGAGAGCGGAGGCTGCGTCAGCCTCGTTATCAGACCCTCGGAGTTCTGGGCGTGGAAGGTGGTCAGGCACCCGGAGCCCGTAGCTGCGGCCTGAAAGAGGACCTGCACCTCCTCTCCCCTGGACTCGCCCAGGATGACGAAGTCCGGTCGCTCCCTGAGACTCAGCTTGACGAGGTCGAAGAGGGTGACGTTGGATCCGGCAGCTTGGGTCTGCTTCGTGTGGAGCGGCTTCCATCCTGACTGGGGGAGGTTGATCTCCCTTGTGTCCTCGATCGAGAGGACCTT
>JBEKFK010000059.1:0-10556 GCA_050013375.1 Nitrososphaerales archaeon | reverse complement strand
GAGCCGTCCGGCGAGAGGTGGTCACGGGAGTGAGAGAGGAGATGGGTCGCCCGGTTGCGACCGGCCTAGTCCTTCGGCCTCTGCATCGACGCGGCATGCCCGCTGGCGTCCACGCACACCCCTGGCAGTCCGGGCCGGCGTGCCACACCGGGAACGAGACCTGCTTCTTCAGGAAGCTCTAGACCAAGAAGAGGGGCACCTGTACTCCTAGTGGAGGAAGTGGCGCAGGGGGTGGGATATTCGCCCGCGCTCGAGAAGGCGCGTTTGTGCGCCCCGTCACTAGCGCGGGATTCGAACCCACGAGTCCTTGCGAACACGGGATTAGCAATCCCGCGCCATACCAGGCTTGGCTACCCCTGCCCGAGTGGCCCGATACCCTCGGCAATTTAAGAACTCTGAGGCCGGAGGGAAAAGTGGTGGCGGCCCCGCCGGCGTTCGTCACCTCGACCTCCCCCAGTCCCGCACATTCGGCGGTCCCCCACGTAGACGGAGCAGCGTAACCGCGTCACCTTAGGGCTGCTCCCTCCCGGATCTCGCCCGGTTCGGCGATCCAGAGTCAGAGCCCCTCCTTCGAGGGACCTGCTCCTCACGACCACCCGCTCCGGCGTGAGATCAGCCCGCCCAAGTGCGTAGGTAGAAGGAGAGATGGCTTTACCCGACGGTTGCTGGCCTCTGCATATAGCCGGTTTCAGACTATAGGAGACGGCTAATCTCCCGACCCTACCCGCCACCGAGGCCGCGGACTATTCTGGACTATATTTAGTGTGCTGTTCGACGAGCTGCTTCATCCTGCAGACGTTGCAGAGCCCTCCGGAGGAGGGGTGTCCGCAGCGGGCGCAAGGCACCGGGCTGGGACCCTTCGATGCGGAGAGCTTCGATGCGATAGCCAGCGCCGAGTTCAGGATGACGTTCTTCATGCCGGGGTGTCCGACCTCGAGCTCGTTGAGGTAGTCCCTCACCTCGCTTCTAAGCCCCTCGTGCATGTACGGGCAGCTGGCGCTCTGGAAGGGGAGACCGGAGAGGTGGGCGTAGAGCGCGACCTCCTCCTCGTAAATCTCCATGAAAGGCTTCACGCGCCTGAGCGGAAAGTCCGAGTCTGTCACCTGGGGGTCAGTCCATCCGAGCCTGTCGACGTCGCCGTGCATCAGGTTCATCATGAAGGTCTGTACGTAGTCGTCAAGGTTGTGCGCGGTCGCGATGACCGTCACCCCCGCCCTGACCGCCGCCTCGTCGATCGCGCGCCTCCTGAAGACCCCGCACAGGCTGCAGGACGAGATCTTGCGCTCGTCCTTCCAAGCGAGCGCGTGGTCGAGATCGAAACCGTAGAGCTCCTTGTAAGAGACCACCACCTGCTCGAGCCCTAGCTCCTTCGTGAGGGCTGCCGAGTGCTCGATCGACTCCTCGCGGTACCCCGCCACGCCTTCATCCACCGTCAGGACGGCGAGCCCGTACCGCCTCTTCTCGCTGAGGGCGCGAAGCACACGGAGGAGGGCGAGGCTGTCCTTGCCCCCGGAGACCGCCACCCCGACCTTCTCGCCGTGGCGCAGCATGCCGAAGCGTGAGATTGTCTTCCTGGTCTTCTCGACGATCGAGGCCTTGAAGCAGGCCGCGCACAGCACCTCGCCTGAGTACCTCCGGGTGTAGTATGCGCCGCCCCCACATCTCACGCACTCCAATCCAGACACCGTTTGCCTCAATCGAAGTGGATGAACGCTTAAAGAGTTCCGCCTTAGGCCGAGTTTGGCACTTGGAGCAGGACTACAAGCGGTTCTCGTTCAATTATGGCATCGTGATGCTGCGCACCAAGCGGGGGCTGTCGATCATGGACACCCTCGGGAAGCGCAAGATAACGAAGCCCCTCGCCTGGTTCATGCTCTACCTCATGCCGATCTCCGGAGGGCTGGCACTGTACCTCATCCTCTCCGAGGTCTTCATCTTCCTTGGGCCCAAGGGTGCTGCAACGGTCAGTTACGTGCGGACCATCACGCCGCTCGCGAACCTCCTTCTCCCTGGGGTCAACCCGTACGTTCCGATCGTCTACGGGTGGATCGCCATAGTGGTGGCGGTCGTCATTCACGAGGCCTCGCACGGGATCGTCGCGAGGAGCCTCGGACTCCCCGTCAAGACCGCGGGGCTGATATTCTTCCTCTTCATCCCCCTCGGAGCATTCGTCGAGCTCGACGAGACGGCGCTGAAGGAGACGAAGGCCCGCAACTCGCTCAGGATACTCGGGGCCGGGTCGGGGATAAACTTCATAGTGGGGCTCATCTGCCTCGGGCTCCTCCTTCTAACCGTCAACGCGATGGTGCCCGCTGCGAACGGCTCGGCCATCGTCGGAGTCGAGGCGGATGCCAGCGGGCTCCCCTCGCCGGCGCTGCACGCGGGGATAGTCCCCGGCGACATAATCACGGCGATAAACGGCGTCCCCAACAACGACCTGGGTTCGTTCGGCCTTCAGCCTTTCCAGGTGATCAACATCACGGTCTGGGACAACGGAGTGACGACGGTCATTCATGACGTGAAACTAGGCGAGACCATAACAGAGAACACCCAGACCCACCAGAACACGACGTCTCCGTACCTCGGGGTCAGCTACATACCCTACTCAGGGCTCACTGGAATCGTCGGCAGCTACCTCCACTTCTACTCGCGCTCGGTGATCCTCTACGTCATACCCCCGGCGTTCCCCGGCGTGGCATACCAGATACCGTTCTCCACTCAGCTCGGCGTCTTCTACACTTCTCCGCTCGGGGCGGTCACCCCGATAGCGCAGAACGTGCTGTTCTGGCTCTTCTTCGTGAACTTCAACCTGGCCATCTTCAACAACCTCCCGATCTATCCGATGGATGGAGGACAGGCGCTGGAGCGGTTCCTGGTGGGCGTGGGCAGGGGCAAGATCAGCGACGATATCGCGAACAGGATCACTATCTCGGTCACGGTGGTGCTCGCCTTCATCCTCATCTCGGTGGTCTTGGGACCGTACCTGAGCGCGTACGTCTGAGAGTGCCGGCTAAATATTCCGAAGAACTCACCGGCCGATGATAGACCCGTTCCTGCCGCTGCTGGCGTCGTTGATGGTCCTCGCACCGGTCGACCCCGCCGCTTCTCCCCCCGACTTCGGCTCGGTCCTGCAGCAGCTGGCAAGCGAGTTCACGTCGGGTGCCTCCCAGCTGCTACTGGCGATCGACGGCACGGTGATCAAAGGTGACGAGGGTGGCCTACGTCACGGTGCTCGTACTGGGAGTCTTCCTCTACTTCACCAGGATAAACAGGAGGCTCGGGAAGGAGCTCATAACCGGAGGGATAGCGTTGGCGATCCTCTCCGAGTTCGTGTTCCCGGCCATCGTCACTGTCTGAGCGAATACCGCAGGGTCGCGACAATCCCGCCGAACGAGGAGACCTGCTTGCCCGTCTCGAGGGAGGCGTCGCAGAGGTAGATCTTCCCCCCCTTCTGTTCGACGGTGTTCAGCGTCCGGACCACCTCCTCCTCGTCGGTGTTCCGCGAGAAGACATCGTCAGATACGAGGCAGGACTCTACGGCCCCGGCCTCGGCCGCGGCCCTCACGCGGGGGAGGGAGTAGGCGACGCTCCCCTCGCCCCTGGCTATCCGCTTGATCACCTCCTCGACTATCTGCTGGACCTTGACGAGGAGGCTGTCGCTTGCGACGCTCTTGAAGCCCTCGAACTTCAGGAGGCCCCTCACGCCGTCGGCGCCGGATAGGTCGAACCCCTCCACCAGGACGTAGCGCTTCCGCAGGTCCGGGTCCGCCGCCACCCGGTTTGCGAGGGCCATCTTCGTGTGTCCCGGCCCGGCGATGGCGATGAGGTCTCCTTCCCGCCAGGAGTTCCTGAGCACGCCGACTATCTTCCTGAGGAACGGCTCGGTGTCGACCTCCTGTCCTCCCTTCCCCGACGCCCCCGAGTCGATGGTAGAGAGGATGGCGAGATGGGAACCGCTCAGCAGCCCGACCCCTGCCTCCCTTCTGTCCATAGCGACTAGGAGGAACCGCCCGCCGGTCTTCCTGGCCGAGTCGAGGATGCTGGTGTAGACGGGCGTCCACTGCTCCTTCTTGAGCGTGAGGCCGTAACCGGGGGTGATCGAGACCGAGTGCATCCCCGAGGTGCTGACGCTCTCGTCGCTGGACTCGGTGATCCTCCCGCGTATCCGCAAGCGGCCGACGCTGCTGTCGAGGAAGGCGGCCTCGACCAGGAGGGCTATGGTGACCTTCACCCTCTCGCCCCTGTCGGGCCGGGAGAACTCGTCCTCCCTCTTGGACACCCTGGAACTCTTGGTTACTACGGTGTCGCCGGGACTGATCAACCGCCGCAGGGTCCAGAGGTCGTCTGGAAACTCGACGACCAGAGAGCAGATTCCTTGTTTCGGGATGAACTTCGATACAATCAATGGATCCAGGCTACTCGAGGCCCAGGTCCCTGAATGTGCCGACGCGGAGGCTCTCGGGCATGTTCTTGATCTCGCCCACCCTGTGCCCGATTATGCCGTCCACCTTCGCCTTGGCGGCGGCGTCGACGAGCCGTTGCGTGATGATCCCGTCGAAGATGATGAACTTGATCCCGGACTCGCCGTCTACCTTCTGGACGAGCTCGCTGATGGGGAACCTTCCCTTCTCGGTGAGTGCCTCGTCGAGTAGGATGGCCTCCAGGGTCCCGTTGAGCGCCGGGAAGATCTCAGCGACCTTTCCGACGACGGGCTCGGGGGCCTGGGGCTCTGCGACCGGCTCGGGGGCCTGCTGTACGACCTCGCGGACTTCGGTCTGCTGGCGCGGTTCGCGCTGCTCGCGCTGCTCGCGTTGCTCACGCGGCTGGCGCGGTTCGCGGTATGGCCGCCTCTGCTCCTCTGACCGCTCGCCTCTCTCTGACCGTGATTGCCTCTGGGGCCCTTCGCCTCTGAGAAGCTGCAGGACCTCCATCGGTGTGAGGTCCTCTACCTCCTTGCCGTGAGGCGCCCTGAGGACTCTCTCGACCCGGGCGACCTGTTCGAGCTCCTTCTCGATGAGGTCTCCGCCCCTGTCGCCGTCGAGCACCGCGATTAGCCTCCTCTTCCTCCCAAGATCGATCACCGACTGGGGGATGCTCGTCCCTTCGACCGCCACGACGTTCTCGATGCCGGCTCTGAGGAAGAGTATGACGTCTGCGCGACCCTCCACTATGTAGACCATCTCGGAGGTGTAGACGCCGGGCCCTGCCGGTAGGTTCTCCGTTCCGTAGCTCACGACCCTCGCTCTCTTCGTCGAGTCCTGGACGTCCTTCAGCAGGTTCTCGCCTTCGCTCGCTGTCCTTGAGCCCCACTCCTTCATGATGTCCTTGGCCCTGTCGACTATCTGTTTCCTCCTCGAGGCCCTTACGTCTTCTATCGTTACGAGCTCAACCCTGGCAGAGCAGGGGCCCACCTTGTCGACGCTCTCTACTGCGGCTGCGATGAGCGCCGCGGTGCTGACGTCGGTGGACATGGGAATGAGAATCTCTCCGTATGTCCGATCGTTCTTAGATTCAAGGTTGATCTCGATCCTACCAACCTTCCAGCTCTTTTGGAGCTCGTTCAGGTTCATTTCTGGACCGAACAAGCCCTCCGTCTGACCAAAGATGGCGCCGATCATGTCGGCCTTTTCCACTACTCCATCTACTTCGAACCTCAGTTTAACGAGGTACTTTACTATAGCCGAATCTGGCAAATTGCATTCAACTCGTGTCAGCTAGTTATCCGAACTAACCTTAACGGAGCCGAATCCAATTTCTCCTTTATTTAAACTCTTGGTCGAGGGCGAACGACCCGCCCGGTCCCCCTTGGGAGTATCCTGAGGCTGGTTTCCCGACCCAATCCATCTTGGCTTCGGGGCTGAAGTTCGGGAAAGCGTCGGAAGGCATTAATTCGGGAGACCGTTCGGCTCGCTGCGAATCTGGTATGGGCTACCTCTCGGTTGAAGGCGCGCGGTTGTACTATGAGACCGCGGGCACAGGGAGAGCCCTCATAATGATACACGCCGGTTTCCTTGATAGCAGGATGTGGGACGGCCAGTTCAGGGCCTTCGCGAAGAAGAACAAGGTCGTCCGCTACGACGTGCGCGGCTTCGGTAGGTCAAGCATACCCAGCGAGACCTACTCCGACGCGCAGGACCTGCTCGGATTGATGAAGCACCTCGGGATATCTGACGCGTGCCTCCTCGGCGTCTCCAACGGCGGGAGAATCGCGCTCGACCTCGCCACGGCACACCCCAACATGGTGTGCGGACTCATCTTGGTCTCTCCCGGAATATGCGGATACGTGAGTTCGGGTCCAGAGGAAGACAAGGGATGGAAAGAATTCGAGGAGATGGAGAGCAGGCAGAATCTCGCAATCGGGGAGAAGAGGGTGAGGGATGCCGTCTGTATCGACCTTGAGATGTGGGCGCCCGCCCAGAGCCCGAGGGGAAGGAGGCGGCTTCTTCAGATAGCGCTCGCCAACTCGCACGTCCACAAGAACCCCTGGTGGTGGAGGTCCGCCTACGGCCTGCAGGAATCCCCGCAGCCTCCGGCCTTCGAGAGGCTGTCATCAATCCGCGTCCCGACATTGCTGATCGTGGGAGACGAGGACGTGAAGGGGATGCAGACGAGAACTGAGAGGTTGCACGGACTGATTCCGGGGTCCGAGCTGAGAATCATGGATGGTGCGGACCACATCCCCAACCTCTCGCGGCCTCGAGAATTCAACGCGCTCGTGTCCACTTTCTTGAAGAGCCTCGACCACTAGCTTGTGTGACTTTGCTCAGGCGGGGTGAGCCCACGGCGGGCGCACACGATCGAGTGGATTGGGTGGGCTCGAACCTGCAGCCATGGGGACTGAGCTCATTGTCAGCGCAGGCAGCCAAGTCGGGCGGCCCCGCATTGGGGTCCATTCCCCTTCCTCGTCCAGCGCAGCCGGCTATCCTAGGGGTTCGGAATGGCTACTTCTCTATCCACTCGGACTCGCCGTCTTCGTAGACCTCCTTCTTCCTCAGGTGGCCTTCCGGCTTGAAGCGGCTCACCAGTTCTTGGAGCGCCGAGAACGTCTCTGGACGGGCCTTGCCCACTACCACCACGATAACAAGTATCTCTCCGGGTCGGAACTTCCCCTCGAAGTGATAGATGACAGCGATTTGCAGGCTGAACTTCTTCCTCACCTCGTCACATATCCGGCGAAAGGCCTTGGCGGAGTACTCGTGCTCGGTCCCTATCTGAAGCTCCTCGACCTTCTTGCCTGCGAAACCGGGAGATTTTGTCAGCCCCACATAGGTAGCTACGGCTCCGGTGCTGTCCTCAGTGGTCTCGAGGATGGTGCTCATGATGCCTTCATAGCTCAGGGAACCTTTTTTGTATATGCCAGAGGCAGGAAGTTTGGGCGGAGTCTCCTTTGGCATCGGTGTGGCACTTTCCGAGAGACTTTGATATAGGTTTCCTGTCCCGGCTGCGTCGCGGCAACCTCGAAGCAGGATAGGGGGATGGCCCAAGAGGGGGTCAGGATTCCGCGCTACTCGACCAAGGTTAGGGACCGCAGGGGCACGTGAATGTCTGCGTGGAAGCCTCACCGTAGAGCACTTCAGCTTTGATCGGCTCGTCCACCTGGACCAGAGAATCGCCGGAATCGCGCAACGGGACGGTCTACTCGCCCAGGAGCATCGAGTGCTCCTCCCCAGCGTTCATCTCGAGTTTGCTTCGAGGGCTTTCCTGAGGCGCCTGATTTCGTTCCGAACGGTGGACTCTGCCACCCCGGCGGCTTCTGCAGCGGCCTTCTCGGTCAGCCTCTCGCCCTCCGGCATCGACGCGAGATAGAGGGCCGAGGCCGCGAGTCCAGACGGGTAGGCGCCGGCAGTTATTCCAGACTCCCGGGCCTTCGAGAGTATCTCGTGGGCCTTCGACTCCACGTTGAAGCTCACATTCGCTCTGTAGGCAACACTCGGAAGGTACTCCGAAGGGTCGGCGATGGGCATCTTGAGGTTAAGCTCCCTCACAATCATCCTGTAGCATTTCGCAATGTCGTCCCTATTGACGCCGCTTACCGCGGCCACGTCGTCTGGTGTGATTGGGACCTCCTTCTCTCTGCAGGCTGCATAGAGAGATGAGGCCGTGATTGAGTGGATCAGTCTACCCCTGGAGAGACCTCTCTCCAGACTTCTCGTGCATATCTTGGTCGCCTCGTCAGTCACGGCGTGAGGGACGGAGAGCTTCTCGGAGAATCCGCTGATTTCTCCGAGAACAACTCCTGATTCAGCCCTTCTTGATTGACGGTCTCTTGACGACAAAGCCTATCGCCAGCCCGACGAGCAGAAGGACCGCCATCACCGCGTATGACCAGCCGGGAATGGAAGAGGTCGTCTGCGTCACGGTGCTGGTCGCCGTGTTGGTCACAGTAGATCCGGGCCCAGTGACGGTCTGGGTCAAGGTGTTGGTGGTGGTCTGGGTGCTGGTGACGGTGGATCCTGGCCCAGTGACGGTGTGGGTAACGGTCGAAGCCGCTGGGGTTTGGGTGGTCGTCGTTGTCTGAGTGACCGTAGTTGGGACGCTCGTCGTGACGGTCTGAGTCGTGGTCTGGGTCGTAACTGGCGGTGCGGTCGAGGAAGTAGTGGTAGCAGTCGTCGTTGTAGCGCTGGTGCTGGAAGTAGTCGTGACCGTCGCGCTGTACTCAAACTTCATAGTCATCTTCATGCCGTAAGAGTCGATGGCAGTCACGAGGTACGGGCCCGATGTCCAGCTGTAGGGTTCACCAACATGTGTAGTGTAGGAGAAGGTGCCAGAAGCAGTGACAGCCTGGACGGAGGAGTCCATTACCGCCGAAGATCCCAGCAATTGCACCGTGATGTTGACGCTGTCCGGGAGAGTCGGAGTCGGATAGATCGTACCGGAGATGGTGTTCGCCTGTAGGCCCACCAGCAACGCGCCGGGGGAGGGGCTGGTGAAGGATAGCCCGACCGTCGGAGTCGTGGAGGTGGTGGAGGTTGTCGAAGTGGTCGAGGCTGTGGAGGTGGTGGAGTGCGTCGAAGTTGTGGAGGTGGTGGAGGTTGTGGTTGTGGGAGTGGTCGAGGTGGTGGAGGTTGTCGAAGTGGTCGAGGTTGTTGTCGTGGGTGTAGTCGAGGTGGTGGACGTGGTTGAGGTTGTCGAAGTTGTGGAGGTCGTTGAGGTCGTGGAGTGTGTCGACGAAGTAGTGGAGGTTGTCGAAGTTGTAGACGTACCGGTGACCTGTAACATGATAGGCTGCGTCAGGCCGCCCTGCGCGTAGAGGGTGAGTGTGTAGGTGCCCGCCGCCAGGCTGGCCGGGATAGACACCTTGTAGAGAGCGGTGATATTCCCTGCCGTCGGCGATTTGTCCTGAGCAGAACCGTCGGTCACCTGAGCGGGGGAGAAGGTGAACTTGGCGTTGTCGCTCTGGTTGGACATCCATTGTTGGAGCCCTGGGACGACGCCTGTCGCGGCGACGTTGTTGGTGCTGATGTAGAGGTGGAAGGAGGCCCCGGCGTTGAAGGAGCCGAGGAACAGGCCTCCGTTCCCGTCGCCCGTGCCGTTGACGAAGATTGCAATGCCATTGTTGTGGCAGTAACAGCCCAGGTCGAAGCTAGGGTCGCCATGGGAGAAGCTCCCCGTGAGCCAGACCCCAGAGGTCACGGTGAAGACACCGAGAAGCAATATCGCGAGTGTGATGACGTACATGCTTCGCCTGCTCATTCTTCGATTTGACCTCGAGATTCGTTTGACCTTGAACTCGTCTGCCAATTTATTCCACTGAAAACATCTTAGGTTGGACTAGTATACTTAATCTGGAGGAAATCATTGCACGAAGATGCACTCATTCATGAGCCGCAACGGGCTTTCGCCCGTCGGATCGGGGTCTGTGAACCTCGCTTCCTTCCGACAATCGACCGACTGCCCAGTACAAGGCAGGGTCGCGTGGAACCCACTCACGACTCGGCATCGGCTTGCGGCAGCAGTCAGCGTTCATCAGCCTGGTTGACAACTACACATAGGAATGCGACTTAACCGTCTCCGGCAGGGGCTCGCGGGAGAGACACCATCGATGCGATGGCCACTGATTCCGTTCACGCCAACGCCGAGTCCCTTGGACATTCGTCAGTGCGACCACCTAGAGTGGAGCTTGATCTGATACTGCCCAGCATCGGTCCAGATAGACACGCGTCAAACAGTGCCGGTATTCTCAGAAGGTATCTGGACTAGACTCTCTAGGCCAGGCCCGTGCAGACTTTGCACCCGGTGAGTTCCACTTCAATGTCTTCGTCCTTTTCTATCGCGACGGCGGTTCGGTGCATCTTGTGCTTCGTCTTCCAGACGACGAGCTCGTAGCTCTCCTTTGGCAGCGCCACCTTCACCACCCCGGTTTCGTCAGTATACCCCGAGTGGAGCCCCAGCCTGACATAGGCGCCGTCGATGGGCTCCCGCGTGTCTCCGTCCGAAACACTCACGGTGACCGTGCACTCGGGGGCCTTCGTCGTACTCAGCCCGAATGCCTGACTCACTTGATCATGCCGGAAACTGGCGACTGTTGTCGGGGGGAACCCAGCAGACCACCCGTG
>JBEKFK010000058.1:0-10670 GCA_050013375.1 Nitrososphaerales archaeon | reverse complement strand
CAGGATCGCAGCGGCGAGGATGAGAGGGGAGCTTAGTCCGTCGATTCCGAGGAGGAAGTCGACCCCGAAGCTCGCGGTGCTGACCCACTGATAGCTCGCCATGAACGAGTACTGGCCCGCATCGGGTATCTTGGCATAGACGGACCAGAACGTGTAGACGGCGATCGATAGGACGACGAGCGCGAGCAGGAGGGTCGCCGTCACTCCGGCGTTCCGGTTGGTCTTCGTGAGGAGATAGACCAGGGGCGAGCCGGCCATCGGGATGATGATAAGGAGCGAAAGGAGAGGGATCATATTCCTGTGTGCAACCCCGTTATGACGACCAGCAGGACTAGCAGCGCCGCCAGACCGAGAAGGAGGACGAGCGCGTAGGACTCGACGACCCCTGTCTGCATCCGCTTGAAGAGCCGGGAGAGAGACTGCCCGCCTGCGGAGAACCCTCCTGTGATGGTGTCGACCACGTTCCGGTCGAACCACACGCCAGCCCCAGACAGACCGAGCCCCAGCGCCTCGCCACCCGTGTTCACCTTCTGGAGGAGCCCGGCCTCAAAGTGAACCGCCAGCCAGTTCGCGGAGTTCAGGGGCACGTCCACGAACAACCGATAGTACACCGCATTGATGTACCACCGGTTCTCCAGGAATCTCTGCATAGTTCGCAGTGCGGCCGAACCCCCGACCAGACTCACCGCCGAGGACCGGCGGAGGACGTAGAACCTGGCCGCGGCCGCCGCACCGACCGCCACGATGGCCAAGGTCAGCACGGCGGGAAGCAACTCGAACGCCGGTGCCTGGCTCGTCAGGCCGGCCGTAAACCCCCCGGTGAACAGAGACTCGAGATAGGTGTTGGCGGCGGAAGCCAGCGAACTCTCTAGTCCGAAGAAGGCGAGGAGCCCCAGAACCACCGTCCCAGAGGCGAGCAGGAAGTAGGGAACAAGGCTCAGTCTCCCAGGCTCCCGGACCTCGTGGCCCGAAGCCTCAGACTCTGCCAGATGGGAGGACCTCTGGCCGAAGAAGGCGATCCCGAGAAGTCGGAACGCGTAAAACGCGGTGATCCCCGCTGTGAGGGATCCCGCTATGAAGAGCCCGGTCTGCCCGGAGTTCCAGGCCAGCGCGAGGACCGCGTCCTTGCTCCAGAACCCGCTCAGTGGAGGGATGCCGGAGAGCGAAGCGACCGCGACGAGGAAGAGCGCGAAAGTCAGCTTCAGCCGGTCCCTCATTCCTCCCATCTCGGTGACGTACTTCGAATGGGCCGAGTGGATGAGCACACCCGCCATCAGGAAGAGCGCCGCCTTGAAGACGGCGTGGCTGATGAGCTGGAAGAGACCGGCCGAGAGACCCTGCGCGAAGTAACCCGAGTAGAGTCCGGCCAGGCCCAGCGCCATCATCATGTACCCGATCTGGGAGACGGTCGAGTAGGCGAGTATCTTCTTGAGCTCCCGACCTACCAGAGCTTGTGTCGCCGCCAGGAAGGCCGTGAATGCCCCGATCCAGGCTACCGCCAGGAAGAACGGCTGGATGAGCGACGGGTTCGTGGCGACTACGAAGTAGAAGATGGGGCCAATCCGCGCCACAAGGACTACTCCGGCATTCACCATGGTAGCCGCGTGAATCAGCGCCGAGACCGGAGCCGGGCCTGCCATGGCATCGGGGAGCCACTCTTGGAGTGGAAACTGGGCGGACTTGCCGACGGCCCCGCCGAAGATCAGGAGCGCGGCGGGGACCAGGAGGCCGTTCTTCGAGAGCGCGACAGCCCAGCTCGATGACGACGCGAGCTGCTGATAGTTGAATGTGCCCGCATAGACGAAGATGATCAGGATCCCTGCGAGCATAGCTATGTCCCCGATCCTCGTCATGAAGAAGGCCTTCATCCCCGCATGGGACGGAGGATACGCCTGTTCCTCACCAAGGACCCTCGAGCCCGGGGTCCCCACCCAGTTCTCGACCTCATCCCTGTAATAGTAGCCGATCAGTGCATAGCTGCAGAGCCCGACGCCCTCCCAGCCGATGAAGAGGGAGAGCAGGTTGTCGGAGAGGACGATGAGCTGCATGCTCCCGATGAAGAAGTTCATGAAGAACCAGTACCGCGTGAGTCCGCCGTCTCCCTTCATGTAGTCAAGGCTGTAGACCATCACGAGGAAGCTGATCCACGCAACGAGGTTTGCTATTATCACGGTGTACGGGTCGGAAAGAACCCCGACGTTGATCCCTAGCTCGGGAATCCACGGCAGCGAAACCGGGATCAGCGAGTTGTAGATGGTGAGGGTATCGCCCTGGAGGATCGGGAGGAGAAGGGCGAGCGCGAAAAGGCCGGAGACCAGCGAGAAGGCTACGGCGGTGTAGTCTCTAAGCCTCGACCTCCCCGTCAGCGGGGTGATGAGGGCCCCGATGAACGGGGCGATGAAGACCATCCAGACATAGTAGGAGGGGACAGCCACGCTCGACATCCTCAGTGGCCTCCCAGCGGCAGCGACGTGGCGTAGTGGTAGAGGAACTTGAAGAACAGGTCGGGGTAGATCCCGATGACGATCGAGAGGCCGGCGAGGAAGAGGAGGGGAACCGTCATGGTGAGGGGGGCCTCCTTGACCTGTGCACGCTCGGCGGGAAGGGCCCCGAAGAACATCCTGCGGAGGGGCCAGAACGTGTAGGCGACCGTCAGGATCGTGGCAGCTATGCCGAAGATCGCCACCACGAAGCTCCACCCGAGAGGGCCCGTGGCGCCACGGCTGAAGACGCCGGCGAAGAGTATCCATTCACCCTGGAATCCTCCCGTGGGCGGGACCGCCGAGAGTATCATCGACCCCAGGATGCAGAGCGTCGCGGTAACCGGCATCCTGGCCGCGAGGCCCCCCATCTTCCGCATGTCCCTAGTGCCCACCTGGCTGATCAGGATCCCCGCGACGCAGAAGAGGATCGTCTTCCCGATGATGTGGTTCAGGAAGTAGAATATTCCGCCGGAGACGCCGAGGAGGCTAAGGCTGCCGATCCCGAGCAGGGAGTATGCGTTCTGGCTTATGGTGGACCAGGCGTAGAGGTACTTCACGTCGTTCTGCACCATTGTGAGGGCACCCCCGTAGACCATGGTGATCAGGGCGACGACCATCAGGGGGAACGCGAACGGCGCGAAGATCGTCGGCATCCCCTGCACCAGCAGCCTGACCACGACGTAGTTCCCTACCCCCACTATCGTCACGATGAAGGGGGCGAAGGATGTAGGGTGCTCAGCGTGCGCGGTCGGGAGCCACATGTGCACCCCGAAGACGGCCATCTTCACCAGCCATCCGAGGAGTATGAGCCCGGCGGCCCAGTAGGCGATCGTCCCGGGCTTGAGGGTGCCGAGGGCGGAGATCTGGAAACTCCCCGTACCCACGTAGGCTAGCACGATTCCCGCGAAGAAGATGAACGCGCCAAGGTGGTTCCAGACGAAGTACATTATCGCCGTCCTCTCCCTGTTGGTGTAGCCGAAGAGGGCGACCATGAACGCCGACGGTATTAGCATCAGTTCCACGAAGAGGTAGAGCTCGATCAGGTTGGTGGCCAGTGCGACGCCGATCAGCCCGGCGTCGAGGAGCATGAAGTTGACGAAATAGAGCGAGTACTGGCTCTTCTTCTCCTCCCCGTACATCGCCTCCAGTCGGTGCTTCATGTAGTCCATGGAGTAGACCGCGGTCGCCGCGACCACGATGTTCATCACGAGCGCGACCGGGAGGCTCAGGTTGTCCGCCAGGAGACCGAAGTTTAGGCCAGCTACCGGAGCCCAGACGTAGTTCTCGTTCACCGGGGCGCCGCCGTTGAAGAGTCCGGTCCCGACCGAGACCATGAGGAGCGTCGTGTAGAGGAGCGAGCCGAACGCCAGCCACCCGACCTTCTTCCCCATCCGACCGCCGAGGGCGAACGCCACAACGGCGAAGACGAGGGGGACGATGACCATCTGCAGAAGGACGAACGGGAAAGTCAACCAGAGACGCTCCGCTCGGGTTTCTTCAGGAGGGTACTCCGCAAGATCAGGTCAGGACAAGGGGAGGGGATCTTCATCATCCTCCGAGCTTCTTCAGCTCGCTTACGTCGACGTCGTTGTGCAGCCTGTAGGCGACGACGACGATGGCGAGAATCACCGCCGCCTCCGAGGCGGCCAGCGCTATCGAGAACAAGACTATGGTCTGGCCGAGCGCATCAGGCCAGAGGAACCTGTTGAAGGCGATGAAGTTGATGTTCGCGGCGTTGATGAGCATCTCGACCGAGAAGACCAGGCGCATGGCGTTCTTCTTCGTCACGAGGCCGTAGACGCCCACAGCGAACAGGGCGGCCGAGACCATGAGATAGTCGATCAGAGGAATCATGGCTCGTCCCTCCCTTCGACCTTCGCGAGCATCACAGCCCCTAGCACCGCCGCAGCGAGGACGAGCGCCAGGAGCTCAAGAGCGGGCGCGAAGGGTCCGGCGATGAACTGGCCGATGCTTACGAAGCTCGGCGCGGACTTCTGCTCGACGGTACCAAGGAAGCTGGAAGCCAGGAAGGCAAGAATGAGCGACGAGGCGAGGGCGATCGCGGTGAGGAAGCCCACGACCCTCTCCCACGTGCCCAGGGAGTCGCGCATCCACCTGCCCTCCCTGACTAGCATGACGGTGAAGAGGATGAGGACAGCAACCGCCCCGATGTAGACCGTGATCTGGAAGATGGCGACGAACGGGGAGTCGAGAAGGAAGAACATCCCTGCGACGCCGAAGAAGCTGAACGCTAGCCCGATCGCTCCGTAGACAATCTCGCGCGCCTCGAGGGCGGTGATCGCACCGCCGACCGTTGCCACTAACATTGCGAAGAAGGTTATCTCGGTCAGGTCAACCATGAGTCACATTCCCCTTCTCGGTGTCGAAGACCGCCTTGTACTTCCCCGTGGGTCTCCCTGGAAGGAAGAGCATCTCAGGGGTGTACTTCAGGCTCTCCCGGTCGTAGGCCGCGAGCTCGAACTCGTTGGTCATGACGAGCGCGTCGAAGGGACAGGCATCCACACAATTTGATGTCGCTAATCCAAGAGGTGAGAAGGTATGGTCCTGATCCACTGTCACGTCCATCACCCGATAGGACTCGACATTCTCGACTTCGATGCGCCTGATTGGCATGTACACATAGTCATTATCGATTTGGAATTGCGAAGTTGACTTGCTGGGCTCATACTGGAAGGGGACATTCCACATTCCCGCGAGTTTGATCGCCCATCTGCCGAAGACGTTCACATGATAGCTACGAAGTCTGTTCTCGGGCTTTTCTGAGTCAATTGTCGCAATGATTCCTAGTCGGGCATAGACTGATTGCAACTGGTATGCCAGCGTCTTCGATGTGGTAGAGATGTTCAGATACTTCTGACGCTTCTGATTGATTGTGCAACCGTCACCTTGCCACTCGCCTTTCAAGAGCTCGAGTTGTTTTTCGCCTTCTGCGAAGAATACCCAGCCGGGGAGTTTCTTGTTGGGGGCGCCCGTTCCAAACTGTGAGAAGAAGTCCTCGGCGACGGCGGAATTCAGGACGAGCCGGACCCCATGCTCGCCGTTCCTCCTAAGCACGCATTCCTTCCCGAAGAACGTCTTCACCAGATTTGAACAGTCAAGGACGAATGTCTTGGTCTCGGTTTCGCTAAAGTCGAAATTCACCCTCCGTCCTCCGTCGCACGAGCCCTCTGCGACGTAGTAGCCAATGAGTCTGAAGAGATCGGGGCTGGCCTCGAGCGAGAGGCTTCTCTTTGCCACTCCTCCTCTGTACATGGGTACGATTCGTTCGTACACTCTCGTAGATACCTCCTTCTTGACAATAGGGCCGACCAAGTAGTCACCCTTCTTGAGCTGTCCGGGCTTGAAGAACCCTAGGGGTTGTGTCGAGCGGAGAAGCCGTCTATCTTTCCTATTGGAAACAGGTCTCGACACCGCGAGTACCGGGTGGTCGCTCGTACAAACCAGTGGTTCCGGCTTTCCGTAGACGAATATCTTGTAGAGCGGTCCTGTATATTGCATGTCCCAGACTTTCGTCACCGGCTTGTAATCGCCTGTGTGCGTAAGGAGGAGATCTCCAATCGTGATTTCACTGATCTGTTTCAGCCCGGGGTTGGTCATCACAGGAGTTTCAGGGCTGATGCACAACCCGCAGAAGACGCATCTACCGTAGTCGACCGCGGGCCAGATGTTCTTCTTGTTGTGGACGCGGTCGAGCTTGAGCTCCTGCATCTCTATGGCAACGGCGATGCCGTCGCAGGCAATTGCGCAGAGCTGGCAGCCCGTGCACTTGTCTTCGATGAGCAGGTGGCGCCCCTTGAAGCCTGGCCTCCCCGTCCCCGTCTTCGCGTCGAACTGATAGCCTGGACCTTCGAGCTCGAGCTTCTGCTCCGGGTAGCGAAGGGTCATCCTGGGCTTGAAGAGGTGCCTGAGGCCGGACCAGAACGAGATAATGCCAGCCCTGACCGAGGAGAGGAAGGGCGACCTAGGCGCCCCCCATCCGGTAGATGCCCAGCGATACGATGACAAGGGCCATGAAGAGGTTCACGAAGCTCAGGACCATCAGCCTCGACCAGCCGCTTCGCAGGAGTGTGTCGATCCTCACTCTCGGGAGCACCCCCCTCGGGAGCATCATCAGGAGCATGACGGTGAAGGTCTTTAGGATGAACCAGACTGCTGGCGGGACGGGCCCTGGCCCATACCATCCGCCGAGGAAGAAGACCGTGAAGACTCCAGCCAGGGCGTAGAACTTGATGTAGGTCGCGAGCTGGAAGATGCCGAAGGTCATCCCGGAATACTCCGTCTGCCAACCCGCGACGAGCTCCGAGTCGGCCTCCGGGAGGTCGAACGGAATCCTCTCCAGCTCCGCGAGCACCGCCGTGAAGAAGACGATCGCGCCGAGAGGCTGGAGGAGGATGAACCATACGCTACCCTGGGCCTCGACGACGCCGATGAGGCTGAGTGATCCGGAGAGGACGACGACTCCGAGCGCGGAGAGGATCATCGGGATCTCGTAGGCCACCATCTGGTGGAGTGCCCTCAACCCGCCCAGGAGCGAGTACTTGTTGTTGCTCGCCCAGCCTGCGAGGAGGGCGATTATCGGGCTCAGGCCGATCAGACCGAACACGAAGATGACGCCGACCGAGGGGTCGGCGATGTACTCCGTGGGGCCGACAGGGACGAGAGCGAGAAGCGCTCCGGAGACGAACATCAGCGCAACTGGAACCGCGACGAAGACCCTCTTGTCCGCCTTGTCCGGGATGATGATCTCCTTGAACAGCAGCTTGAATAGGTCAGCGATGTTCTGCAGGATGCCCCCGTACCTCCCGGCATACTGTGGTCCCACCCTCAGTTGGATCTTCGCGACGAACTTCCTCTCGACCCAGATCATGAAGACCGTCGAGAAGACGGCGGCGAATGTGAATCCAGGGAAGGTCGTGAACAGGAAGAGGCTCTTCGCTGGTTCGCTCTGGGTCGTCTGCATCAGATAGTTCGAGATGGACTGCGGGTCCGTCAGGGCGGCCGAGGCGACGTGGATGAGATCGATTCCCAGGAAGACCCTGAGGATGAGGTACGCAGGTATCGACGCGATGCCGACGAGGAGGAGGAGCCAAGGTATCAGAAAGAGGACGTGCTTCACAAACCCCCGAAAGGTTGTGATGGTCTTGGGCACGCTCACGCAACCATAGGCGGCGCGCAGGCGCACTTTATTTGAACGTTGTCATTGAAAACGACGAATTCTGTTAAATGAGGCTGGTTGCGTATTCTTCGAGCCTCTGCCTGTAGACGCTCCGCGGTGGGAATCCTATGCCGGTAAGATAGGTGGAGAACTTCACCCGCTTCTTCGGGTCCGTGATCCGCTCCTCGATCGCGCGGATCTCCTCGCCCACAACGGCGTAGCAGGTCGCATATCCCGGGAACATCCCCTCGTGTGCCGGGAAGAGGTTGTAGTACATGTCCCTGCGCGGAACGCCTGTGTACTTCAGGGCCCAGTCCAGGAACTCGAAGAGCCCCTGGTTGCCTGTGTTGACCCTAACGTCCCCGATTACCCTCAGGAACCTTATCAGCCTGTACTTCCGTGTCTCGAGCTCTATCTCGAGGTTCAGCAGGTCGAAGCCGCCCAACTTCTCGAGGAGCGCGACGTAGTTCCTCTCCGCCTTTGACAGCGGCTTCTTCCCCCGCAGAGCGAGGGAAGCCTCGAGGAACTCCCTCTCCCTGTTGAAGGAGAGGCCCTCGGTGATCGGCCCCGAGAGGAGCGTCGGGAGGAGCTCCAGGTCGGTCGCCTTCCCTCCGAACCTGTGGACGCTGTTCGAGTGGTTGACGCAGTGCCCGTACTCCTCATGGACCAGGAGGTTGATGAGCTGTGAGACGGACTTGGCGGGGTTGCGCTTCGGGTCGGTCGTGAGGTAGTAGAGCTGGAAGGGCTTCTTCGTGAATGTGTCGAGGAATCCCGCCGCGCCGGTGGGCAGCGTGCCCGTGAGGAAGGGAGGGGTCTCGATGACCTTGGTCTTGTACTGCTTGTTGATCTTGACCACAGACTCGTTCGCGAACTCCTGGACGACCTTCCGGATGGAATTCGTGGTCCTGAGCAGCTGCTCCGGCTTCAGCTTCTGCCTCTCAACGACCTTCTTCTCCACCGCCTCCGGCGTCGCGTCACAACGGTAGAACTTGGAGAGCTTGGTCACCACTTCCCGATATTTGGGGAGCTCCTCGTCGATCCAAGCGAGGGCCTTCCGTTCCAGCTCGTCGGGGGTCTCGCTGTAGTCGAAACCTCCCTCGAGAGCGACGCGGTAGAACTTCTCCCTGCCTAGTGAGAACTTCTGCTTCTTGAAGACTTCCTCGACCTCCTCGAAAGTGCCTGACCCGAACCCCTCGAGCTCGAAGAACTTGACGAACTTGCCTACCCTCTCGGCCAGCCGGTCGCAGTCCTCCCTCAGCTTCTTGCTCTTGGTGGCGCGCTTGACAGAGTCGAGAATCTCGAGGACGCCGTCGAGCCTGTAGAGCGTGAGCGCCTTGACCGCGGTCGGAACCTTGACGGCCCTGAACCTCTTCTGCGTGGCGTCGACGGCCTTCGAGGCGGCAGCGACCAGAGAGATCAGGTTCTTCTCGTTCACGCCCTCCTTCGTTAGGTGAGCGAATATCGAGCCCACGATGTCGTCCAGCACTACCTGAGGCTCGGGAAGGAGAAGCCCGACCTCCAGGCTGTCGAGGACCTTGGCCTGCACGTCGTTCTCGGCGCGGCGCCTAAGGGCCCTCACCCTCAGCAGCGCGTCCTTGATGTTCTCGTCGCTGGGCAGGAAGAGTCTCCCGGCGAGCTCGTCCCACCCGAGCTGGTAGGCGCCTGAGGGACTCAGTTCCTTCCAGAGGTCGATGATGTCCGCGTCGAGAGACTTGTACACGCTACCGGGCCACCTCGATGGGCTTGAACCGCTCGGTGGTCTCCTCTAACTCGCCGAGCAGGGTCTTCCTCCACGCGACGAACCCCGCGGGGGTCGTGGGGTAGGCCAGGTTGTGCTGGACGAGGGTCTGGGACTTCTTTGCCGTGTACCTCAAACCCTTGGCTAGGTCGTACTCGCTGAGAGCCCGGAGGAGAAGGATGGGGTTCATCATCTGAGTCCGGTTGAAGTCCGGATGCCGCCTCTCGCTTATCGCCCTGACGTCTTCCTCCGAGAGGAAGTGCTTCATCCCGTAGTTGATCTGCTCGTTGGTGAGCGTCTGCAGGTATCTCCTGAGGACCTCGAAGCTCGCCATCTGGTAGCCGTGGGTGGTCATGTACTCGACGTTGTAGCCCCAGAGCGCCTCCTGGCTGTAGTCCTTGGCTTGGAGCGCGTGGGCCACGACCTTCCCGAGGATCACGCCCGCATACATCGAAGGACCTATGCCTCCGGCGTCGAGCGGCCGGGGGAGCCACGCCGCGTCGCCCACGACCGCGAAGCCGTTCGCGACCATGCAGTCGTTGTGCCTGCGCACCGGGACCTGCCAGTTCCCCTTCGAGTTGCCGTCGAACGCCGGTCCGGCCGACAGGCGCCAGGTCTTTATCGCCGGGTTGTCCTTCACGTACTTGTCTATCAGGGTCTGGAGGTTGTCGTTGAGCTTGAACTTCTTGTTGCGGCGGTTCAGGCCTGACTTGGAGACTCCCAGGCCGATGTTGACCCTGGTCTTCCCCTTGGGGAAGACCCAGGCGTAGCCCGCCGGGGCGATGAACTGGTCGAGATGGATCAGACAGTAGTCCGGTGTGAAGAAAGTCTCGTCTTCCTTCCCCTGCTCAAAGTCGAGGATGTACCTGCCGGTCGCCTCGATGTCGTCCATGTCGATCTCCTTCTCGATGTAGCTCTCGATGGGGAGGAACTTCCTGAGCACGGATGAGGATCCCGTGGCGTCGATGACTATCTTGGCGGTGGCCTTGAAGGGGGTCCCGTCGTCGGCCCGGGCGGTCACGCCGGTCACGTAGCCGTTCTCGGCGACCAGCCGGTCCGCGCTCGTGTTGAACTTGAACTCTACGTCGAAGCTCTTCGCGTCCCTCACCTGCCTCTGGGGCAGGAGCTTCCTGTTCAGGATGAAACCCTCGCCCTCGAACCGGACCTTGGTCTTGTGGTCAGGGGAGTAGACCAGGACGCCCTTTACGGGATGCTCCAGTTCGGGTGATTCGTACTTGATCCCGATGTTCTTCTCGAGGAACCGGAGGCTGTT
>JBEKFK010000057.1:0-10690 GCA_050013375.1 Nitrososphaerales archaeon | reverse complement strand
GACTCCTGCAGGGACATGCCGTTGTCATTGTAGGCCTCCACGTCCGCTATCGCGTAGAAGACGGTCGCCCTCTTCGAGAGCGACTGGAAATAGATCATGTCGTCCGCGGTCATCTTCGTGCCCAGATGGAAGATTCCCGAGGGCTTGATGCCGCTCATCACCCCGAACGGCTTGTTGTTGTCGATGGCGTCGAGGACCCTGCCTAGGTCCCTCTGCCCGAAGTCGATCCCGCGTCTCATGTGGAGGCTCGGCGTCTTGAAACGCGGAAGGACTGCGTCCATCCTCTCTATCCCGAACTCCGCGTGCAGGCGCTGGTAGTTGTCCACCGAGGTCTCGCCCCAGGGGTCCAGCCGATCGTTCTCCACAATGGTCAGCTCGAACCGACGGATTAAATTACTTTCTCGGCGGCTTCGGATGGTCGCCGCTCACTCGCGGCGGAGCCTTCCCTCCGGGTCCACCTCGCCCTTCCTTATCCTAGTGGACGATATCGGCCTGCCGTCCTCCGCCGGGACCCACTCGATCGTCACCAGAGCGAGGGGTGGGAACCCCTTCTCGGCCCTGAGCCTGTTGGCGAGCTCCAGCCGCGATGAGGTCTCGGGGCTGGCGACGAGGGCCTCGACGTCGCCGTCGGCGATCCCGGGCCCGAAGTAATCGTAGAGCTTTGCGATCACGTACCGCCTCCCCGGGTGGTTCTCCTCGATGAAGCGCCTGAGCTCTTCCTCCCTCCGGGCGTAGTCGTGTTCGGTCTTCTTCCCGACCCTATCGACGAACTCGTCCGAGGTCAGGCCGATGATCACCTCATCGCCCACCTCGAAGCTCCTATCGAGAAGCGCCCGATGGCCGGCGTGTATGTGGTCGAAGGTCCCGCCGGTCGCGACCCTCCTGAACCTCAACCGTGGCCCCGTCCCGATTCAGGACGAAGTTTCAAATAACAATCGCCACCGAGTTGTCGGCGGATACCGGATAAAAGAGTTGGTTTGAACACGCGAATCCCGGAGCAGTATGTGAAGTCAGGAAGGATAGCCAGGGAGATAAGGCAGTGGATCCTCGGAAACGTCAGGGCGGGGTCAGGCCTTCTCGACGTGGCGGAGAAGATAGAGGCGGAGATAGTCCGCAGAGGAGGTCAACCGGCGTTCCCCACCGGGTTGGGCGTCAACGAGGTCACGGCCCACTACGCGCCGCAGGAGGACGAGAGGGGGGTCATCCAGGAGACCGACGTTGTGAAGATAGACTACGGGGTCCACATCGACGGCTACATCGCCGACACGTCCATCACCATAACCGAGAACCCCCAGTACCAGTCGCTCCTCGAGGCGACTGAGAAGGCTCTCCAGGCTGCGATCGACGTCGTCAAGCGCGACAAGAGGATCGGCGAGATCGGCAAGGCCATCAGCTCGGTGGCGGAGAGGGAAGGCTACAGGCCTATCAACAACCTGAGCGGCCACACCGTCGAGCAGTACCAGGTCCACGCGGGGAAGAGCATACCGAACCTCTACGCCCCCAACCTGCCCATGCTGAAGAACGCCGACGTCTTCGCGATCGAGCCCTTCCTCACGCTCCCTGACGCGGCGGGATACGTCGTCGACGGGCCGCAGGTGAACATCTTCTCTCTCATAGTCAGGAGGAAGACGGGCAACAAGGAGCTCGACGAGGTGATGGACCTCATCTGGAACGAGAGGAAGACTCTCCCGTTCTCGCCAAGGTGGTACAGCGGGAGGTTCAAGGAGGGAAGGCTGCTGTTCCTGCTCAGGGAGCTCGAGAAGCGGAGGCTGCTCACCTCCTACTCAACCCTGGTCGAGGCGTCAGGAAAGCCGGTGGCCCAGTTCGAGCACACCATGGCGATAGACGATGGCGGACTGGTTATCTTGACCTAGGTCTTGGGCGGAGGCTCGCCGTAGATCAGCGTTATCTTCGTCGGGTTGCCGCACTTGGAGCACTTCCCTCCTTCCTTGGTCACGAAGTCGCCCACCTGGAAGGGCCTCTTGGTCTTCTGCCCGTCGACCGGGCACTCCTCTATCGTGTATACCAGGAACTTCGCCTTGCCGTCCTTCGACATTGAGTTCATTTCTACTGTGCGACCCCTAGGGTGTTGCCGATGCCGGCCAGCAGGACCTTGTCCCCCTCCTTCGTCTTCTCCTCGATCACCCTGTTGATGAGGACCTGGACCTTGTCCGAGGCCTCGGCGATCTCCTTCCGCATCACCGTTATCGCCTCGAGGATGCTCTGCTTGACGAGGATCGCGTAGACCGGAACCTTGTGAGTGGAAGAGACCTCTTCAATCTTGAACTTGTCGACGCCGATACCGCCGATTGCCGCGCCGACGCCCTCGGCTATCTCGCCGGTCTTCTCACCCTCGAGCTTGAGGGCCGCGTCGACCATGATGATCGCGTTGAGGGGGACCTTCATCTCTTCCACGAGCTTCTGTATCGCCACGCCGGGCTCGCCCACGTATCCCATCGGACCCTCGGCCTTCAGGACGTAGAGCGTCCTTCCCTTGTACTCGCCGACGGTCATCACCGTGTCCTTCCCGACGACCTGCTTGGGCAGGTTCGCCATGTAGCGCGAGGCGATGACCGGGCCTATCCCGTCTCCCACCGGCTGACCGAGCTTGAAGGTGTCGACCGCGTTGACGAGCGCGTCAGCCTCCTGGAGGACCATGGGCATTATCATCTGCAGCTGGAAGAGGAGCATGTACGAGTTCGTCTTCTTGCCTAGCAGGTAGTAGTGCCTCACGATCTTGTGAATCTGGTTGAGCGAGGTCGCAATCTCGAGAATGTTCTCGGCGACGGAGATCTTCGTCGGGTCGAGGTTGGGTATCATCTGGCTGACTTCTGCGCGGACCCTCTCATCCCTCGTGTTGGTGATGTGCTGCAGCTTCCCCACGATGCCGTTCGGGTCCATGTCCACCGGCATTATGGTGACATAGTCGAGGAACTCGTCGATCCTCTGGGTCGGATCTCCAGTGACCTTCCCCGAACTCGTGAAGTAGTCGATCGCCTCCTTCCGCGACTTGTCCCGCATGATCTTGAGGCGCCCGAGTGCTCTCGAGATGTCGTTCGCGATGAGGTACATCTGGAGCCTCTGCCCGTAGATGAAGAAGACGAAGATTGAGAGCAGCCAGACAACGTTGACCAGGCTGTTTACGTCAATCAACTGAAGAGCCTGACCGGAGATTAACGACACTCTAGTACACTAGAGGCTGGTCGCAGAGACCTAAACTTAAAGGTTTTACATAATCCGGAATTATCAGATAGGTGTTGGTTTGAGATGGGTGCCAGCACTTGGACTTCGCGAGAGCTCTCGCACCTCACTAACACCCAAGCGACATGGGGTTTGACGTCTGGGTTCGGAATGAGTCCAGGTCGGACCCCCACGCTATGGCCGGCTGAAGAGGGCGTCCGGGGTCGGATAGATTAACCTTTCCCATCGGCCGGCTACGTGCCTCCGGCGGGGTCGGGGCGCCCAAACGCATAAGAGCCGAAAGTTTGCTCGGAATGGACGTGCAGAGGAGACTCCTAGACATCCTGGCGTGTCCCATCGACAAGCACTATCCGCTCAGGCTCATCGAGCTGAAGGCCGAGGGAGACAAGGTGGTCAGCGGGGTGATACTCTGTGACAAGTGCGGGAGGTTCTACCCCATAATCGACGAGATACCCGTGATGCTGCCCGACGAGCTGAGGAACAAGAAGGAAGACCTGGAGTTCCTGACCCAGTGGAAGGCGCAGCTGCCCGCCGAGGTGGTCCAGAAGGCGCTTCCGCACAACCTTTCATAAAAACTCTTCGCAAACAGTAATATACGAATAATCACCACCCATAGCGGCTTTGTCTGTATCGACCATTGACCCCAAGCAGCTCAAGAAGATCAGGGTCCAGCTCGGGATTACCCAGTCCGAGCTGGCGCGGGCCGCCGGCGTGAGCCAGTCGCTCATCGCGAAGCTCGAGTCCGGCCTGGTAGACCCCTCCTTCAGCACCATGAAGGCGATATCCGAGGCCCTCAGGTCCCAGATCAGGATCGAGGGCAAGAAGGCCTCTGAGGTGATGTCCAAGCCCGTCATTTCCATCCAGTCCACGGTCTCGGTCTCGGACAGTGTCAACGTCATGAAGAAGAGCGGAGTATCCCAGCTGCCCGTCTACTCGGGAACGAGGCTCGTTGGGTCGATCACGGAGAACCAGATAGTCCAGCTTCTCAGCACGGTGGACGACCCGAGGAGCATCCTCAGCAAGCCGGTATCCAGCTACCTGCAACCGACGTTCCCCGTGGTCAGTGCGGACACGCCTGTCGAGGCCCTCTTCTCGCTATTCAAGTTCGTCCCCGCGGTCCTCGTGGCGACGGGCGACAAGGTGGAGGGCGTCATCACAAAGATAGACATGCTCTCGGCCGAAGTCTAGACCTGGCGCGCCCCGCTCGGGGCCGATCGGACACTACTGCGGTTACGCGTACATGGTCGACCTGAAGCCGGCTAGGCGGACAGGGCGACGCGCGAGAACGCTTAAAGAATCAGAGCCGAGGGAAGCCGATGTTGAACCAAAAGATAGGCCTCGGTCTGGTAGGCGCGGGCGCGATCGGTCGGGTGCACGCGAAGAACATCCATGAGAAGGTTCCGGACGCGCTGCTCGCGGCGGTCGCGGACATCGACCAGAAGGCGGCGACGAGCATCGCCGAACTCAACGGTCATGCCAAGGTCTATTCGGACTACGCCGACATGCTGCGCGACGACTCGGTCCAGGCACTCATACTCTGCGTCCCCCCATTCCTCAAGCTGGAGATAACCAAGAAGGCGGCCCAGGCAGGCAAGCACGTCTTCTGCGAGAAGCCTATGGCCCTCTCGATGCAGGACGCCGACGAGATGGTCTCGGCGGTCGACGCCTCTGGCATAAAGTTCCAGGTGGGCTATCAGCGACGATTCGACCCCTCGTACCTCAGGGCGAGGTGGGCCGTGGAGACCGGAAAGCTCGGAAGGCTGCTCATGATAAAGGAACACAACCGGGACCCGCCTGCCCCCATCACAGGCTGGTCGACCAACCCCAAGAAGAGCGGCGGGATTTTCCTTGACACAACGAGCCACGACTTCGACGCGGTCAGGTGGCTCGCGGGGAGCGAGGTGGTCCGAGTCTACGCCGAGGGCGAAGCGCTCATCTACGAGGACCTGAAGAAGAACGGCGACTACGACACGGTCACCGTCATGATGAGGCTCGCGAATGGGGCCCTCGGTTTCGTGGACAACTGCTACCACACCGTCTACGGCTTCGACGGCAGGCTCGAGATCCTCGGGGCCGAGGCGGCGGTCTCGACCTCCATCGGGGAGCAGACCTTCGCCCACATCTACACGAAGGACGGGACGTCCAACGAGTTCTTCGACGGATACGCCACCAGGTGGGGCCAGGCCTACCTTGACGAACTGGTCGACTTCGTCCAGTGCGTAATCACAGGGAGGGAGCCCAGGGCCACGGTGAGAGACGGACGGGCCGCCGTGGAGATCGGACTAGCAGCACGGGCGTCCATAGAGCAGCAGAAGCCGATAACGCTCCCCTTCCGCTAGGAAGGGGAGGGCTGCGGGACTCTAGTTCTTCAGAAGCTTCTGCAGATACTTGTAGTTCTTCGCCGCAGATTCCGCCATGCTTCCCTTGTGGGGGAAGTCGACCTCTACCATTATCCATCCTTTGTACTTCGCCTTCTTCAGGGCCTTTGCGACCGCCGGCATGTCCACCACGCCCTCGCCCAGGTCGACGAAGTCCTTGTCGTAGTCTATCTTGGCCGGGTCCACGTGCTCCCTGAGGTCCTTGAGGTGGACGAGCGCTATACTGCTCTTGTACTTCTCTATGAACTCGGGGAGGTCTATCCTCAGCGCCTCGAGGTGGGCCGAGTCGAAGCAGATCCCGGCGCCCGAGGCCTTGAGAAGGGCATCGAGCTGTCGGAGGTTCTCGGCGTTGCTGCGGACGTGCGGGTGCACTGCGATCTTCATGCCCTTCTTCCCGAACGCGACCGTGAGGGCCTTGGTCACCTTGGCGGCGCTCTTGTCATCCTTCTCGAAGAGGCACAGCCAGCCCGACTCGGCGCCCATCTTCTTCGCCACGTCGGCCATGTCTGTCGTGGTCTCGTTGAGTGCCATCGAGACGACCTCTAGCCCCGCCTTCTTCGCGAGCTTCTTGACCCGGCCTGGGTTCTTCCGGAGAACCTCCGGCATGACCGCGTACTCTATGCCGACGCCCTCGTAGCCGGCGTCCTTGATCGAGTCGAGTATCTCGACGAACTGCTTGACGTCCTTAATGTCGCCCCACCCTAGGGCAGCGCACGATATTTTCATCGCTATGTGTTACCTGTCTCGCGTCCCGGTTCGCCGTTCTAGCCCTTGTTGGAGACGAAGGTGACTGTGTTGAAGATCACCGTCGACGACTGGCCGCTGTAGACGGGGTCCACGTAGAAGCTGTTCACGACCTGGTTGTTCCAGACGATGGAACCAGCTCCAAAGAAGAGCTTGATCGTGCCGAGCCAGATGTACGGGGCGTCGTTGTATTCCTGGGCCTGGGCCTTGGTACAGAGCGCGACAATCTGCGAAGTGTTCGAGGTGGATGTGAACGCGTCTACGCACGCCTGGACGACCGGGTTCGAGTATATCGCCCAATTGTTGGACGACGTGTTGTTGTTGGACGAGAGCAGCCAGTTGTCCGCCGGCGTGTCAGCTGCTGGAGCGAAGGTTCCGGTGCCGAACCAGCTGAGCTGGGCGATCGACTGCGATACATTCAGGGCCGCCGCGTAGGACCCTGTCCCCGCGGTGTTGGGAAGAGCGTATTCCGAGGCGGGCGTGATGATGATGTTCACCGTGAGCCCTATCTTCCCGAGGTCGAGGGCGACTATCTGCGCTGCGCTGTTGCAGTAGTCGCAGCCCTGGACCACTCTGAACTGGAGCGGCGGGAGCGAAGCCGTGTTGATGTTGGCCGCCTTGAGTATGGCGAGGGCCTCGGTCACGTTGTACTGGTACGGTGGCAGGTTCCCAAGATCATAGAACTGGCTGAAGATCGGATACTCCGGTCCGACCATCGGGTTGAGCCCTCCGAAGAATACTGTGTCGGAGATTGCCGTGTAGTTAATCGCGTGCACTATCGCCTGGCGGACGGCGGTTATGTTGGTCGGAGACCTCTGGGTGTTCATAGCGATGCCCACGAAGACCGCGGCCTTGCTGGGGAACTGGAAGACGCCGTACTGGCTCGGCTTGGCCTGGACGAGAGGCAGATCCTGGCTGAGGATGCCGGCGATCTGTGCCTGCCCGCTCGAGAGGTCTGTGTAGCGCGAGACGTCGTTGAAGTTGGCATTGATGACCACTGTCTTGACGTGGCCGGGGTCGAGGTACGGATTGGCCTTGACCTGGGCCGCAGTGAGGCTGGCGCCCCAGTAGTTGGCGTTCTGAGAGAACTCGACATAGGAGTTCTCGGAGAATCCTGACACGACGTAGGGTCCAGTGCCGGGTATCGGGTTCTGGTTGAAGTAGGTGTTCATCTGGACCGGGGTGCCGAAGCCTCCGTGGTCCAGGAGCCACTGGGTGTCGAACATCAGCCCGACGTAGACCACCAGGGTACCGAGGAAGTAGTTGAACGGCGCCGCGAGGTGGAACACGATGGTGTCAGGCCCGGTCACATAGATCGGCCAGTTCTGGTTCTCCATCATGGCGAGCGCGGCCGAGCTCGGGTTGATCAGACCGCTCTGGTTCAGGAGCGCGATCGAGGACGGCCCGAAGTTCACCGCCGCCAGGTTGAAGACGTTGTAGGACTCGAGGAAGGAAGAGCTGTTCCCCGAGAGATAGTAGAACCCGTACATCTCAGCCCAAACCTGGTAGGCGTTGAACGGGTTGCCGTCGGAGAACTTGACGCCCTGCCTGAGGTTGAAGGTGTAGGTCCTACCGTCCGCGGACTGGGTGAAGTTGCTCGCCAGGTCCGGCAGGTACTGCACGGTTCCCCCGTTGTACAGGGCGCTCGCGTTGAGCGTTATGAGCGGCTGGTAGACAGTGTAGGTCAGCCAGTTGGGGTACGGCACCTCACCGATGGCGGTGAGCTGGTTCAGGTCGGCCGGCGCGGGCCAGAAGACATCATCGATTGTAAGTGTGTTCGGCGAGCTCGAGCTCGACGTGCTACTGTTCGAGTTGTTCGAACTCGAGAAGTAGACAAAGGCTGCCGCCGCGATGACAATCAGGACGATAACAACAGCTGCGACCACTACACGGCCTATTGCGGACCTGCGACTCGAAAAGAATTGCAAGAGTCAACCAGAATAATGAAGAGAACTATATTTAAACATTTTTCGAGGTAACTACTAGGGTCCAATGCCCGCAACTCCCTGGACTTGCTCATCTGGGCGCCGACGGAGCATCTACCCGGAATCTCAGCGTATCCTACTTCGATCGTCCCGGGCCCATCTTGCCGCTCTTCCTTCCTGATGCGACCAGAGTCCCAAGCGCAAGGACGAGCACCGAGTTGATCGCGACCAGCCCGAGATAGCTCAATGGCAGGGACGACGAACTGCCGGTGCTACTAGCGACGGAGGTCGTGCTCGAGGAGGCGGGACCGGTGGCCGTCACGATTGGCTGGGTGGTGCTCGACGTGGTGATGGACCCAGTCGAGGCGGTGGAGGTGGGACCTGACCCTAGGGTCGAGTCGGATATCACGGACACGATTCCTGCGCCGTAGCCCGTGACATAGACGCTGTCTCTTGCCGAGTCGTAGACGACGGCCGTTGGGTCGCCACCTGCCCCCACCGTGGCGACGACCTTGTTGTCGCCGTCTGAAATAACCGAGACGGTGTTGTCACCGGCGTTTACCACGAAGACGTCTCCCTTACCTGAGTCGTAGGCTACCCCGTCCGGATTGCTCCCCACTTTCACGGACGCGAGGACCTGGTTGTTGGTGTCCGAGATCACAGAGACGGTGTCGGAGGCCGAGTTGCTCACGAAGACCTCTCCCTTGGCCTGATCGTAGTCAACTCCGTAGGGCGTGTTGCCCACAGTGATGTTGGCTACCACCGCGTTGGTGGAGTCGGATATCACGGAGACCGTGCTTGTCGGCGATGTCACAGGACCGGGGGTGGCAACGAAGACCTCGCCCTTGGCGGAGTCGTAGGCGAGATCCTCGGGCCCGTTGAGCCCTTTGACGGTGGCGACAATCGCATTCGTGGAATCCGAGATGACCGAGACGGAGTTGGCACCGTAGTTGCTTACAAAGACCTCGCCCTTGGCGGAGTCGTAGACTATCGCAAACGGCTCGCTTCCCACGGGCACCGACGCGGTGGCCGCGTTCGTGCTGTCCGAGATGACCGAGACGGCGCTGCCGAAATCGTTGACCACCCAGACCTCGCCCTTGGCGGAGTCGTAGGTCACTCCGAGTGGGCTCCTCACAGAGACGTTCGCAACTACCGTGTTTGTGCTGTCGGATATGACGGAGACCGTGCCGGAGTTATAGTTTGCAACGAAAAGCTCGCCCCTGGCTGAGTCATAGGCGATTCCAGACGGCTCACTGCCCACAATGATCGTTGCGGGCTGAGCGTGGACCGGAGATGGGGAGAGGGCGGTGACTAGAAACAAGGCCAAGAGCAGGAGAGGCGTTAGGGTCCTGATGCAGAAGGTCCGCTCTGCCATGAACTTCGTCACGAAGCACCCGCGGCGACTTAAGTCTTTCAGCATCGAGTAACCAGTTGGACCCCCAAAGCCGTCGCCATGGGCGACCTGACCTGCCCTCCCGTCGCCCTCCTGTGTCAGCATACCAAGCACCTCAGATCGGTGTCGGGCCGGAATCACACCACCCGACCTTCAACCTTATCTCGTAGCCCTTTGCCAAGGTGGGATTTGGTGGAAGAGCCTACCGAATAGAGTATGGCGATATGGGGGCGTAGCCTAGTCTGCCCTCTCGTTCGAGAGACCTTACCCCATTTTTCCGTCGATTTCGGGTAAGGTATGTCGGTCATTCCAAGTGTTAGACGGAGGCTCCGTATTTATGCCCCACGAAGGGTAGTGTCGGGTCTTCTTCGCTCCGGCGAGGTCAAGGGTCTGGACCGGGAGGTATACGCTGCGTTGACCTTCTGGAAAGTGATACGAAGTGCCGGGATCTCGCCAATCCGTGACTGCAGCGCTTCTCGACCCAGGTCTGGCATTTGCATGGTAGACGTACTCGATTCCCATTGGGCCTGCTCCCATTCAGGTTCTCTGATAGAGGCGATCATGAACCTCGATTAATAGAGGATGAGATTGCCTTCTTCTGCGCTGGACTCTAACCAAGTCCACTCCTTGCTCCTTTTCGCAAGCGTTTATCTCCGATGACCACTTAATGCTGTTTGGGTCACCAATGAACACAGGACGGATTATTTGGAGTGAGGTCCCAAACGAAAGGATTCTGGCCGAATGGAAGAAGGCCACAGTGATGAAGATGGGCGACTTCGTATGCACCGACACAAAGACGAGGGAGGCTATCATTGACTCCAATGACAAATGGAAGGAATTCGCCCGCGAGTGCTACCTTGTCTGGTTTGACGGAGGACAGTGGTCAACTCCAAACAAGCTCAACTGGGGAGTCACAGAATATGCTTCCAAGAATCCGTCTCCGCTCAGCCAGAGCGTTGACCTTCTCATCCTTTCAGCTTACCACACTTTGCTCGAAAAGCGAGTCATAATTGACGGGTGCCACAGAGCCGTTGCGCTTGCTACAATGG
>JBEKFK010000056.1:0-11168 GCA_050013375.1 Nitrososphaerales archaeon | reverse complement strand
ATGTTGATTATCGTCGTCTTGCCTGCACCATTCGGCCCGAGCAGGGCGTAGATGCAGCCGCTCGGAATCGAGAGGTCCACGCCGTCTACGGCGCGGTTGTCCCCGAAGACCTTGACGAGCGCGCGGGCTTGGACGGCAAGGGCGGACTCGTCCACGCTCGAGATGCCGTACCGGACTTCTGTTCGTTGCATCGTCATGCACCATTCCTTGACTGAGCCGCGCCGTTCAGGGCTTCCAGTCTCTTCGTCAGATTCTCTATCCTCTCCCTGTGTTTCGAGAGCCTCGCCGCGTCGGTCTTCAGGATGTCCTCCAGATACGACGCGTTGCTCTCCATCGCCGTTATGGCGCTCGCCAAGTCTCCGCCGGTTCCCCATTGCTCAGCGTACGCAGCCGTAAGCTCGTACCTCCCCTCCTTGTTCTTCGCTATCAGACCCTCCTTCTCAAGCTGCTCCAGCAGCGGGTAGATTGAACCGGGGCTCGGCCTGTACCATCCGCGGCTCATCTTCTGCAGCTCGTTCATGATGTCCACTCCGTTCATGGGCTTCTTCTCGAGGAGCTGGATCAGCTGGGGCCGCAGGAAGCCGCGCTGCCCGAACCTGATCCGGAAGTGGTCCATGTGGCGGAAGCCCGGGTTTCCCCATGGCCTCTGCCGCCGTCTCTCATCGTCCTGAGTATCGTCGTTCACTGGCATATCACCAATATCTTATATCCGATATCGGCTAACCGATATGGGGTATTAAAGGTTTGCGAATATTTTCACCAGAGCGAAAAGGTACTCGTAACCGAGCGGCGACGCCCTCGGTATTCGATGGTCCCTCGGCGTATCTGTAGATCGTCTACTGGCTGTTGTTGCCGCGCTTCCGCCTCTTTGCCTTCTCGTGTTCGGACTCCAAGTCCTCTATCTTCTCTGTCTTGAGTTCCTCCTTCTCTCCCTCGGTCTCCGCCGCGAGCTCCTCGCTCTCCTCTTCGCCTTCCGGCTTGACGGGCTCCTCCTCAGGCCCTGACCTGTCTCCCGTGGAACTCAATCTGTCCGGACCACCGTCGGGGGCAATATTTATGCGATGAAGCTGGACCTCGACCCATGGTGGAATCGTTGGACGCCATGGGCGATCGGAGATGAGCAGGCCCGCCGCGGTCGGGGTCACGGGCACACCTTGCACGGGCAAGAAATCGGTCGCGCGCCTTCTGGCATCCGAGCTGGGCCTGAAGCTCCTCGAACTTAACGTCCTCGCGCCGCCCCGCTCCGTCCCAGACGGGTCGGGCGAGCTGGTCGTGGACGTGAAGGCGCTGGGCCGGGACATCAGGGGACGCCGTCTCTCCGGCTCGGTGGTCTCGGGCCACCTCCTCGCCGACGTGCTAAGGGCCTCCGAGGTGGAGTTCGTTGCCGTCCTGAGGTGCGACCCCGCCGTCCTGAAGAGGCGCCTCGCGTCCAGAGGCTACGACCGCGAGAAGGTCCTTGAGAACGTCGAGGCAGAGCTCATAGGGGTGGTCCTTGACGCCGCCGTCCGGAGGTTCGGGCCGTCGAAGGTGCACGAGTACGACACCTCGAGGGCCAAGCCGGCCTCGGTCGCGAGAAGGATAGAGCTCGACCTGCGCACCGGCCTGCCGCAGAGAGCCCCCTGGAAGGACTGGACCCTCGGCTACGACTCTTCTACCAAGCTGAGGTCTCTCCTCTCCCCACCCAGGACGGACCCGGCGTCGACCTGAACCAGGATGGGGTTCTGGAGCCTCGCCAGGCTCACCACCGCCTCGCCGACCCCCAGGCTCGCGACGTGCGCGAGCTGGTCCTTGTTCAAGTTTAGCGCCTCTCCAATCAGCTTCAGGTCCTCGGCCCAAGAGACCCTGTGGATTATCCGGACGCCTGAGTTCTTGATGACCTCCGAGGCGACCTGCGTGGGGAACTGGGCGACGAAGACGATCTCCTCCCCGAACTTCCGGAGCTCGGAGATCATCCTCTCGCCCACGCTCGGCGGGTCCTCCTCCCTCCTCACCGGGGCGATGTTCCGCGCCTCTTCGACCACGATCAGGTGCTCCAGCTTCCCGCGCTTGCCTACCCTGTGCTCGTAGATGATCTTCAGCAGGATGTCTACGAAGACGCTCCTAGTCTGGATGTCCCTGATCTGACCCAGCTCGATACACAGGACCTTGTCGAGAAGCTCGTCGACCGAGTGGCTCGACGGACCGTTGAGCGCCCTCCCCACCTGCCCCTCCGTGAGAGGGACGAGCCGCCTCAGTAGGGCGACCTTGGTCTCGTTGTCGTAGGCCGATCTCAGAGGGTAGCCCTCTATCACCTTGACCAGCGAGGAGAGCGTCGGGACCTCGCGCTCGGAAGCCTCCCCCAGGCACTTTTGCAGGGCGTTCCGGAACATATACGCCTGCGGGTGGGTGAAGTGGTAGATGTCGGAGAAGATGTCGGTCGTCATGGCGATGTGCTCGATTGGGTCTGTGGATGCGGTCATGTCGAGAGGGTTGATCGTGAACAGGTCCTTCCCCGGGGAGAAGACCTGTCCGCCGATTGACCTGATCAGGTCCGAGTGCTCGTTGTGCCAGTCTAGGACCATTAGAGGCAGGCCCGTCCCTGCGACCTGACGCACTATCACGGACGCGCTGGTGGACTTGCCGGCCCCTGTCATGCCGAGTATTGCCACGTGCCGCCTCAGGTCGTCTATCTGCAGCCTAAAGTCGTGGGCGGTCCCTGAACGCGTCCGCACCTTGCCGAGGAGAATGCCTCCCGTGCCCGATTCCGCGGCATTGGGGACGTAGAACTCCGGCGCCGTCTGGCCGGTCTGGACAGCAGGGTTCCGCCTCTCGAACGACTCCAGCCTGCTTATCGTCGACGCGTCCGCCACCTGGGTGAGCTTCGGCTCGCTTGGCTGGAGGAGGTTCTGCCCGAAGTCCTTGAGCTCGTTCCTGGTCAGCCTCCTGACGGCGGAGTTCGGGACGCCCACCGCGAGCGTGGCCGCGAGCACCCCGGTGTTCTGTTCGAGGGTGGACATTGCCTCGGCAGCCTTCTTGGCCTTCACGTCCATCCACGTCCCGACCACCAGGTCGAACTCGAAGACCTGGTTGTCGTCGTCCCCCTGGGGAGCGGGCTTGACGAGGATCAGGTACAAGAACGGAATCCTCGACCTGTGGAGTCCGTCGAACAGCCCCTTCATCCTCTGCTGCTGGAGAGTGATCCTGACCGCGGTCGAGTAGTCCAGCTTCGAGTCGTCGACCGTCTCACCCAGTCCCACCCTCAGCAGGGACATGAGCCTCGACATGTCCCCCTTGGAGATCGCGAGATAGCGGTCGTCGAGAATCCCGATCGAGTCTATGCGGAGAGGGGACGCGCTCCTGACCTTCCACTTCATCTTCGAGAGGAAACCGCCGCCGTCCTCGCCGGCCTCCAATCCATCACCACTGGAAGGCCGTACTGAAGAGGTTGTTCAGGGTCGAAGAGATGGAGCTCCATATTCCGGACGTGAACCCTCCCGCCTCCTTCAGGATGGAATCGATACCACCCACCAGCAACGAGAGTGCCACGAGCGCGACGGATAGGAGGAGAGCCTCCTCGATCAGCTGCGCACCCCTCCTGTCTTTCTTGAGCCTCCTGAAAAGCCGCTCGATCATTGGTCAGATAAGCCGGCCGGATATTTAACCTCCAACCGGAATCAGATTGCGACGACCAGCGGGGAGAAGAAGTAGGTCACGAGCACAAAGGCGGCCACGGAGACCGCCACGTTCACGTACGCTCTCCTAGGTGAGAAGAAGAACCCCAGGAACGAAGCCGCGGGGAGAACGAAGAGGATGCCGAGGTAGGATGTGCTCGCCGGTGCAGGCTGCGCGCCCAGGGTCAGCTGGAACGAGGAGAGGACGGGGGCGAGGGCGGAGATCATGGCCGTGACTCCCCCGAGGATCCCTGAGACCAAGATGGACCTCGTCTCCATGATGCGCTGTTCGATGACGCGCTGCTGCTTCATCCAGACCCAGTGCTCGAAGAGCGACGTCAGCTTGTCCGCCCTCCTGCTCGCCTCCACCGCGTTAACCTTAGCCTGACTGACGACGTAGAGGAGGATCTCCCTCGAGTGATCGTCCCTGGAGACGAGCGTGTCGACCGACTGCTCGACCGAGCTCCCGAGGAGGATCTGCCTGACCATCTCGCTCTCTTCCCTCACCGTGCTTTCGCGGAATGAGTCGACTATCGACGCGGCGATCCCCTTGCCTTGGGCCGAGAGCCTGAGCACGCGCCGCAGCTTCCCCATGCGTCCGAGGTCGGGGGAGCTCATGCCGAGAGTCGCTTCCGCTCGGTCGAAGAGATCGAGAGCGCCAGGTCCAAGATCACGACCTCTAGGAACGTCAGACTGACTATCGCCACGAGGTCTGTGTGATGTCCGATGGCGGCGAGCAGCATCAGCATGATCGGGAGGAAGAACGAGATTGTGAGGAAGACCGGGAACTTGGTCTCCTCCTTCGAGAGGGAGGACCGCACCATGCCCTCCAGCTCCTCCCCTTCGTCGGCGAGCCGGTCCCCCTGGGCCCTTACGACGGAGCCCAGGATCTTCGAAGCGGACTCGGACTCCGCCCTCCCTCCCAATCGCTCATACGTGTCCGCCGGGTCGAACCCTAGGAGCGTGCCCCTCCTGAGTTCGTCCAGGAGGAAGGCTAGCCTCGGCTCGTCGGACCGGAGCATGAGGACAGTCTTGCTCTTCGATCCCGAGCTCTGAAGATAGACGGAGGCGGCTGCGGCGAGCGCGGGGGACTCCCCGGCCTGCTGTAGCGCCGATCGCTCGATTGACCGCCGCGGCAGAGCCGCGAGGGCGTAGCCCGACCCGAGAGCCACCACGGCTCCAAGGACGACGGCGAGATCGCCCAGAAGCGAGTAGGTCGCCACCAGCACCGCCGAACCGACGACAGCTGCGACCGCGACTACCGCCGCCACCATGCGCCGCTCGTCAAGGTCGAGCGCTTCCCACGCCCTCGACTTCAATTGGCCGCCCTCACGACGCCGTCTTCGATCGCCGCCTGATGTCTCTCGGCGCACTCCAGGAGCCGCTCCCTGGTCAGCGACGGCCTCCTGAGCTGGAGCCTGTCCCATGAGACTATCCGCTGCAGTCTAGCGTCCCTCCCCCTCGAGTAAATCTCTCTGAGCCTGGCCTCTCCATCCTCCTCCACGAGAAGAGAGATGCCGAAGACCTGGCGCTTTGACCCCAGCCTGTCCGGCCGGCCCATCTGGACCAGGACGTCAAGGTCCAGCAGGTTCGCCTTCGAGATCCCGTGCATCTCCCTCCACCTCCTCACTGCCTGGGTCGTCGTCGAGGCGTGGAATGTCTGCAGGCCCCTGACCCCCGCGGAGAGGGCATGGAAGAACGCCTTGCTGTGCTCCTCGGACTGTATCTCTCCGAGGATCACGACGTCTGGAGACCTGTGCAGGATCTTCGTGATCTCCATGGACTTCGTCCGAGACCCCTCGGCCCACCTCTCGAAGGGGTCGACCTTCAGCTTCATCTGGTGGTACCCCCTCCCGAGGAGGTCCTTCGTCTCCACGGCGTCTTCGACATAGATCCTCCTCAGCCTGGGGTCCATGGCCTCGTCGAGCGCGTTAAGCAGCGTCGTCTTGCCTGTGCCCGTCTCTCCGATGATAGTGACGTTCATTCCGAGCTCGAGTACGGCGAGCAGGAACGAGGCGGACTCGCTCGAGAGGACGTCCTGTCTGACCAGGTCGACCAGGGTCAGCTCCCTCGAAGTCAGCTTCCTGACGTCCAGGGAGAAGTTGCTGACGGCCAGGGGGGAGAGGTCCAACGATACTCGGAGCCTGTGCCCGAAGATGTCGAACTCGTTCTTCAGCGACGGGTTCGAGAAGTCGATGGTGTACCCCTTGAACGTGTCCATGTGCGTCTCGATCGCCTTCCTCTCCCGCTCAGTGAGAATCAGCTCGGTCTCGCACCTCCCGTGCTCGGCGTGGTCCAGGTAGATCGGCGTCCCCGGGGCGTCGGCATAGAACTCCGAGACCGAGTCGTCCAGAGAGAGGCAGTAGACCGTGGGTATCCCCACCGCCTCGAAGGCTGCGAGCCGGGAGAGGACCTTCACTCTGTCGGTATCCCTGATGGCGGCGAGGGACCCGGCGGCCGCCTGGCTCAAGCTCTCGACCAGACCGTTGAATGTCAGGGGCTCTATGGACGACGGCCTTAGTCCGGCGCCAACTTCCGCCACGGTCGTGCGCAGCATCCCCAGCTCGCGGGGTGACAGGTCCGGGATCGCCTGGTAGGTCGACCTCCCCCCTGCTCTCTTGACCGTGAAGCCGAAGGGCGGTATGCTGTAGGACTCGACCTCCTCCCCCTCGGTCTCCTGAAAGAGCTCGAGTAGGAGAGGGCTGACCGGATCCGGGCGCTTCTTCTTCCCTGCCAACCGTTGGATCGTCCTCGTTAGCGGACCTTCCATCGCCCCAATACTCCTCAGGGGTACTAAACCGCCACTGGGTTGCCGCTTAAATCGGGTGCCGCAGTCTTCGGCCGTTAGAAGATGGTTGAGCTGATAGAGTACGTCCTGGTCTTCGGGCTGACCGTCTCCCTCTCGGCGTTCAGCGTCCTGATCTTCCACGGTTCCATTCCTCCCTTGGACCAGAACCAGGCCAAGGCCCAGATGGACGAGATTGCGGGGGCAGCCGGACTCGCGGCGCTGAACGGGAACGCCACCCTCGTCATGCCCCTCTCTAACGTCTCCCTATCGTGCTCCCAAGGGGTCCTGAGCATCACCGCAGGAGGCTCGAGCCTCTCCTCTCCGGTGGGTTATCCCTGCAACTTCCGGCTCGACGGAGTATCCTGCCTCTGCACCCTGGTCTTCACGAGGTCGCAGGACGGCCTGATGCTGAGGGTGGGCGCCTGATGCCGGTCTCGAGCCTGTCGGGGGCTCTCTCCACCTCCGTCTATTTCGCGGCGATGCTCCTTCTCCTCGGGGTCCTGATCCCGCCCGTGCGGACCGCCTACGGGGACGCCGACCTCGCGGCATCGAGGCACCTGGCCGCGAGCATCGCTGGGCAGATCGACGAGCTCTCGCCGGGGATGACCAGCGAACTGAAGTTCAGCTCCTTCCCGGGCGTCTCCGAGTCGGTCACCCTCTCGGGCTTCAGCGTGACCGCGACGGTCGACGGGGTTTCGGCCAGCGACGCCGTGACCTGGGCGGTCCCGACGCTAAACCTTTCGCCGGACCGCGCCTACGTGGTCGAGCTATCCGGAGGTGCCCTCAAGCTTGCGTAGGCGAGGGTTCGTCGACCTCTACATCGACGTGGCGCTCGCCTTCGTCGTAATCCTCGTCCTCGCCGTGGCCTGCCTGTCGCTGCTCGCTTCCCACATCGGGGCCTGAGCATGAGGATCCTAGACATCGGTGTCGCCGCAGGCTACGCGGTCCTGTGCATCTCCTTGATCGCCATACTCAGCCCCTATCCCCTCGAGGGTTCCGCGGTGATTGCGGCCTCTGATGCCCGTGCGAGCACCGCCCTGACCGCCTACGTCCGGACAGTAGGGCTCCAATTCCTGGGGACTGCATCTCCATCGGAGCTCTGCTCGTCGCTCCAGGCTTCGAGCAACGCGACTGTCATCCTGGGAGGTGGTATCGGCGGGTCGACCTGCACACGTGCGCCTGCCGAGTACGCGGGCAAATCGTCTGTTCAGTTCACCCTATCGGGAGAACAGGTGGAGATCGAGGCTTGGGTCGAAGGGCAGTAGCCGCCACCTTGGCCTCGTTCGTGATCTTCACGACCCTCCTACTCGCCAACGCGGCTCTCTTCGCCACGGAGAACAGCAGCCTCGGAGCCGTCGAGCTGACGGCAGGCCAGGTCAGGGAGCATGCCTTTGGGGGGATCCTCGTCGGACTCTCGGCCTACGGGTCCCTCGAAGGCGCGCAGGCATACCTCCAGTCTCATCCGCTGGACTGCACGTCACCACAGGATTACCTAGAATCGATGGCAGGTAGCCAGCGTGACTCGGGTGAGATGGAGGGCATTACCTACTCGACCACCACCAGCTGGTCCTACAGCCAGGGCTCACCTGACGGAGGCGGGTCAGACTACCTCCGCCAGTTCGGCGGGTACCAATCAGGAGACCTGAACCTCGAGATCTCGACGTCGGTGGCAGAGTCATACGACGGCGACCTGCCGAGCTACGCCTTCCAATCGACACAGTCGGTTCACCTGCCTTTCCTGTTCAACTCGACGATCTCACTCTGTCTAGGAGCGCTCTCGGACCTGTCCGCTGCGCTGTCATCGCTCGAGTACTGCAACTCGACCGGGGTCGGGACGGCGCTGGTCGGGGTCGACTCTGCCTACCCGATCCTGGCCTCGTACTCGGTCGGTGCCACGGCGACCCCACAGCCGGACGGGTGTTCGGTCGACTACTGGGTCACTACGACCGAGACCGGGCTTGAAGGGGTATCGGGACCGTTTCAGCTGACTGTCGTGGGCGAGGGCTCGCTCTCGACCTCAGAGACCTCTGGATCTGCTCCATCCTCGGCCTGAAGATCTGTACGAATTGCTCCCTCACGGTGTACTCCGCCACCCCGACGCAGGCCGCTATCTCTCTCTGTGAGACTATCCTCTTCCGCTCCTCCGAGCTGGCGAGAGCCATCTCGCCGGCATAGACCGCGGTCGCTGCGAGCGCCCGGGGGTTGTGCCCGCCCCGGGAAGGCCCGTCGGTGTTCTCGAGCGCGATTCTCGCCGCCTCGTAGAGCGTGTTGTAGTATCCCGCCGGAATCCCCTCCTCCCCGTCGAGGCTCTGCTGCAGGTGGACCAGGACGTTTCCGAGATACTCCTCGGCCATCCTGGGCCCCGCCCTCACCGGGGAGTCGATCGAGATCCGGATGATGACCGAAGCCTTCACGCGGTACCCGAGGTTCCTGTGGGCCTCCATGATCTCGCGCACTCCCACCCTTGTGACCCGAAGCCTCTTGCACGAGTTGATTATCGAGAACGCCGATACGGCGGCTATCGTGATCTCACCGTGCTCCTTCCTCATCTCGATGACACGCTTCGCTATCCCCACCGACTCGCCGACTACCGACTTTGGGAGCTCGAGCTTCTCGCAGACCCGTTCCACCAGCCTCGCGCAGGCGTAGATCCCCGACCCGTCTCTACAGGAAAAGTCCGAGATGGTCTTCAGGTACTTGTAGGTTGACGGGGAGCCCGAGAGCCCCTTGGAGAAGATCTCGTCGTAGCCATAGTCGAGGGGCCCCATGTAACTCCCCAGGGAGTGGACTGTGTAGTCCATTGCCTGCGGCGCCCTCTCCTCGACCCCCTCGAAGACTTCCTTGGACGATACCATCCCGCACGACGAGCAGACCAGCTCGTCGCCGGCGTCGACTATCCGGCCCAGGCACAGGGCGCATCCCTCGAGGTGAACGGAGGTTAACATGGCAACTGCGCAGGGTCGGGCGTTAATCCCTTGGCTCTGCCAATGCAGTCAGCCGCGGACCCTCCTGGAGTCCCGGTCCAGTGCGTGGCTGACACGGAGGGGCCGGTTCGCCGAAACTGAGTCACCCAACCATTTAAAAATCGAGCAGGGTTCGGCCGAGCCTATTCATGGACAGAGCGAAGCTGAGACCCGTCTCCGACATCCGCCTCAGGCCCTCGGAGGAGGTGGTCGGACTCCTCGACCAGATGCACGGAGGCGGGGGGTTCATGGGCAAGAACCTCGCCGAAGTGGCGAGGATCCATCTCGACATGGTCAAGGACCCGCGATGCACCAGATTCCTCTCCTTCCCAGCCGCTCCGATGGCGACTGGGCTCAGGGGGGTCTTCGTGGACATGGTGAAGCACGGCATGGTGGACGTAATCGTCACCACCTGCGGCACGCTTGACCACGACCTCGCCAGGACGTGGGGCCGGTACTACCACGGCAGCTTCGACCTGGACGACGCGAAGCTCCAGAAGGAGGGGTATCACCGGCTCGGGAACCTCCTGGTTCCGCTCGACGTCTATGGCCCGGCGATCGAGAAGAGGATGCAGCCTTGGCTCGACCAGATGTACGACGGCGGCCGGAGATCCATCAGCACCGAGGAGCTCTGTTCCGAGCTCGGGAGGTTCGTCGACGACGAGAGCAGCCTGCTCTACTGGGCGTGGAAGAAGGGTGTCCCGATCTTCGTGCCCGGACCCATGGACGGAGCGGTCGGGTCTCAGATCTGGCTCTTCGCCAACCGCAGGTCGGACTTCAGAGTGGACGTTATCAAGGATGAGAAGCGGCTGGCGGACATCGTCTTCGACGCGAAGAAGACCGGAGCGCTGGTGATAGGAGGTGGGATCTCGAAGCACCACACCATCTGGTGGAACATGTTCAAGGGAGGGCTCGACTACGCCTGCTACATCACGACCGCCGTAGAGTACGACGGCTCGCTGAGCGGGGCCCAGGTCCGTGAGGCCGTGTCCTGGGGGAAGGTGAAGGAGCGCGCCAAGCAGACGACGCTCTATGCCGACGCCACAATCGCCCTGCCCCTGGTGGCGACGTACACCCTCACCAAGATGGGGGCCTTCTCAGGAACCGGGAATCGGCGACCACCGCGCCCGTGAGTTTATAACTGGTTCCCAACGCAGCCGGCGTCGCGGCGGTAGCTCTCCTGTACTCTCTCGTCCTCTTCGTCTCGGTGAGGAGGCAGGACCCAGGGAACGCCAAGATGGTGGAGATAGCCTCAGCCGTCAGGGTCGGCGCCAACGCTTTCCTCAGGAGAGAGTACACCGTCATAGCCCCCGTCGCCGTGGTGATCTCGGTACTCATCTTCGTGTTCATCGACATCCCGCTCAAGACCGGGGGTGCCACCGCCGTCGGCTTCCTGGTCGGCGCCGTCCTCTCTGCGATCGCCGGTTACATCGGCATGGCCGCCACGGTGCGGACGAGTTCGCGGACCGCTCAGGCCGCGAGGAACGGTCTTGGCTCGGCGCTCACCCTGGCCTTCAGAGGGGGCGGGGTGATGGGGATGGCCGTGGTCGGATTCGGGCTGCTCGGGGTCTCCCTGTTCTACATAGCCTATCAGTCTGTGATAATCACGACGCCCGCTGTGATAGCGGGTCTTGGGTTCGGCGCGTCGCTCATCGCTTTGTTCATGAGGGTCTCGGGCGGGATATACACAAAGGCGGCGGACGTCGGGGCTGACCTTGTCGGCAAGGCCGAGGCTGGAATCCCCGAAGACGACGAGAGGAACCCCGC
>JBEKFK010000055.1:0-10969 GCA_050013375.1 Nitrososphaerales archaeon | reverse complement strand
CTCGCTCTTCGAGATGTAGAACTGCGCGTTGGTGAATAGGTTGTTGCCGCCACTGTGCGCGTTGTGGAGGTGCGTGTTGACCACGGCGGTGATCTGATCGGGCCGGATCCCGAGTCTCGCAAGCCCGACCTCGATTCCCTGCGACCTAGTGCGAGTTATCCTCTGGGCGCGCCGTATCCCATCGAACTTCGGGTCCGCCGGCACGGACCCGATCCCAGTGTCTACTAGGATCCTCTCCTTCCCGGACTCGATCAGGAGGCTCTTCGCCGCCGCGGAGTACGTCGACCTCGGGCCCTCGGGGAGGAAGATTCTCCTGTCGGCTTCGAAGATCCCGTCGACGATCAGGTGCAGTCTAGCCAAGTCTCCACGCCAGACCGGCTAGACGACGCTCGGGGTCCCATCCCTCTTCGGGGTGAGCTCCTTCGGTCCCTTTCTTGTTAGCTGGAAGGTCCTCTCCACCTGATAAGCGCCCTCGCCGTGCACGTCCATCGGGGTCTCGATGTTTATCACCATGCCTTCCTCGAACGGGATGTCGATGCCGATGTCCACCACGTCGTCGGCTATCCTCTTGTGGTCGCTGTAGTTGATTATCGGGTGCTCTCTTGTCTGGAGACCTATCGCGTGTCCCTGGTACCCCACTCCCTTCATCCTGCGCTTCTCGTAGGACTTTGCGAATGCATCGAGGACTGCCGACGGCCTCTTCCCTGGGGAGAGAAGGTCGACGTGGGACTCGAAGATCTCCCAGAGGGTCCGGTGGGTCTTCTCGACCTCCGGGTTGCTCCCGAAGACGAGCGTCGTCCCGGTGTCCGAGTAGTACTGATCAAAGATGACACCGCAGTCGACCATCGTGAAGTCCCCAGGGCGGAACCTGAAGCGAGGCGAGCTCGATATCCCGTAGCCGTGGGGGTTGTAGATGTAGTGGTCGGGTACCGCGCCGTGGCGCGCGACCTCCGCAAGGTAGGCGCGACTCATCTCGCCGGCAGTGGCCCCCTCCCCGGCGGCCCTGAAGCTCCTCTTCACGCCCTTCTCGGTTATCTGCGCCGCCGTCCTCATCCGGGAGACCTCCTCGGGGGTCTTCACCATCCTGATCAGCCTGATGAACTCGGTGGCATCGAGCCAGTCGACCCTGTCGAGCTTCTTGCGAATGTGCTTGCGTGAGGCCTTCGTGAGGTTGGAGTGCTCGATCCCGACGCGGCCCTTCTTGACGCCGTAGTCGCGCAGGGCGGCGACGAGGGCCTCCTGGGGGGTTGGCTTTGCTGACTTGACCGCCTCGCGGAGCAGCGAGAGGTTCCTCGGATCTCCGGGGCTCTTCGACGGCAGCCGCGTCCCGACCCCGCCGTAGGTGCGCCTCTCGATTCCCGAGAGCTCGTCGGTGAACTGTACGCTACCGGTGCTAGTCACCAGGACCGGGTCGCGGTCGGGGACAAAGACGGCGTATGTCTGGAGGAGGGTGTTGGAGGCGCCGGGCGTGGCCATGTTCTCTCTAAAGTCCCTGTACTGCCAGCAGTCGAAGCCCGTGAAGTAGGCGACGCTGAAGGGAGTGGTCGCGACGACCGCCGAGAGGTCGTACTCTGCCAGGTACTTTGCCGCACGCTTCCGGTTGTAAAGCATCGGAGGTCTGTCTTCGGCCCCACTGGATATAAGTTTGCGGAGGCGGGCCGCCCCCGGACCTCACCTCACCACTTTGATATCGTGATCTTCTTGTCGGTGAAGAACTCTATGGTGTCGATCTGGGCGTGCAGGACGCCGTAGAACGAGTCCCTCCGCCCTCCGAACGGATAGTACGCCGAGGGTGCAGCGACCCCAATGTTTACCCCGATGTTCCCTGCGTCCACCCTCCTTCTGAACTCCCGCGCGCTCCTCCCGCTCGACGTGTAGATGCACCCCATGTTCCCGAAGTTCGTGGACCCGTTGATGATCTCGATGGCCTGGTCTAGGGTCCCGGCGCTGATCACGCTCGCTATGGGTCCGAAGACCTCCTCCCTCGCGATGCGCATGTCGGGGGTGACCTGGTCCAGGACGGTCGCTCCGAGGTAGAATCCGTCGGGATGCTCCAGTATCTTCAGGCCTCTGCCGTCCGAGACCGGTTTCGCCCCTTCGTCCAGCCCGGTCTCGACGTAGTCGGAGACCCTCTTGCGCGCCTTTTCTGTCACGAGCGGCCCCATCTGCACCCCGTTCTCCAGGCCGTAGCCCACCTTCAGCGCGAGCGCCGTCTTGGTGAACTTGCTGAGCAGCGTGTCGTGGACGTCGCCCACGGAGATGAGGTTGGCACCCGCGAGGCAACGCTGCCCCGTGTTCCCGAAGAAGGACGAGACAAGGTTCGACATCGAGCCGTCGAGGTCGGCGTCGGGCATGACCAACACGCTGTTCTTCGCCCCGCCGTTGGCGATGGCCCTCTTGCCGTGCTCACCGGCCATCCGGTAGATCTGCTTCGCCACGGGCGTCGACCCCACGAAGGTTACCCCCTTTACGTCCCGGTTCGCTATGAGGCGCTCCACGACCTGCCTCCCTCCGTGGACGATGTTGACCACGCCGGGTGGGAAGCCCACCTCGTCCTTGATCAGCTCCGCGACCCGCTGCATGGGGACGGGCGTCAGCTCGCTGGGCTTGACCACTATGGTGTCTCCTAGGACTATCGCATAGGGGATGAACCAGAACGGTACCATCATCGGGAAATTGAAGGGGCAGACGATGGTGAAGACGCCGAGCGGCTCCTTGGACATGCTCACGTCGATACCCTGCGCGATCTGGTCGAGAGTATCGCCCTTGGCGAGGGTGTAAGCCGCCGCGATGGCGACGTCGACGTTCTCGACGCACCGCTTCAGCTCGCCCAGGCTCTCCTCCAGCGTCTTCCCGTGGTTCTGGGTGTTTATCGTCGCCAGCTCGGCCGTGTTGCGCTCGAGGACGTCCTTCAGCTTGTAGAGGTACTTCACGCGCTCCAGTATCGAGACGTCCTTCCACTTCTCGAATGCGCTCTGGCCCGCGGCGACGGCCCTGTCAGCCTCCTCGGGGAGCGCGAACGGGACAAGAGCCAAGGGAGTGCCCTTGCCGGGGTCGAAGGCCTGTCCTAGCTCGGAGGACTGAGATTCGACCCAATCGCCACCCACCAGGAGCTTGAGCTTTCCGTAGTCCTGCCGCGGTTCTCTCGACATCGTAATGGGCCGAGTGGGGCTTCGGGGGTCTAAAAGAATTTGCCCGCCGGTTTCTCCGCAGTCACTTGGAGAGATACTTCGAGAACCCCTCCAGGTCGAGCTCAAGGGTGGGCGGCCTCCCCCACGCCGCGATGGTCGCGTCCGGCTGGTTTGCCCCGGAACCGGTCGCGAACAGGACGACCGACTCGTCCGCGCCCACGGTGCCGTCGGCGACGAGCCTCCCGAGAGCGGAGAGCGGGGCCGCGGACGCGGGCTCGAGGTAGAGCCCTTCCTGGGCCGAGAGCGTCCTCATCGACTCTAGGATCTCCTCGTCGCTCACGCCGACGGCAAGGCCGCCAGAGTCACGGATGGCGGCCAGCGCCTGGTCGCCGTCCGGAGCCCAGCTGTCCAGTATGCTGTGCGCAATCGTGCTCGGGTTGGGGATGACGGGGATCTGGTCCGGGGGCAGGCCGAGGCGGAAGGCCTCGACGACGGGCGCACACTCCTTGCCCTGCACGCCGACTATGCGAGGGAATCTCTCGATGAGGCCGAGCAGCTTCAGCTCCCGGAGCCCCTTGTAGATCCCTGCGAGGTTCCCCCCTCCTCCGATGGGGACGAAAATCCAGTCCGGGAGAGACCCGCCGAGCTGCTCGAAGACCTCGAAGATCGACGTCTTCGCCCCCTCCTTGACGTAGGGGTTGAATCGTGACGCGGCGGTCATGTTGACCATGCCGTACCTCTTGGCCACGTCGGCGACGAAGGTAATCAGCTGCTTCGTGGGCGCGTTCGTCCTGAAGACCTTAGCGCCGTACGACAGGAGCTTCGCCAGCTTTGCGTCGGAGATCCCGTCGATGGTGAAGATGTAGGCGGGAATCCCGGCCCTGGACGCATAGGCTGCCACAGACGAGCCGGCGTTCCCGGCCGTCATGTTGGCCACCCCCGTCGCGCCGAACTCTGCCGCCTTGCTGATTGCCACCGAGGACTTGCGGTCCTTGAACGAGAGCGTCGGGTTCCGACTTTCGTCCTTGACGTAGACGCGCTCGAGGCCCAGCGCCTCCGCGATCCTCGAGGCCCTGACCAGTGGGGTGGCTCCCTCGCCGAGGGTGACGATGTGGGTGCCAGGATTCCTCGGAAGCAGGGGCGAATACCTCCAGACGCCTGCCTGGCTCTGGTCGACGGGGAGACCGACGTGGGCCTTCCTCAGTGCCTCGTACTCGTAGACCGCTTCCAGGGGCCCGCCGCAGTTGGCACAGACAAGGTTGCGCGAGTCCGATGGGAACTCGCATCCGTGGGGCATGCACCTTAGGATGAACGCGGAAGTCAAGATGGCAGCGCCCCGCGAGGCGCCATCTAATGACCCTTCTGGGTCAGCGGACCTGCTTCAGGACGCTGCCGAGCGCTGAGAGCGTCAGCTCGATGTTCGCGTGCCTGGCCGAGCGGCCCATGTGTCCTACCCGAATGACCTGGCCCTTCAGTGGACCAAGGCCTCCGGCGATCATTATGTTGTAGTCCTTCACGAGCCTGTCGCGGAGCTCGAGGTCCCACGCAGCCTCGACCTTTGCGACGCTGACCGTGTTCGAGTAGTACTTCGGGTCGGTGAAGATCTCCAGGCCCAGCGCCTCCAGGCCGTTCCTCAGCTCCTTCGCCGCCAGGGCGTGCCTCCTGTACCTCTTCTCGAGCCCCTCCTCGAGCGCCATCGATACGGCCTTGCGCAGCGCCATGATCAGGGACGTCGGCATCGAGGTGGGGTGCGGGTGCCCCCACGAGGAGTCCACGTCTATGGCCTCGCGCCAGGCGTTGAGGTCGAGGAAAGTGCTGCGGATCTTGCCCTTCCTCCGGAGCGCATGGTCCCAGACCTCCTTAGAAATGGCCAGCGGGTCCGCGCCGTTCACGCCGCCGAGTGCCTTGCTGGAGTACCCTATCGAGAAGTCCACCTTCCAGTCGTCCGTCTTCAGCTCCATCCCGCCGATCGCGGAGATTGCGTCCAGGACCGTGAACATCCCCTTCTTCTTGCAGTAGCTGAAGATCTCGCCGGGGTTGACGGCCGCGCCGGTGGAGGTCTCGTTCTGGACGACGAAGATGCTCTTTCCTGTGAGGTCCTTGGCCCCGTCGAGCGCGGACTTGACCTGCTCGAGTGTCGGTCCCGTCCCAAGCTCCGACCGAATCGCGACGGCCTTCCCTCCTATCGCGTTGATCGCCTCGACTATCGAGTTCGAGAAGAGGCCGTTGACGCAGACGAAAGCCTCCTCCCCCTTGGCCACGAGGTTGACCGCGGCCATCTCGACCGCGAGCGCGCCCGGGATCGGGACGATGATCACCTCGTTCTTCGTCCCGAAGACCCTCTGGAGCATCTGGGTCGTCTCCTTGTAAGCGGACATCCACGCCTCCCCGTAGTGCGGCAGTATCGGCAGCGAGAGCTCGGCGAGGACTTCTGGTTCTGGTTCTGAGGGTCCGGGAATCATTAACAATGCGATCTACCGCGCCCGACCGACCCCCCTCGTTATTTAAGTAGGAAGGCGGCGCGAGCCGGTCAGAACCTCGCCGAAGACTAAATAGCAGGAGGTCGAGCCTGAGGTCCGTTGTCCAGGGACGAAGGAGACCCCAACCGCGACGAGGTTAGGCTTGGGTGGAAGGACTACCTGGCGCTCTTTGCGGCCGCGCTCGAGACGGTGGGCCTCCCGATCCTCGTCTTCATCTTCGTGGTCGTCCTCGTCCTTGTGCTGACCCGGTCAATCAGGTAGCGCGCACATCGCTCTTCGATCCGGTCTTGAAGTCGATGTCGTAGAAGCACTCAGCGCCGTGGTCCGTCCCGAACTCGAAGAGCCCTGGAGACGCGCGTGCGCACTTCTCGGTCGAGTAGGCGCATCTTGCCCGGAACCTGCAGCCCGGCGGTATGTTGACGGGGCTCGGGACGTCCCCCTCGAGGGCGACGAGGTCGGTCCTCTTGGCGGGGTCGGGGAGAGGCACGGAGGCGAGCAGCGCCTTTGTGTAGGGGTGCTTCGGGTTCTCGAAGAGAGTCTCGGTCGGCGCCACCTCGACCACCCTCCCGAGGTACATCACGGCTGTCCGGTGGCAGATCTGCCTCACCACCGCCAGGTTGTGCGAGACGAACATGTAGGTGAGGTCCAGCTCGAGCTGGAGCTTCTGGAGGAGCGAGAGTATCTGGGCCTGCACGGAGACGTCGAGCGCCGAGGTGGGCTCGTCGAGCGCGATGAACTCCGGGTTCACAGCGAGCGCCCTGGCGATCGCGATCCTCTGCCTCTGGCCGCCCGAGAACTCGTGGGGGAACCGGGCCAGGTGGTCGGGGTTGAGCCCCACTATCTCGACGAGCTTCTCGACGGCACGGTTCCGGTCCTCGCCGGAGTGCTGGATGTGGTGAATCCCCATCGGCTCCATCAGCGTGGACCTGACGTTCTGCCGGGGGTCGAGCGAGGCGTATGGGTCCTGGAAGACCATCTGCATGCGCCGCCTGTACGGCTTCAGGTCCCTCCCCTTGAGCTTCGAGATGTCGGTCCCGTCGAAGACCACGCTGCCTGAGGAGGGGTCTAGGAGCCGCATCACCGTCCGGCTGAGCGTCGTCTTGCCACAGCCCGACTCGCCGACGATGCCGAGCGTCTCCCCCTTCTTTATCGCTATCGAGACGCCGTCGACTGCGCGGACGTGACCCACGGTCCTTCCGAGTAGCCCGCCCCTGATCGGGAACCACTTGAGGAGGTTGTCGACCTTGAGGAGGTACTCGCCGTCCTTCATGCCCGTCCCCCCTCGTAGAGGAAGCAGGCCACGAAGTGGCCCTTCGAGACCTCGAGGAGCTTCGGCTTCTCTAGGGGGCAGCGCTCGAACGCAAAGTCGCACCTGGGATGGAAACGGCACCCGCTCGGCGGGAAGATCAGGTTCGGGACCGAGCCCCGGATCGACTTCATCTCCTGTTCCTTGAGGTCCGGACGCGGGATGGAAGCCAGCAGGCCCTTGGTGTACGGGTGGAGCGGGTTCCGGAAGAGCTCGTTAACGTCCGCCACCTCGACTATGTTCCCGGCGTACATCACGGCGACCCTGTCGCAGACCTCTGCCACGATGGCGAGGTCGTGGGTGATCAGGATGACGGAGGTGTCGATCTGCTCCCGCAGCTCGGTGAGGAGCTTCAGGATCTGTGCCTGGACCGTCACGTCGAGCGCGGTGGTTATCTCGTCCGCGAGGAAGAGCTTGGGACGCCTGACCAGGGCCATGGCTATCATGGCTCTCTGCTTCATCCCGCCGGAGAGCTCGAACGGATAGTCCTTGAAGATCCTCTCGGGCTCCGGCAGCCTGACCTGCCGGAGGATGTTGATGGCGTAGAGCCGCGACAGCCGCTTGAACTCCCCCCTGCTTATCTTAGCTCCGGGTGAGAGCGACTTCAGCTTGGCCCTCTCCTTCTCCAGGACGGGCGTGATCCTGCCCTCGCCCTCGAGCCGGTCGAGCTCCAACAGGCGGTCCGCGACGACCTGCTTGGTGAAGAGGTTCGCCTCGCTCTCGATTATCTCGGTTATCTGCGAACCGACCGTGAGCACCGGGTTTAGGTAGGTAGTGGGGTCCTGGAAGACCATCGCCATGTCGGTGACCCTCGAGGTCCGGAGGTCCGCACCGCTCTCCTTGAGCAGGTCGGTGCCCGCGAGGATGATCTCTCCGCTGATGACCTCTCCGTTCTGGGGGAGCAGCCCTTCTATGGTCAGAGCTGTGACCGACTTTCCGCTCCCGGACTCGCCCACGAGTCCCAGGACCTCCTTCCTCCTCACCGTGAGATCGACTCCGTCAAGGGCTTTGACTTCGCCGGCGTCTGTGTGGAAGACGACCCTGAGGTCCTTGACCACGAGGACGTCCTGGTCCGAACCGTAGCTCATGGCGACCAACTCATCTCCTGAGGCGCGGGTCGAAGACATCCCTTATTCCGTCACCCAGCAGGTTGAAGCCGAGCGAGATGACCAGGATGGTCACTCCCGAGAATATTATGAGCCAGGGCGCCGTGAAGATGTAGGTTGAGCCCGCGTTCGCGAGGTTCCCCAGCTCCGGGATCAGTGGGCTCGGGCTGAACCCTAGGAAGGTGAGCGCGGAGACAGTCAGGATGACGCTCCCGATGTCGAGGGTTGCCTGCACGAAGACGGGATAGATCGAATTCGGGACGACGTGCCGGAAGAGTATGCGCACCCTGCCCGCGCCCATCGCCCTTAGGCCCTCGACGTAGGGCTTCTCCTTCTCACCGAGGACCTGCGAGCGAATCAGACGGACGTAGGTCGGCCACCAGGTGATCACGATGGCGAACGTCAGGATGGAGAACGAGCGGCCGAGGATGACGAGCAGCACGATGGCCAGGAGGATTGCCGGGACCGCCAGGAAGATGTCCGTTATCCTCAGTATGACCTCGTCGAGGATACCGCCCGCATAGGCGGCGATGGCTCCGAAGAAGACTCCGATCACGACAGCGGATATCACGACCTCGAGGGCGATCTGGAGGTCCAGTGGAATCGCGAGGATTATCATCGAGAGGACGCTCCTCCCGTAGGTGTCGGTGCCCAGGGGATAGACCGTTCCTCCGCAGTTGAAGACGTTCGTGATGTGCCAGTTCAGCGCGGGGTTGTTCCAGCACAGCCGAAGTTCGAGGTCGGTCGTCTTCCCAAGCTTCGGGTTCACGAGGACGTTCGCGAAGATCGCTATCAGGATCGTCCCGATGGAGATCACGGACCCTGTGATGATCAACGGGTTCTGGCGGAACCGGTGAAGCGCGTATCTGATGTCTGCCGACCTGGAGGGCGGGCCGGGCTCTGTCTTCACAGGGTTACTCTCGCTCAAATCAACACCTCAATAGCGGATCCTCGGGTCAAGCTTCGCGTAGAGGATGTCGACGACCAGGTTAGTGAGGACGATTATCAGCGCGGTCACGAGGACGTAGAGCTCGAGGAAGTTGATGTCGAGGGCGTTCGCGGCGGCGAGCGAGGCGTTCCCCACCCCTGGCCAGGTGAAGACTATCTCGATCACGATCGCACCGCCAAGGAGGAAGGCGGCCAGAAGACCGGCGATTGTGACGGCGGGGAGGAGCGCGTTCCTTAGTGCGTGCCTGTAGATCACTACCCGGCCCCGCAGACCCTTCGATCTCGCGAGCAGAATGTAGTCCTGCTTCAGGGCGTCGACCATGCTCGACCTCACGATCCTCGTGAGGGCGCCTATGGACGTTATGGCGAGGGTGATCGCTGGGAGCGCGAGCGCGACGAGCGCATCCCAGGCGTAGGCGGGGTTGCCGGAGAGTATGCCGTCGAAGAGGGGGGCTCCGGTGAACGCGGTGGCCGTCCCTGGGTTCGAGATGCATATCGCGCAGCTCGTCGCGAACGCGCCGTTCGCCGGGAACAAGCCCAGGCCCCCTATCCTGATGTACAGTACGAGCAGGATCTGAAGCATCGCCCCGAACCAGAACTGGGGGATTGAGTAACCCCCCAGAGAGACGATTCGCGAGAGGTGGTCAGGGAGCTTGTTGTTGTGGGTCGCAGAGACGATGCCCAGCGGGATCCCGATGAGTATTGTGAGGCCGGCGCCGGCTATCGCCAGCTCGGCTGTCAGCGGGAACCTCTGGAAGAAGACCGTGAGCGTGGTCTCGGTGCCGGATATCCCCGGGAGCAGCGTGTAGCCCCAGTTCCCCGTGAGGACGTTGTGCAGCCACCCGACGTACTGGCCCCAGAGGGGTACGACGCACCCCGCCTGGCTGTCCGAGAACGCCGTGAAGTTGGGGCAGGACTTAGTGGCGACCCCGAGGGACTGGGCAAGCTGCAGCTTCGCGATGCTGTTCATCTTCGGCGTGATGTACTGCGAGATGGCGGAGGAGGGCGGGAGAAGGCCGCGGGTGAGGTAGAATATCAGGAGGCTGAGAAGGAAGAGTACGAGAACCATCAGCAGAAGTCGTCTAATAACGTACTCGTACAGCTTCAACGTAGCGCCGCCATGATTCTCGCCATCACATAGATTAGGTGCTCATAAGAAAAAACGCGGGGACCCTCTACGCGTTTAGTAGAGGGTTGCGAAGTATTCAGGTCCGACGCCACCAGCCGCTGCAGTACTCAGTGATGGGTTGAAGTAGAACCCTTGGACGTTCGATGTCATCGTCACGAAGTTGACGTTGTACAGCGTCCAGAGGTACATGACCTCTTTGTTGCCCAGGGTGTTCATTGCGTTGCTAGCAGTAATGATTCCGGCGATGTTGCCAGAAGCACTAGCTGCGTCTGCCTGTTGGTTGAGTGTGGCCATCTGTGGGAGGTTCCATCCATCAGCACCTGTGTAGGCTCCGTTGGGAGCGAACATCGGAGTGAGGAAGTCAATAACCCACGGGTAGTCATCGATCCAGCCAAGGGCGTACATGTAGTAGTGAGTTGGGACCGAGAAGGCGTTCTCGAGGAGCTGTCCCGTTGGGACAGGCACGACAGTCGCCGTAAGGCCCATGTTGTAGGTCGCGCTGACGTTGTTGATCACTGATGCTATCTGGGTGAAGACTGCTGTGTCGAAGGTATCGCCAGCGGGGACGACCAGGGGTATGGTCTGTGCAACAGGGTTGCTGCACTGGCCGTTAGACCCGAGAGTCGTACATCCGAAGGCGTTGTTGAAGAAGCCTGCTGGTGCCTTGGTCCCGTTGGTGAATGTGAACGAGGTGAGCGGCTTCTGCATTGCTGCGAGAAGTAGAGCCTGCACCTGGTCTGGGTTGAAGCTGTATGCTGGGGTGATAGCAGAGTTGTATGCGCCTGTGGGTGGGAGTCCGGGCGGGACCACGTTGATCGCGACCGTTCCTACCTTGTTGTTGACTGCGACGTTGACCTCCGTCATGTTGA
>JBEKFK010000054.1:0-12661 GCA_050013375.1 Nitrososphaerales archaeon | reverse complement strand
GTCAGCGTTGAGGGCGGGGAGGCGAGCGCGTTCTGCTATGCCACGGCCATGCACTACTACCCGAACCCCACCGGGAACGATACGAGGACCTTCGTCGGGACCTACGACATCCACCTGGGCAAGGAGGAGGCGGGTTGGAAGATAGACATGTTCAGGTTCAACCTCAAGTTCACCGAGGGAAACGCGCTGCTATCGGAGCTCGCAAGGAAACAGTCCCGAAAGTAGCCGGTTCCCTATGGCTGGACCTGGGTCTCGGACGCGTTTGTGTCTGTAGTCCCCCTGACGAGGATCACTTCCCCCGGGACGACCCACATGCTCCTGTACATCGAGAGCGCCTTGAACGCGCCGTACTTCTTCGAGACCCTCCCGAAGTCGGTCCTCACGAAGCCTTGGCCCGCAAAGAGAGCGTTCGACTCTTCGTTGTCCTCTCCCACGCTCGCATAGACTTCTCCGGCCCCCGCACGTGCGAAGTACGATAGCGAGTCGACCACGAGCCGGGCGCCGATTCCCCGTCCCCGGAGGTTCGGGAGTACGGCGATGTAGTAGACATATCCCGCATCCTCACCCAGCCGTTTCAGCATCGCGAGGCCCGCCGCCTCCTGGCCGAGCATCGCCGCCCTGACGGTCTCGACCTCGCCCATGGTCCTCTTGGCGTGCCTCAGATAGATCCCCGTGAAGCTCGCCTCTAGGATGGGCACCAGCGACTCCCTCCCCTCGGGCGGCACGTCCCTGATCGAGATCTCGGGAGCCTCGGCGGTCAGACTTGGAACACCTCAGCCGCGTTCCTCCAGAGGATCTTCTCCTTGTCATCTCCGTCGATCCGGAGTTTCCCGAGAAGGGCGAGTGCCAACGAGGGCGTCGACACCGGGTAGTCCGTCCCGAATATCACCTTCTCGGCCCCGCCTGCGTAGTATATTGCCCGGGTGACCTGCTCGGCGAGCGATTCGAGATACCCAGCCTCGTACCTTGACCCGCTCACGACAAGTCCGGATATGTCGGCGTATACGTTTGGATGCTTGTAGATCAGCTCCCCGACGTCAGCGATCCAGGGGTTGCCGAAGTGGCAAGCGACCACTTTCAGGCCGGGCCGCTGGTTCGCGAGTCTGTCGAGGGTGAGCGGGTGGGAGTGTTCGAGGCTCCCATCATGGCTCGCCGTGTCGCCGGTGTGGAACATCACGGGGAGGTCCTCCGACTCTGCATAATCGTAGAGCTTGTCGTAGACTGCATCGTCCGCGAAGACCTTGAGGTAGCCAAGCCGAATCTTGAATCCCTTGACCACCTCCCTGTTCCGTCTTGCGAGGTCCACCGCGTGCGCCACGCTGGAAGAAGCGTGCTCGACGGTAAGGACCGGAGAAAGGAGCCCGCCGCTCCTCCCGCAGAGGTCGAGGACGATGCCGTTCTCTCGCATGAGCCGGAGCAGCTCCTTTAGGTTGTAGTCAAGGCCGTTGACCTTTGCATAGGGGATGAGTTCGTCGCGCGAATCCTCCGAGAGATGCACGTGGGCGTCGAAGATCCGGGACAATCTGGGTCAGTGCCCCTAGATTTGTGATAAACCTTTGCCTTGCTCGCCCTTCCCTGTGGGAGCAGGGACCTCGGGCCCCACACGATACCTCCTCCAGAGCATCCTGAAGAAGAGGACCAACACCACGTCACCTACCAGCGCTGCGGGGACGGCTATGGTCGCTATCAGCCCGATTGCCGCGATAGGGACGATCAAGCCGAAGCAGAGCGCGATGAGCTGTGGCTCGTTCTCGGAGGCCCCGGCGACCCGGAGGACATAGACCAGGAAGAGACCCTGGACGAGGATGACCAGGAGCAGGACAAGCAAGGCGGGTGCGCCTTCAGACATCCCGATGCCGCTGACGAGCAGGGTGGACGGATAGAAGACTATCCCGAGCACCGCCATCCTCCTCGGAGAGACCCGGGGCGAGCTTGTCCTGGCGAGCGGGACACCCGAAGGCACCCTCCGGGCCAACCAGACGATGAATGCGATTGCCGCCAGGCTCGCGACGAAGACCGTGTCCCCCATCCAAAAGTGTTCGCCGAGGGTTATGAGCAGCATGAGCGATGCGACGTCGGCGACGAGTATGACCAAGACCGCCTTGATGCCCCTCGTCGAGAGCAGGCTCTTCCCTCTCGTCGACGGCATGGCGAGGCCGAGGAGGAGTATTGGGATGGAGATGCTGAAGAGCATGTGTACCGGGATGATGGTGGCCGACCAGATCCAGCTGACCCCCGCCCAGTGCCCGAAGTATCCGAGCTGCCCGACCGGAGACGCCTTCGGGTCGAAAAGGGTGCTGAGCGCGACCCCTTCCTCGAGTATCCCGTACGCTGCCCCGAGGAGCAGGGCCGTCGCCCAGCCCTTGTTCCACCGGATCATGGCCTCGCGTATGAGCAGGACGCCCGGACCGTAAAGGCCGAGGTTCGCCGTGAGTTGGAAGACGAACTGCGCCGGGTTAAGGACGATAGCGTAGAGAGGGCTGGAGCTCGATAGGTACTCCGGGATTCCAGGGGTGAGCAAGAGCAGACAGAGAATCGGGTGCCGCCTCAGGAACGCGAACACATTCTTGAGGGAGCCCCCGCGCGGCGACCTCGCGTCTTCGGGGACGGTCGCCGGGGCGGCCTGGTCGAGCTGACGCGAGTCTCCCGGAGGGAGAGCCTCGGGCATGAGGCAACCGCGGCCACAGGGTAGATGAGCCTTTCCCGGAACCGGGTCGAGGAGCGCAGTTGCGTTCGCCGCACCATGTCAACCTTAAATTCCCCGGTCGAGACCAAAGAGGTGATTGGCCGAGCAGCAGCTCCAGACGGAAGACTGGATCCTCTTCGCTAGCACCGTCCTGGGCACCCTCGGGATGGTGGCGTCGGGAAACCCGATGTACTACTTCTATGGACTGACCGTGGGCGCATCGAGCAAGGCCCTGCTCTCGCTCGGCCCGAACTGGAGGAGCTGGGAGGACTGGCTGCTCTTCGCAGGAGCCTTCCTGGGCTCCGTCGGTTCCGCGCTCAGCGGCAACAACGAGTACATGCTCTACGGGCTCGTTCTCGGGGCCATAGGCAAGGCGCTTCCTTCACTCGCCCAGTACCATGGCAGCCTGGAGGACTGGCTCCTGTTCATCATCCCCCTCCTTACGGGCCTGGGGTCGGCCCTCTCATCGGACCAGAACCTCGCAATGGTCGGCCTGTTCTTCGGGATGATCGGCAAGGCGCTAGCGAGCGTGGACCCCGGAGCAGCCGGCGCCTCCCAGCCGACCCCGGCACCCTCATCCGGTCCCTCTCCGCAGCCCTCGGGCTTTGCCGGGAACCGCAACTACATCCTGTGGAACGACTGCGTGCCGATGGTCAACCCATCGGTCACGTTCACGGCCGGGACGGACATGCGGGCGAACGGCAACTGGGACTTCCAGGTCAACGCCTACGCCCCCTCCGGAGCCGACGCCTACATGCAGTTCGTCCTCGCCGTGACCTCCTCGGGCGAGGTCCAGTGGTCGATCGAGAACTGGCCAATCTCGGGGAACAACCTGTTCAACACCTGCGACCAGCCACTCTACAAGCTCCCGGCATCCTTCCTTCCAAAGGGGTACTCCATCGGGGTGAAGATGAACACTGACCCCAACACGAACAACGTCTCCTCCGTCGAGTTCACAGTCAGCGACGCCGCCGGGGCGCAGGTGGCGCGTACGACCGTGCCGCTCGGTTCGAGGCTGCCGCTCTGCAGCGGGTCGTGGAGCGACGCGTACCTCTCCCAGGTCGTGGGATTTGAGCCCAACCTGGTGGGCTACAACGGAGGGGTGGCGGTGGCGTTCTCCTCAGGGACCGCCGGCAGCCTAGTCTGCGGGGCCGACTCCATCTCAGCGAGCTCGTCGATACCGGCCTGCACTGAGACGAAGGCCGGGACAGTCGAAGACTCCAACCTCCAGTACTCCGTGGCCGCCCAGACCTCCCAGTCGGTCGTGACTATTGGGGCATTCGTCCCCTAATGCGAGGCGAGCATGGTAGGAAAGCGCCGGGAGTGGGATTTGAACCCACGACCCCACTGAAGGAGACAGGCTTGCTAGCTTGAAGGTTTCCAGGCATGCGCACAGGCTGTTCTGCGCCCTACCAGGCTAGGCGACCCCGGCAGGAGGCCCCCTAACAGCCTCGGCTTAAATGTCTGGGGGGTGCCCTAGTTTGGAGGCGGACTCAAAGTCGAAGGGGGTTCAGGGTCTCGTACGGGGGTTGGGCCCGTGGATGGCGTCAGCCTCAGCACCGTTCTCGTCTGATTCCACTGGAATCGGACTGGCAGAGGTGAGACCCCCATTGGAGGCTGGGGGTTCAATCGCCTGCGACTTCCAGCACGATCTCGATTCTGTCCTCGGTCTCGCTGAGCCTCCCGCAGTTGTACTGCCTGCACTGGGTAGGCCTCCTGTCTCGTTCGACGATGCAGCCAGATCGAGAATCGTAGTACTGGCACCACTCAGGGTCGATGCCCCTTGCAAGAAGAGCGTCCCACTCCGCCTCGTGACCGCGCATGTGGACTTCCACCGGGTCGAACAGCCGCTCTACGCCGTACTCCTCAGGGTGATCGTGAAAACCTCGCGCCCATTCCTCGAGCCAGGTGGACTTGTCACCCATGCCGTGTCCGTCGCTGGCATAGATCCTGCAGCAAGAGTGCGTCGGACATTCCTTGCAGATCCTGGCATTCTCATACTCCACAAGCGTTATGGCCGGTGCGTCAAGCTCTTGGGGAACGCTCATACCGTAACTCCCGATGTCACGGCGCGGTGAGCAGGCACCATCTTGTCTCGCCTCGAGGTGTCCCGCACGATATATGAGTTCCTTCTCCGACCGGCTCGTCTTCGTTGGGCGCTGACCGGACTTTAGAATCCTTCGGGTATGTCGGGGTCTTCCGACTCGGTCTCCTTATGCTCGGCCGCCTTCTTCCACATCTTGGGATAGGTCCCCTGGTCCATCACGACTCGCTTGACTGGGAAGGCGATCCCCTTCTTGGTCCCAAGGACCTCGTCGGTGCTCATCTTCGCCTCGGCGATTGCGACCAGCTCGCCCTTCGCTGAGAGCAGGACGACGGTCTGGCCCTTATCGATCCCCTGGGAGATCGAGAGTATCCCGGGGACCGCGAGCATCGCTCCGTGGCAGATGGCGTCGACGGCGGCGTCCTTGATCACGACCCTCTTGACCCCGGAGATCGTGCTCTCGACTGGCATGACTACAGACCGTATCCTGGTCTCGTCGCCCTCCTTCATCCTGCAGACCGCATCATAGAGGTCGTGCAGGGAGACGAGGCCCTTCTCCTCCGTCAGGGGCCCGACCTTCGTACGGCGGAGCTCCACCATGGTCGCTCCCACTGCGAGCACCTCGCCCATGTCATAGATCAGCTTCCGGATGTAGGTGCCGGACTGGCAGAGGACCCTAATCAGGAAGAGGTTCCCCTGCTGCTCCAGTATCTCCATCTCGTGGATCCTCCTGCTCCTTACCTGGCGCTTCACCGAGGACCGCTGGGGAGGTTTCTGGAAGATTTCGTCCGTGAACTCCTTGACTACGCGGTCGACCTCGGCCCTCGGAACCGAGGAGTGGATCCTCATCACGGCCATGTACTCCTTTGGGAAGAGCAGGAGCAGTGAGAGGGCCTTGGTCGCATGGCCAAGCCCTATCGGCAGCACCCCCGAGACACCCGGGTCGAGGGTCCCGCTGTGCCCGGCTTTCTCTATCCCCATCATCCTCCTGACCCACGCGACGACCTCGTGGCTCGTGGGGCCCCGCGTCTTGTCCAGCGGGATCAGCCCGTAGTTGAGGTAGAGCGCGATCGGTCTCTTCGAGGGCTCGAAGCCGTGACCGGTGTCAGACGATTCCTCTGCTACCGTGATCATTTCCTGCGAGGTCAAGAGCGAATCGCTGCGATGTAGTCCATTATCTCTTTGGCGACCTTCTCCGCGGCAATCCCGTCCGTCCCGACGACGAGCTGGAACGGCGAGAGGTCCCTCCCGAACTCGATCCCATAGAGGCTCCTGTAAAGGGAGTAGTTCTCTTCGTCTCTCTTGGCAATGACCCTGAGGGACTCCTCGGGCGTGGATGCGTCCCTCTTGGCCATCCTAACCGACCGGCTCTCGGGGGTGCCGGAAAGCCAGACCTTGATTCCCTTCTTTGTCAGCCAGGGGACGGTGTAGCTCGTTATGACCACGTCACCCTTCTCGACCTTCTTCAGGAGCCGGGCGTCGACCTCCTTGTCGAACTTGGGAGAGCCCTTCCTCTTCTCGAGGAACTGCATGCCCTCGGCGGTGTCCCACCAGTCGTCACCGGCCGCGCGGTAGCCCTGCTCCACCGCGATCTCCTTGAGTATGTCACCGCCGCCGACCAGAGGAAGGTTGAGTTTGGACGCGATGGTCTTGGCGACGGTCGTCTTACCCACGGCGGGCATACCGCACATTATGATGGCGTCCAAGACCTATCACGTCGGCGAGGTGCCGAGGAGCTTGCTGAGGAGGGTGCCGAACGTCAGCGATGACAGGAAGTACCACCAGATCAGGACCATCGTACCGGTCCCGGAGACGATGAACGGGATGGGTAGCGGCGAGTGGGCCACGACTGTACCGAGCCCACCCAGCTCTCCGGCCATGAAGTAGTAGACCAATATGAACGGGACCCAGGTGACGATCAGGACCTTGAAGCGGCCGGTCGAGGCCTTTAGCTTCATCTGATCCATCTGGGGCTTTAGCTTCTTCAGCTTCTCCTCCTTGGCCTTGTCCTTCTTCTGTATCGCCTGCCTGAGCTCCTTGTCGAAGGCGGAGGTCTCGGCCCTGAGCCTCTTCTCCTTCTTCAGGTCTACGAGCAGCCTTGTGGCGATGTTGGATGCGAAGCCCAGCCCGATCGCGGTGAGTGTGACTATCAGGGTGGTCTCGGGGATGCCGATGCCGAGGCTCATACGGTCGCGCTCCTCACGATCTCGCGGATCTGTTCCGCTGCTTCATCTGCTTTGCCTTCCTGGTTCCGGATGAACGATATCGGCGCGCCGCTAACGAGCGAGGCGGCCGAGAGGAAGGTCCTCGCGAGCGTCAGCTCGGCTGAGACCTCGGCCTCCGTGACCCTGTCCCTAGACCTTGTCTTGTCGTTCATCCTCCTCGATACGACCTCGGCCGCATCGGCCTCGATGAGCAGGAGGTGGGTGGGCTTCAGCGACTGGATCACGGCCAGAGGAAGGCCTGGCCAGAACCCCTCGGGGGTCCTGATGAAGAGGTGCGTGTCGACGAAGACGACCCTTCCCCTACCACGGCTGATCTTCCTCGCCGCGATCGTCTGGAGTCGCTTCTGCTTCTCGACCGGGAGCTTCCTCATCTCGTCCCTGTGCTTGACCCAGCGCAGCTGCTTGGCCGCGTCGAACATGGCGGTCCCGAAGACTGCCAGAGAGGCGCCCTCGATGGAATCGACCGACTTTTGGACGACGGTGCTCTTACCGACACCAGCGATCCCGACGACGACTATGCGGAGACCCAAGGGCATCAGGCCTGCCCTAGGACTCCGGCCAGTCTCGGCGAGAACTCCTCCAGCTGCTCCTTGACGAGCATCTGGTAGTACTGGAGTATGATGTCAACCATGAGCAGGAGGCCTATGCCGGTCCCGAAGACCCCGAAGCAGTCCGAGATCGAGGCCACGAGGCCGATGATCAGCCCCCCGATTATCGTGATCGGGGGGATGTAGCGGTTGAGCACCTGTTCCAGGGAGAGTCCGGAACGCCTGAACCCGGGCACCTGGACGTCTGCGTTCATCAGGTTCTTCGCGACGGCCCTCGACGAGAGCCCTCCTATCTCGACCCAGATCCGGGCGAAGAGGACCGCGAAGCAGACCAGGAATGCGACGAAGATCACCGCTCTCAGCGGGTCGGCGGCGGTGGAGGCCAGCCCCTGGGGCGGCGAGATGTAGTAGATGAGACCACCAGTCGGGTTCCCGCTAGAGTCGTACCCCGATACCAGATAGTGGACCCACGATGCGCTACCCGCGTCGTTGTAGACGAGGCGCGCCACGAACGCCACGTTCGCGGTGAGGGCGGAGACCAGGATCACCGGGATGTTGGAGACGTAGAGCAGCTTGATGGGGTAGACCCCCTGGAACCCCTTGAACTTCACGGAGGTGATCGGGACCTCCACCCTCATCCCCTCGATGTAGATGATGAACAGGATCACCGCTATGCTCAGCACGAAGGTGACAAGATCAGGGTACTGGTTCGGCCGGAGCACGATGGACCCCAGGCTATGGCTGAACGCCGCGCTGATGAACGCCGGAATGAAGCCGAAGATGACGGTCGGACCGTTCGTCTGCTGGGTCGTGCTGACCAGCTGCGGCGAGAACGTGTACCACATGAAGGTCTGGGCGACTCCCCCAAGGATGAAGAGGCTGATCCCGCTTCCGATGCCCCAGCCTTTCTGGATCATCTCGTCGAGCAGGAGGACCACTATGCTCGCGAGGAAGAGCTGGAAGAATATGACGATCGCCTGGTCTGAAGCGAGGGCGCCCAGGGCGCCTCCGAGGATGTAGGCGCCGGCCTCGACGGCTATCACGACGAACGTGAGTATCTTGGTGGACGAGCCGAAGATCGCCCTGTCGTCCGGGTTGCCGAGGTCGAGCTTGAGCAGGTCGCTCCCCTGCAGCAGTTGGAGTATCAGTCCGGCCGTCACGATCGGGCCGATTCCGAGCTCCATGAGCGTCCCCTGGCTCGAGGCGAAGATTATCCTGAGGAAAGCGAACTGGTCGGTCTTGTTGCCGTAGTGATAGAGAGGGGTGATCGCCATCACAAGGTAGAGGACCAGCGCCAGGCCGGTCCAGATGAACTTCTCAGAGAGGCCGGGCTTCTGCTTCGGCTTCGGAACCTCTGGTAGAATCGTCGCCGCGCTCTTGACGAAATCTCTCATGGAAGCCAAAGAAGCAAACTCCGGACTATGCTACTATCTTACCACCGGCTTCTTCAAGCTTTGTCTTTGCTCTCTCTGTGAAGAGGTCGACCTTCACGTTGAAGGCCCGCTTCACAATCCCGGAGCCCAGGAGCTTCTCCACACCCATGGCCGCCAGGTCGAGGGAGATGGGTGCCTCTGTACCCTGCTCGGCGATTGCCTCGAGGTCGCCCACGTTGAGCCACTTTGCTACCTTGCGCGCGCCGGGGACAAAGAACGGGTCCCTGCCATAGTGGTCGGGGTCGTTGATGTTCAGCCACGACCACTTGTGCTTGTGTAGCCCAGCGGCCCCGTGCCCACCCTGCTTCCCGGAGTGCCTGTGCTGACCTATCTGACCGTAACCCATCGTCCTCGAACCCCTCATCCGCCTCATCTTGCGGAGTCTGGTAGGCATCGCCTACATCATCCTCCGGACCAGGTCCGGCAGTGTGGGGTTCTCTCCGAGGATTCCGCCCTCCCTGAACGCGCGCCTCGAGGACCGCTTGAACCCACCGCGGGGCGGTGAGAGCCCAAAGTACGGCTTCAGTCCGGGGACCGAGGACAGGATCGAACCGCCCTTGATCATCTTGGAAGCGAGGTCTGAGTGGTCCTTGTATCCCATTAGCTTCAGCGACTCGTCGTCGAGGGTCTTGGAGTTGCTGACGCGTCCCCTAGCCTTGAGGAGGGACTCGAGCATCTGTGCGTCGACCTTGCTCCACGCGACGTAGTCCTTGCAGAGGTTCAGCGCCCCCACCGTCGATGGGTCGTCCACGACCACAGTCGCGGCGAAGCGCTTGCCTATCCCGAGCTCGATGAGGGTGGTGCGGACCTCTGCCCGGGTGTTGATCAGACCATGGAGGTTCACGACGATAAGGCTAGTCATTTTTCCATTCACTCACACATTCAATCCTCTGGACTTGGAGAACGCGTCGTAGACTGCATTCGCGAGGGACGAAAGCGTGTCGGTGGATCCGAATGTCCTAGCCCAGACGTCCTTAATCCCGGCCAGCGCCAGCAGGTTCGCGAGGGCAGGCCCTGCGACAGTCCCCAGTGACCTCGGTGCAGGGAGCAGCTCGACGCGCACGCTCCCGGCCTTCCCGACTATCCTATATGGGACCGAGTGCTTCGTCCCGCACCTGCACTCCCAGCTGCCGCATCCAATCTGGACTGGAATCACATTCAGGAGGGCGTCGTTCGTCGCCTTGTCGATCGCGGACTTCATCTGCGCGGCCTTGCCCTTGCCGACGCCGAAGAAGCCGTTTCCATTGCCGACTGCGACAACCGCCCCGAACCGCGTCAACTCGCCCGCGTCGGTCTGCTTCTGGACGATCCCGACGCTGACGACCTCGGACTTGAGGTCAGGTACGAGAGTCTTGACGATCTCGGGTTCTCTAAGCTTAAGCCCGAGCTGGAATATCTCGTCCAGGGAGGTCATCTTTCCCTCCTGGACCATCTTGCCGAGCTTGGTGCGCGGTACCCAGGGTGCTTCTTCTCTGTCGTCTCGTCTTCTACGGTCCGACATTACTTGGCCCCCACTATCGCATCTTTGGTGCGAGTGTAGTTCTGAGCATAATCCTCAGGCCGGAACCCCTTCTTGAGCAGCCCGGAGAACCTCTTGTCATACGCTTCCTTGTCCTTGGCGAGCTCCGCGGCATAGCTGGCGATGTTCTCGCCCTTCAGCCTCTCCTCGGACGGCATCGCCTCCTCAGAGAACGGTATCTGGACACCGCCGTCGATTACCCCCTTTACGAACGCGCTAATCCTCGAACCCTTGACGAACGGGGCCACGCCGTTGTACAGGAAGGCGCTCTCGACACCCTTGGACTTGGCGTTCTTCCCAGCCCAGAGGCCGAGAAGGTAGCACGCCGGGAGCGACTTTAGCGACCCCGTCCAACCGAGCTTTCTGAGGGCGTGGGAGTGCGCCGACGCGAGCACCAGGTCGCCAGTGACCGTAGGGCTTAGGAACTGCGCAGAGACGTTCTTGTTGGATATCCTTACGGCTAGCAGCGTACCCCTGGAAGATATCGCCTTCCTGCGCGCGCCGTAGTTCGTCGCGCCGCTCCTCCGCCTGCGGTACATCGGAACGTAATCTCCCATCTCTATCGCCGGGTCTCCTTCATGATCTCGTACAGGTGCTTAATTCCCCTGACCTGGCCGCCCTTCACCTGTCTGTAGAGCTTCCGGTACTGGTCCTTGGATATCTCGTTCCTGTCTCGCGCGACCTTGAGCCTCCACCTGAGCGCCCTTACCTTCAGGACCCAGACGGTCTTTCTCGTGGTCCTTGCGGTCTTGGTGCCCCTTAGGGACCCCTGCCCGCGGGACTTGCCCTTCTTGTGCTTCGTCCTCGCCCTTCCCCTGGAGATGCCCTGCACCGGGGCGACCTTGATCCCGCCCATGCCTGCGAGGCCGCGTATCGTGCTCCGAGTGATCGCGTCTTGGATTAAGTCCTGCGCCTCTGGGTCGAAGATGATCCTGTCCTTGCCGACTCCGAGGACGTCGGCCGCGAGCCTTCTCTTACTTCTTAGGTTCAATTACTCTCAACCTCTGTGGATTCAGGACCCTGAGTCCCAGTTCGGAAGCCCTCTTCAGGATCTCCACCCGCTTCCGCCCGCCCACGGTGCGGCCTATCCTGACGACGTCCTTCTCTGGGACGACCTTCATCAGGTCGTGCGTGTTGTATACCAGAACCTCGGTGTGACCGCTCGAGTGGTAGCCTCTCACCTCGTGCGGGCCCCTGTAGCCGACCTTCACCCTCTTCGGGTAGCCCTTGAACGACTTTCGGATCTTGTTGTCCATCCCCTTCGGCTTCCTCCACTCGGGATGGATGCGGACGTAGCGCCAGCTCTCAGGCCTCAAGAACTCCGGCCTATGCTCCGCTATGGTCTTCCTTGTCTCGAGGAGTTTCTCGAGCTTGGGGGCCTCTGTGTCCATCTTTTTTGCGGATTTCTTGGGCATTTTTTACCAGCCTTTCTTCTTCTCGTAGACGTATACGCCATCCAAGAATATCCTCTGGTCCTTGCGCTTGACCTTGGTGGCCTGTTCTAGATTAGCAGAAGTCTGTCCAACGTCCTCGAGCGAGACACCCTTAATAATAATATCGTCCCCGTCAACGGTCACCTTGCAGTCGCCGACGATCTTGGTGACTCGGGCGGAGCGCTCTCCCATGAAGTTCTCGACGACCACGGTGTTCCCCTTCACCTTGACCGTGACCGGGAAGTGCGCGAAGACGACCTTCATCCTGTAGAGGTAGCCCTCGGTCACGCCCGTGACCATGTTCCTCACCAGCGACGAGACTGTGTTGGAGGAGACGACGTCCTTTTTCTTCGCAGAGAAAGAGGTGATCTGGACCTTGCCCGAGTCGATGCCGATGTTCACGTGGATCTTGTTGAAGTTCTTCTTCACGGTCCCCAGGGGCCCCTTCACCGAGAGCACCCTCCCGTCGACCGTGGCGGTGACGCCTTTGACGAGGTCCACCGCGTGGACTGCTGGGCCCTTAGTAGACATAGCCAAGCAATCTCCCCCCGACGTTCTTCTCCTGCGCCTCCGTGTGGGACAGGACTCCGTCCGGTGTCGAGACGATCAGCATCCCCACCCCCACGGCCGGAAGGTAGCGGCTCTCCCACTTGGTATAGTCCTTCGCCTTGATGGGATACCGGGGTATTATTGCCCCGCACTTGTTGATGCGCCCCAGCAGCTGGACCCTAAGCTTCCCCGAGACGCCGTCGTCCACGAACTCGAACTCGCCG
>JBEKFK010000053.1:0-11405 GCA_050013375.1 Nitrososphaerales archaeon | reverse complement strand
CACCTTCGTCAGTGAGAAGGGCTTCCACCACTCGTGGAGGTCAGACCTGTCCAAGCTGGACGGTCCGACCCTGCTGTCCCTCTTCGAGTCCTGCAAGAGCTTCCTCGACATGGACCCGAGCTCGCGATTCCTCGAGTACAAGACGCCGAAGAACTACGACCCGCTCGCGATGCAGAGGGAGATCAGCAAGGCAGTCGTCGTGATCGGGGGGCTCCTCGACGAGAAGTGGAAGGCAGAGCAGAAGGAGGGGCAGAAGACCCCCCACGCAGACCACCCGGGCCCGGTCTGAATCCGCGACCCGCGCCGCGAGATCCTTCACGCACCAAAGTCTTAAAATGAGGTCGCAGGAGAGGAAGAATCGAGAGGGTCCGCGGCCATCATGGATAACCTGTCAGTCGAAGGTCTCAGTTCCCTTGTGGCAAAGTTCCAGGGCAGACACATGCTCGTCATCGGCGACCTTATCGTCAGCAGGTTCGTCGAGGTCTCCGCCCGGAAGCTCGCCCGCGAGGCCCCGGTCCCAGCCGGCGATTTTGTCAGCGAGACCCTCCTCCCGGGCGGCGCCGCGAACCTGGCCAAGGAGCTCACCTCGCTCGGCGCGAACGTCTCCGTCCTCGGGGCCGTCGGCGACGACGCCCAGGGCGCATGGCTGAGACAGGACCTCCAGAGGAACGGGATCGGCGTCAATGGGATCGCCATCGACAAGAACAGGCCGACCTCCCTGCGCACCTGGATAATGGTCAACCGTCTGCACTACCTGAGGATCGACCAGGAGACGAGGAAGGACGTCCCGCAGGTCACCATGCGAGGGTTCGTCGACGCCGCCAAGGCGGAGATCCCGCAGGTCAACACCGTCGTCCTCTCTGACTACGACCGCGGCGTGATCAGCCCCATCCTGATCGACGGTGTCGTCTCGGCCGCGAAAGAGGCAAAGAAGATCACGATCGCCCAGCCGAAGATGCGCCACTATCTCGATTTCTCGGGGGTGACCTACCTCAAGTCCAACATGGAGGAGGCGACCCACGCCACAGGGATGAACATCGTCAACGAGACGAGCCTCCGCAACATGTGCGTCAACATCATGCAGCGCCTAGACTGCAAGGGGATGCTCATCACACGGGGGGAGCAGGGGATGACCGTCTTCGACAGAGAGCAGATCACCAACTTCCCGCCGATCTACGGGCGGCGGAACTTCTTCAGCAAGGTCGGCGTCAGGGACGCGATGACGGGCGTCTTCGCCCTCGCGATCGCCGCCGGGGGGACCATCACCGAGGCAGCCTGCCTGAGCAACATCGCCGGCCCCCTGAGGTCGGACAAGGCGAGGAACGTCTCGCTCACAATCTCGGATTTCCAGTCGGGGTTCGACGAGGTGGGTGACTTTTTACAGCGCATCTCGCAGGCACCTGTGAGGAGATAACAAGTTGGAGATCGCCCGAGAAGCCGCGAGGCTGCAGGAGATATCCAGGAACACCCGGAAGCTCATCCTCGGGACGCTCGCGGAGGCCGGCTCGGGGCACCCCGGAGGCTCGCTCTCCGCGGTCGAGCTGCTGGTCACCCTCTACTTCTACAAGATGAAGCACGACCCGAAGAACCCGCACTGGCCGGACCGAGACCGCTTCATCCTCAGCAAGGGCCACGCGGCCCCACTTCTCTACTCGATTCTCGCGGAGGCGGGCTACTTCCCACCCCAGGAGCTCCAGTCCCTCCGCAAGCTCGGCGCCCTTCTGCAGGGCCACCCGGACCTCAGGATACCGGGGGTCGAGATGCCCGCCGGGTCGGAGGGGATAGGGCTCTCCGTGGGGGTCGGCGAGGCGCTCGCAGCGAAGATCGACGGCAAGGGCTACAGGACCTACGTCCTCATGGGAGACGGAGAGCAGCAGGAGGGCGAGGTCTGGGAGGCCGCGATGTCCGCCACGAAGTTCAAGCTGGACAACCTTACAGCGATAATAGACAGGAACGGGATCCAGCAGGACGGCCTGACCGAGCAGATAATGCCTCTCGAGCCCCTCGCATCGAAGTGGAGGGCCTTCAACTGGAACGTCATCGAGGTAGACGGCTATGACTACCTGCAGCTTATCGACGCCTTCGACCACGCGGAGATGACCAAGCACAGGCCGACGATAATCATCGCACACACGGTCAAGGGGAAGGGGATATCGTTCATGGAGTGGTCCCCGGCCTACCACGGCACCCCACCGTCCAAGGACAAGATGACCGACATCTACAACGAGCTGAAATGACGATGATGCCCACCCGAATCGCCCCATCGATCCTGGCCTACGACCTCTCCAACCTCGGCGCGGGGCTGGACATCGCCTCAAGGGGCGGGGCCGACCAGATCCACCTCGACGTCATCGACGGAAGGTTCGCCCCGAACATCACCTTCGGTCCCGGGACTGTCAAGGCCCTGCGCCCGCGCTCCGGCATGAAGTTCGACACCCACCTCATGATCGCCGAGCCGCGGCTCTACGTGGACAAGTTCATCGACGCGGGCTCCGACCTCCTGACCTTCCAGGCCGAAGTCCTCGACGCCGCCGCCTTCGACCTGCTCCACTCGGCCGTCCGCTCGAAGGGGAAGGAGATGGGACTTGCCCTCAAGCCCGAGACGCAGCTGCCCGATTGGGCCCTGGAGCGCCTCGACAGGCTCAGCGCGCTGCTCCTCCTCACGGTGAGCCCTGGGTTCAGCGGCCAGACGATGGACCGGCGGGTCTTCCCCAAGATTGAGCTCCTCAGCACCGTCGTCAAAGAGAGGGGCCTGAAGCTCGACCTCGAGATCGACGGAGGCATCGACGAGGGGAACGTGGGCGAGGTGGCGAAGCGCGGCGGGAACGTCTTCGTAGCGGGCGCAGGGGTCTACGGGAGGCCCGACCCCGCCAGGGCGATCGGGGAGCTCCGGGCGAAGGCCCAGTCCGCGAGGGGTGGAAGTTGATGCTAGAGAAGCTCGGTTCGATGCGGACCGCCTACGGCGAGGCGCTGGTGGAGCTCGGGGAGACCCACCCCGGCGTCGTCGTCCTGGGGGCGGACACAACGGAGTCGATAAAGTCCGGGATGTTCGGGGCAAGGTTCCCCGAGCGGTTCTTCAACCTCGGTATCGCCGAGCAGAACCTGGTGGGGGTCGCGGCGGGGCTCGCGCTCGCCGGGAAGACGGCGTACGCCGGGACGTACGCGATCTTCGTCCCCGGCAAGTGCGTCGACCAGATTAGGAATATCATCGCCTACGCCAACCTGGACGTCAAGCTCATCTGCTCGCACGGCGGGATTTCTGTAGGGCCCGACGGGGCCTCGCACCAGCAGCTGGAGGACATCGCGATCCTCCGCGCGATCCCCAAGATGCGGGTCGTCGTACCCTCGGATGCAGTCTCTGTGAAGGGGATCGTAAAGTCGATCGCCGACATCCCCGGGCCGTTCTACGTGCGCATAACGAGGGGGATGGTGAAGGGCTCGTCAGTCCCCACGATCTATGAGGAGGGGTTCGACTACAAGCTCGGGAAGGCCAACGTACTCAGGGACGGGAACGACGTCGCGATCTTCGCCTGCGGAGTGATGGTGGCGGTGGCGCTACGGGCGGCCGAGTCCCTAGCGGCGAAGGGGATCGACGCGGCGGTGATAGACTCGCACACGGTGAAGCCGATCGACGAGGAACTGGTGCGGAAGTACGCCAGACAGTGCGGGTCGATCGTCACAGCCGAGGAGCACAACGTCCTGGGGGGCCTGGGCTCCGCCATCTGCGAGGTCGTCACCGAGGACCACCCGGTGAAGGTCGTCAGGGTCGGGGTCAAGGACAGGTTCGGGGAGAGCGGCGAGGCCCAGGAGCTCTTCAACAAGTACGGGCTGACCACGGAGAAGATAGAGGAGGCCGTGATGTCGGCGAGGAAGCCATCGGTCTGACGGCCGGCGCCATCCAGAGATCTCCCAAACTTCCACCAAGACTTAAATTCGGTCTTCAGACCGCCCTGCTTCCTTGGCGGATTCGCGGTTCGACTTTCTGAGTTCGTTCCTCAGGAAGAGGTACAAGCTCGTGCTGGTCGCATGGCTGGTCGCGCTCGTGGTCTTCGGCACCCAGATTCCCACCTTCTTCGGCGCGGTCTCCTACAATGTCGCCGGCTCCAACTTCGGAGGGCCGACCAACGCAGAGTCGCAGCTCGCGCAGAACATCATCAGCGCCCAGTTCCCCTCGGCGAGCGACAACGGCGGGAACGGCATCATCGTGGTCCTTCAGAACGGCCAGATGTACTCGTCGTCCGTCCAGTCGGCCCTGATCGGGCTCAACAGGACGCTGGCCTCCGACCCGGCGTTCGGAGGGGCCTTCACCGGGATGAGCAGCATCTACTCCACGGAGTACTCGTTCCTGGCCTCGGTCATCCCTACCCTCCTCCCTCAGGTGGCAGAGCTCAACGCTAGCCTGGCCGCCCAGATGGGTCGTGGTGCGGGTTCCTCGGGGGCGTCATGGGACGCCGCGTCCTCGCTCGTCGCCAACGCGACCGCGGCCTCATTCGCCGCCTCGCCCCTCTTCACGGCCCGGGCGCCTGCGCTCGCGTCGCTCCTGGCCTCGTTCAGCACCGGCTACAGCTCCTCGCAGGTCTCCGCCGCGATAGCCAACGCCGTAGCGCAGCAGAACTATGCGCAGTACCCGTTCGTCCTGTCCCACTCGATCACCAGGAACTTCGTGAGCCCGGACAACGGGACGATGATCGTGATCTACAACTTCTCGGTCCCGCCGACCGAGAAGATGATCGCCGCCTTCAGGGCCGACGTGACCTCATCGAACGTCCCCTCACTGGGCACCTACTACGTCACCGGCGGCGCCGTCCTCACCTCCGACATCACCAAGGTCTTCGGCCCCGTGATCGGCATCACCATCGTACCCGGGGTCATCGCTTCACTGGCGATCGTGGGTCTGCTGCTCCTCGCCCCGCTCGCCGCGATCATCCCCGTTCTGGTGGGAGGGATAGCCATCGCGATCGGCCTGCCGGTCATCTACTACGGGGTCGTCGACATCGGGCACGGGACGCTGACCTTCCTCACCCCGTCGCTCACGGTCCTGCTCGTGCTGGGGCTCGCGGTCGACTACTCCGTCCTCCAGCTGAGGAGGACCAGGGAGGAGAGGTCCAAGGGCGCCTCGACGGAGGAGAGCGTCGCGATCTCGATGCGCTGGGCGGGCCAGGCGGTCCTCACGGCCGGAGTGACGGTGGTCGTTGCGTACATCGTGATGGCCGTAGCGAACGTACCTCTCTTCAGCGGCGTCGGGACGGCGATCGCCATAGCGGTCTCGATCCTCATCCTCGCCGCGCTCACGCTCCTGCCTTCGCTGGAGCTCGCGCTGAAGGACAGGCTCTTCTGGCCCGGACTCAAGATGCACAAGGAGGTCAGGAAGTCGAAGTTCAGCCGGATGAGGAAGATGGGTGACCGGACTCTGAGGCGGAAGTTCGCGGTCGTGGTGGTCGTGGCTGCGCTCGCGAGCGGGGCGCTCTACGTAACGCTGAGCACCCCGAGCGGGGCCGACATCCTGAAGCTATTCCCGGACTTCCCGAGCAACCACGGGCTCACCGTGCTGACCGACAACCTGGGGAGCGCGACGACAGACCCGGCGGTCATAGTCGTCACGACGAAGACCCCCATCCTCTACGGGACCGATCAGTTCAACCAGACCCTGATGGGGCAGCTCGAGCAGATCAGCTCGGCAGCGGCCTCGGTCAGCGGCGTCGTCTCGGTGACCGGGCCCACGCGCCCCTACGGGTCGACATTCAACTACTCCGGGGTCCTGGCGCTGCCCGAGCCCGAGAGGTCGCAGTACCTCGCGGGCATGCTCTCGGACATCGGAAAGAACAACGAGACAGCGCAGATCCTTGTGGGCCTCCAGAGCGACGCCCAGAGCCAGGCCGCGATCGACACACTCCTGAGGGTGGAGTCGGCCATAGGGAAGCTCTCTACGGTCGGAGGGGTCTCGGTCTACTACGGAGGCACGACCCAGTCGACTTACGACAACCAGTCCTTCCTCAACGGGATACTGCCGGAGGTTGTGGTCGTCCTCGCCGCGGCGATCTATGTTATCCTCTTCATACAGCTCAGGTCAGCCTTCACGCCGGTGCGCTTGGTAGTGACCATCCTCTGCAGCGTCGCATTCTCCCTTGCGTTCCTCTCGATCATCTTCTACTACCTCCTGGACCTCCCGGTGCTCGACTTTGCGCCGCTCTTCGTCGTCGTGACGATGCTCGGAGTCGGGATCGACTACGACATCTTCTTCGTCACCAGGATCAGGGAGGAGGCGATGAAGGGCAAGACCGACGACGACGCGATCAAGACGGCCCTCCAGAAGACGTGGGTAACGATCTTCGGGCTCGGACTCGTGCTCGCGACCGTCTTCTTCTCGTTCGTGGCCACGGACATCGCCCTCCTGGCCGAGATCGGCTTCGTCGTCGCGGCCGCGGTGATGATAGACGTCGGCGTGGTCATCCTCTTCTTCGTGCCCGCGCTCATGGGGGTCGCCGAGCGGTACAACTGGTGGCCGTCCAAGCTCTCCCGGCGCGAGACGCACCCCGAGGACCCAGAGGCTGTGGACTAGTCCATCCCCTCAGTCGACTAGCCAGGTTACCCGTTCGTGGAAGGACGTCCTCCTCCCCGGAGGGACCGCCCCGGACGCGTAGCCGAGGTAGACCATCCCTATCAGGGTCTCCGACTCTGCCATCCCGAAGAAGTCCCTGACCTCCGCCGAGTATGCGTGTGAGCCGGTCCTAACCGAGGTCGCCAGCCCGAGCGAGTGGGCCGCAAGGAGCATGTTCTGGAGGGCCGCGCCCGCCGCGACCAGCTCCTCCTGGGGGACGACGTTCTCCCCGTTCCCCGGAGAGCCTATCAGCGCGATCACCACGGGTGCCGAGAGCGGCTTGTCGCGCTCCTTCTCGAGCCGTTCGGTCGGGACCGGGACTGCAGAGGCGCCGGCCAGCGCGCCGGCGAGGACCACCCCGAGCCTCCTCCTCGCGTTCCTCTCGAGGACGACGAACCTCCAGGGCTCGGTCATGTGGTGGTTGGGCGCCCATGTCGCCGCCTCCATGGTCGCCTCGAGCTCTTCCCGCGGAGGCACCCTGGCGGCGTCCATTCTCTTGACGGTCCTCCTCATCCTGATGGCATCGATGACGGCGTTCAAGTCCGGCCGGTCCGCCGCCCCACGCTACATAAACCCCGCAGGGCGCTGCCTTCCTTCGCATGAATCGGGAATCTCCTCCTTTTATCGCCCTGGCCCGATCCCGGCCGACGATGGCTTCGGCGAAGGCCGGTAGTCTGGTCCTCCTCTCAGCACTGGCCCTGATCCTCGCCCTGCTCGTGGTCGGCGACCTGCTACCTCAGTTCGACCTCGTGTCCCTCGCCGCGGTGGGCGTCTCAGGACTGCTCAACATCTCGTACATGCAGGCAGTCGGAGTCCTCGTCATCGTCTCTTTTCTGGCCCTGGCGGTCTGCTACGTGATCGCCCTCGAGAGACGGCTTTAGTCTCCGCCGCATCCTGGGACCAAGGACAGAAGGAATGGCTTAAATAGAAAATTCGGGCCTCTTTAGAACGATGAAGTTCTACCTCGACACCGCCAACCTGGCCTCGATAAGGAAGTACAATCAGATGGGCCTGGTCGACGGGGTGACCACCAACCCCTCGCTCGTGTCCAAGGAGAACGGCGTCTTCGAGGACCTAGTCGCATCGATCTGCAAGGAGGTCACCGGCCCTGTCAGCGCCGAGGTCGTCTCCACCGACTACGACGGGATGGTCTCGGAGGCAAAGCACCTGGCGAAGATCGCCCCGAACGTCGTGGTCAAGATACCCATGATCCCCGAGGGACTGAGGGCAACCAGGACGGTCAGCTCGATGGGAATCCCGGTGAACGTAACGCTCATCTTCTCGGCCAACCAGGGCCTGCTCGCGGCCAAGGCCGGCGCCTCCTACATCAGCCCCTTCATCGGGAGGCTCGACGACATCGGCCAGAGGGGGATGGAGGTCATCGAGGACCTCGTCCTGATCAAACGAAACTACTCCCTCAGGGCGGAGATCCTGGTGGCGAGCATCAGGGGCCCTCAGCACGTCCTCGATGCGGCGAAGCTGGGCGCCGGGATAGCCACGATGCCCCCGGACGTGATGGAGAAGATGATGGCGCACCCGCTCACCGACGCTGGCCTGAAGAAGTTCCTGGACGACTGGAACAGGGCGAAGAAGGAGAAGCCCTCCCTGACGGTCTGACCCGGCACATTTCCCATCCTTCACTCCCCTCATACGGCAGCAGGAGACCATAGCAATCGAGGGAAAGGTTTTAACGACTCGCCGCCCTCTCCCGTAACCATGCCTAAGACATACACGCTCCCGGCTCTACCGTACGCCTACAACGCGCTGGAGCCGTATATCTCGCAGCAGATCATGACGCTGCACCATGACAAGCACCACAACGCCTACGTGACTGGTGCGAACGCGGCCCTCGACAAGCTCGAGAAGGCCCGCGCCGGGACCCTGCAGATTGACATCAAGGGGACGCTCAGGGACCTGTCCTTCAACGTCGGCGGTCACAAGCTCCACTCGATCTTCTGGATGAACATGGCCGCCGCCGGGAAGGGGGGAGGCGGCGCGCCGACGGGCAAGCTCGCCGACAAGATCGCTGCGGACTTCGGGTCGGTCGACAAGTTCAAGGCCCAGTTCAGCGACGCGGCCAAGGCGGTCGAGGGGTCCGGCTGGGCGCTCCTGCTCTACGACCACGAGATCGACTCGCTAGTCCTGACCCAGGTCGAGAAGCAGAACTTCATGCACCTGCCGGAGCTGCCGATACTGCTGGGGTGTGACGTCTGGGAGCACGCATATTATTTGCAGTATTGGAACGACCGCGCCAAGTACGTCGAGGCCTGGTGGAACGTCGTCAACTGGGAAGATGTGGGCGGACGCTTCGACAAGGCGAAGAGGTAACTCTCCGCCTTAGTCCATCTCTTTTCGCGTTCAAGTCTAGACAGACGTTTAGCCCCGCTCGCTGATGTCGCGGTGCTCGTGTCTCAAGCGGTAGCGTGATTCCGCCTCAGCACGGAATCTAGTGACGTCTTCTTTGATTCTCTTCTTGAGTTCAAGGAGCTCAGCTTCAATCTCGTTCCACGATCTCTGACCGACCTGCAAAGCCAACTCCTTGCGCCGGACCTTCTCAGGATGTCTGACCGGGAGCTCGAGAAGGAGCTGCTGAGCCGGCCGAGTCTGTTGAAGATCTGTGTGCCAGAGGTCCTTCGTGTATCTGATGCCGAACGGGGTGACGGTTCCCTTCTCCTTCAAGAGGTATGGACCATCAAAATTATATTGGATCCTTCTGCTCTCTCTGATAATAGTCTCTAGTAGCGGAACGTTGCTATTGTAGACACCCAGCCGCACTCTGGGGTTGCCTCGGGTCTTCGAAGTGTGGATGTTCCCATCACTGTCAATCATCCCGGCCAGCCAACTTAGGTACGTCGACCGCCTCATGGAGAAATCACTGACCGCTTCGAGGGGCCCTTTGAGCAGGAACGTGAAGGAATTGTCTAATCTTACCGCCAGCTTCCACTTGTATCCCTTGCCTTCTTCGAACATTGGGTACTGGTAGACGTGCGAAAATGGCTGAAAGAGCGTCCTAAAGACTTCAGCAAATGCGGGGTGAGTTGTGCTCGAGGTCACCATCACCGCCGTCCCGCTCACCTGCCATGCGGTGAGGTCGCCGTTCTTGAACCCGGTCATGTATGCCCGATCCTCTTCCGTCCCGTCGAACGGCCTCCGCTCGTGCTTCGACCGAGCGACTGCCGAATTGGCTTGGGCTTCGGCGACGCCCCGCGTCTGGATTCCCAAGGATCTGCACAGCCCCCAGATGGCGGTGTACGACCTCCCAACCTCCTTCGAGATCTGCAGGAGCGACACCTTCTTCCCGTTGTGGAGCCCGTCGAGCACCCTCCTGATCTTCGCCTTCTCTCCCTCGCTCAGCCAGCGCAGGTCGACCCTCTTCGAGGCGCGCAGGAACGACAGCACCTCCCTCTCCTCTTGGGTGTGCTGTCCTCCGGCTGGATCCGGCGCATCGCCGGCATCGTCTCCCAAGGTTCTCCGAGACACACCCGCGTTTTCTATTTATCCGCCAACCAGCGGTCGGACTCCTTATAGCGAGTCCCGCCCTTCAAAGGGGCGATGGGAGAGTTCACCATCAACACCGAGGGCGTCCCCTTCAACCTCCGCTACACGCTGGAGTCCGGCCAGTCCTTCCGTTGGCAGGAGAAGGGAGAGTGGTGGGTCGGGGTGATGTCGGGAGGGGTGGTCAAGCTCAAGCAGGAGGGGGCGGCCCTCGTCTGCGTCACGAGCTCCGATGCGCTGAACAGCCACGCCGTCTACGACTACCTCGGGCTCGGGTCGGACCTCGAGCGCATCCTCGCCTCCATAATGAAGGACGGGACGATCACCGAGGCCGTCCAGAAGTTCTACGGCCTTCGCCTGATGAAGCAGGAGGTCTGGGAGTGCCTGGTGTCGTTCGCCATAGCGACCAACTCCAACATCCCGCGCATCAGGGGGATGGTCTCGAACCTCTGCGACCGCCTGGGCGACAGGGTCGAGTTCGAAGGGACCGTCCACTCCCTCTTCCCGACCGCCGACAGGGTCGCGCAGGCCGAGCTCCCCGACCTGGTGGCGTGCGGCCTCGGCTACAGGGCGAAGTTCGTAAAGTCGATAGCCGAGTCGGTCAGCCTCGGGAGGGTGAACCTTGACGAGCTGCGCCTCCACGACTACGCGAAGGCCAGGGAGCTCCTGATCGAGGACCTGCCCGGGAGGAAGACCCTGATGGGCATAGGGCCCAAGGTCGCCGACTGCGTCCTCCTCTTCTCGTGCGACAAGGACTCGGCCTTCCCGATCGACGTCTGGATCGCAAGGGTCCTCGACGGCTACTACCCCCACCTCTTCGACGGCGACCTCAAGGAGAGGCTCGCGTCGACGGTCTCAGGGAAGACCAGCCTCTCGCTGGCGACCTACGACCGGCTCTCGGCGAGCGCCCGCGCCTACTTCGGCGTGTTCGCGGGATACGCCCAGCAGTACCTGTTCCACTATGAAAGAATGAGAGACTGAACCGCGCCTATTCGGACTTCTTCGCCTTCACGGCCTTCTTGGGCTTCTTCGCCTTCTTCTTCGCGGGCTTCTCGGCCTTCTCTTCGGCCTCGACCTTCGCCTTCTTCGGCGCGGGCACGTACCAGCCCTTCAGCATCGAGACGTTCCCTTCGAGGACGCTCCGCCTCTTGGGGTCGACCCGCACGCCCGCCTTCCTCGCGACAATTACCGTGATTCCCGCCGCCTCCAGCTCGCCGTGCGAGTAGCCGCGGGCGACCCGCTCCATCATCTCATACTCGTGTCTCGCGAGGACGAACGGCGCCGGCGCCGGTGTCTGTTCGGCGACCGCCTT
>JBEKFK010000052.1:0-11474 GCA_050013375.1 Nitrososphaerales archaeon | reverse complement strand
TGGAACTCGACCTGAAAATTCCCATTTCCGATCCAATGGAGGCCCTGGTGAAGGTCGCATCCAAAGCGAAGGTGGACCCGAAGGTGGAGGCGGACGCCCTAGAGATTCTATCTAGAGCCCAGAAGGTGGGAATCACGGCCGGTTTGTGCCCGAACGGGCTCGCGGCCTCCGCCCTCTACTTGGCGTCTCTGCTGAACGGCCAGTGGATGACCCAGAGCGGCGCGGCGGATGCAGCAGGCGTCAGAGAAGCCACGGTCCGGATGCAGAGCAAGCGCCTCAGGAAGATCGTCGAGGTCCAATTGACAAGAACTACGCGGAAGAAGAGGCTTAGTTGCTCCGAGTTGAGGGCTAGTCGGTCGAGTGATGTCGAAGTGCCTTTGCCGGCTCTCGCATGATGGAGGAAATCGATCCGTCCGAGAAACGTAGTATATCGATTATCTTCTAGGGCGCCTTGGCTTAACCGCGGTCGATCTCCAAGTAGCTTAGGAACGACTATTGTCAAATGCAGCCGAATCTTGGTGATTACAAAGCTGGACCAATTCGGAGTGTCCACAAGTGCGTAGTTAAGTATAAATGTGTGCATTCCAGATGCCCTCTCGGCGAACAATTTGGGTGGCTATCTTTGGCGCTCCGCTAGCAGTACGGACTTCTCTCAAGACGACTAAGCTCAAAGTCTCAGACACACCCCAACAGGTCTTCCTCAAGGTCCAACAGGAGTACCAGGAGGCGTTCCTCCTGGAGTCTGCCAAGGGGGCGACGAGGCTCGCCGAGTACTCGTTCATCGGGTTCGAGCCCTCCATCCTCTTCCGGGTGAAGAACGGCGAACTCGAGGTGACCGACAGGGTAACCGGGAGGCGCGAGCGCGTGAAGACCGCCGATCCCCTGGAGAACCTGCGAGCACTCCTCGGCAAGACGAGAGAAAGAGGTCCGTACCGGTTCATCGGCGGCGCTGTTGGTTACATCTCATACGACTCGGTGCGCTACTGGGAGAGGCTTCCGAGCCTCGCCAGGGACGACCCCTCCGTCCCCGACATGGAGTTCGGGATCTACGCCGACGGCATCGCGTTCGACCACGTCAACGGAGAGGTGCGCTACTGCTCGCTGGGGGAGGACCGCTCCGTGCAGGTGCAGCGTCTGTTCCGGACCACGGCCGAGATGGGCTCCCTCGAGTACGGGCCGAGGAAGCCGAACATCGAACAGGCCAGATACGAGCAGATGGTGGCGAAAGCTAAGGAGTACATAGCCGCTGGCGACATCTTCCAGGTGGTCCCCTCTAAGCGGCAAGACTTCGAGGCCACAGGAGACCTCGCGAGGTTCTACTCCGAGCTGAGCCGGATTAACCCGTCGCCCTACATGTACTTCCTCAAGTTCGGTGACCGGCGCATAGTAGGTTCCAGCCCTGAGATGCTGCTACGCGTGGAGGACAGACGGATAGAGACGTTCCCTATCGCAGGCACCGCCCCCCGGGTCACCGACCCCAGAGAGAACGACCGGCTGACGAAGGAGCTTCTTGCCGACCCAAAGGAGAGGGCCGAGCACGTCATGCTCGTGGACCTCGGGAGGAACGATGTCGGCCGGGTGGCCAAGTACGGGAGCGTCAAGGTCCCGGAGTTCCTCACAATCCAGCAGTACAGCCACGTCCAGCACATCGTCTCGCGGGTTGTGGGCGACCTCAGGGACGAGTTCGACGCGTTCGACGGGATACGCGCGCTCTTCCCCGCGGGGACGCTCTCCGGCGCCCCGAAGCCGAGGGCCATGGAGATAATCGAGGAGCTGGAGCCCACGAGGAGGGGCCCGTACGGCGGAGCCTTGGGATACTTCTCCTTCAACGGTAACGCGGACTTTGCTATCACCATCCGCACGCTCTTCGCGAACGGGAAACGATGCAGCATCCAAGCGGGAGGGGGCGTGGTCGCGGACTCGGTCCCCGCGAAGGAGTGGGAGGAGACCGAGAACAAGGCGGCGGGGCTCTTTAGGGCCGTCGAGGCGTCGGGTGGCAAGAGATGAAGGTACTCATCATCGACAACTACGACTCGTTCGTCTACAACCTGGCGCAGTATGTGGGCGAGCTCGGCGCCCAGCCCCAGGTCTTCAGGAACGACAAGCTCACCCTGAGGCAGGCCCAGGCGCTGGAACCAGACAGGATAATCATCTCTCCGGGACCAGGGAACCCCGAGGACGAGCACTACTTCGGCGTCTGTCAGGCGATCCTCAAGACGATGAGCAGGGAGATACCGACGCTTGGCGTCTGCCTGGGCCACCAGGGAATCGGCGCGGTCTTCGGAGGGAAGGTCGTCCGTGCGTCTCGGCTGATGCACGGGAAGACCAGCATGATCGTCCACGACGGCAGGGGGGTCCTCGACGGCGTCGGCAACCCGTTCCAGGCAACCCGGTATCACTCCCTTGCGATCGGGAAGGAGGACGTCCCGGAGTGCCTCAAGGTGACCGCGCTCTCCATGGACGACGCCGAGATAATGGGCGTGCGCCACGTCGAGTACCCGATCGAGGGTGTCCAGTACCACCCGGAGTCAATCACGACCCCAGAGGGCAAGAAGATAGTCGCGAACTTCCTCAGGAGCGGTGTCCTCCACTGATCCAACAGGCAATCGCGGGGCTGGTCGAGGGCCGGGACCTCTCGCCCCTCGAGGTCGGCGGAGTACTCGAGGAGATAATCTCTGGGACGGCCTCGCCGACCCTGGTCTCTGGGTTCTTGGTCGCGCTCAGGGGCAAGGGGGAGAGCCCCGAGGAGATAGCCGGCTTCGCTGCAACGTTCAGGAGGTACGGGACCAAGATAATGCCGAAGGTCAGCGGTCGGCTCGTGGATACCTGCGGGACGGGCGGGGACGGCGCCAGGACCTTCAATGTGAGCACCCTGGCGGCCGTCGTAGCGGCCGGGGCGGGGGTCACGATCGCAAAGCACGGGAACCGGTCGGTGACGAGCAAGTGCGGAAGCGCCGACCTCCTTGAGAGGCTGGGATTCAATCTGGCGATGACCCCCGATCGCGTAAGGGAGTCTATCGAGCAGATCGGCATAGGCTTCATGTTCGCCCCTTCGTTCCATCCCGCGATGAAGAAGGTCGCCCCGGTGAGGGCCGAGCTCGGGATACGGACGATCTTCAACCTGATGGGGCCGCTCATAAACCCTGCTGGTGCCGATTCGCAGGTCATCGGAGTATACTCCAGGCCGCTCGCGCTCAAGGTCGCACGGGCGCTGGAGAACCTCGGCAGCACGGAAGCGATGGTGGTCCACGCTGCGGAGGGGATGGATGAGTTCTCGATCGCTGGAAGGACCCACGTGGTATGGCTGAGGGGGGGAATCATATCCGAGCACGAGTACTCGCCGAAGGACTTCGGAGTGCCCGCTTATCCGGCTGAGACGATGAGCGTCACCTCGCTCGAGGAGAGCGCCGAGGCGGCCCTTGGGATACTCGACGGATCAGAGACCTCCCCCGGGAGAAGAGACCTGGTCCTCATTAACTCGGCCGCAGCAATCGTCGTCTCAGGCATGTCGGACGACTTCCCCCACGCGGTCTCGCTCGCCCGCCGATCGATCGAGAGCGGTGCCGCCTACGAGAAGCTCGAAGGATTGATTAGGTTCAGCGGCGGTGAACTGAGGAGGTCCCTGGAGCATGCTTAGAGCGAACGACGATTTCGTCGGCACCCTCGCCGACTCTGCTCGGAAGACCATCATGGAGGGATACTACGTCGTGAAGGACGCGGGCCTGCCACACAGGAGCCTCCGCGACTCGCTGGCCGCGGCCCACGGAATCCCCCTTATCACCGAGGTGAAGTTCCGCTCGCCCTCAGAAGGGGAGCTCAAGAAGAGCACAGACGTCCGCGAGATAGCGCAGAAGTACGAGCGGGGCGGCGCCGCGGGCATCTCGGTGCTGACCGAACCCAAGCACTTCGACGGGAGGCTCGAGTTTCTCACGGCGGTCAAGAAGAGCGTTGAACTGCCGGTCCTGATGAAGGACATCATCATCGACCCCGTGCAGATAGACGCCGCCGCGAAGATAGGGGCCGATGCCGTCCTGTTGATGGACGTCATCTATCGGGGCAGGCTCTCGAACTTCGGCCTCGAGGAGATGATTGAACGGGCTCATGGCAGAGGGCTCGAAGTTGTCCTCGAGGCTCACACCGAGGCGGAGTACCTCGAGTCGCTCCAAAGCCGGGCCGACGTCGTCGGGATCAACAACAGGAACCTGAAGACTCTCGCGGTCTCCCTTGAGACCTCACGGGCGCTTCTCAGGAACCACGCCCACTCGAAGCCAGTGATCTGCGAAAGCGGCTTCTCCAAGGCCTCGGAGCTCTCCGAGCTGCGATCGTTGGGAGCAGACGGGTTTCTTGTGGGCTCGGCCCTAATGAAGTCGGGCGACATCGAGAGCGCCGTGCGGGGGCTGGTTGGTGCTCAGTAGATGGTGTGGGTCAAGATATGCGGGATTACCCGCGAGACTGACGTCGCTTCAGCAGTCGCCGCGGGCGCCGACGCCGTTGGGTTCATCTGCGGATTCCCCGCTTCGCCGCGGAACATATCGTTCGAGAGGGCCGCGGAGCTCGCGGGACAGGTCCCAACGTTCGTCTCGCCGGTGCTCATCACCACTGACGAGATTGTACAGCGGCGGGGGTCTGAGCTGAGGGAGACGCAGATCAACACCGTGCAGCTCTACGGCGACGCCGTCGACCCTGACCGCCTTCGAAACACTCTTGGCGTGCGTCTCATCCGGCCGTACATCGTAAAGTCCGATTATGTCGGCTCGGCCAAGGTCGAGGCCACCGGATTCGACGCGCTCCTCACCGACACGTACGTGCCCGGAGTGCAGGGGGGCTCCGGATCCGCGTCCGACTGGGGGGTCTGTCGTCGCATCAAGGACGCGATACTCCCGGTGCCCATGATACTCTCGGGGGGTCTAAGCCCCGAGAACGTCGCCGAGGCCATCGCGACCGTGAAGCCGTTCGGCGTGGACGTCTCGTCCGGGGTTGAGAGGGCTGCAGGGGTGAAGGACGCCGGGAGGGTCGCGGAGTTCATCCGCAGGGCGAAGGAGGCGGATTTACGATGAGCAAGGATTACCCGAGACGAGGCAGGTTCGGAAGCTACGGGGGCCAGTTCATCCCCGAGACGCTCGTTCCAGCGGTGAAGGAGCTCGAGCGAGCATATCTCTCCCTGCGGGACGACCCTGGATTCAAGGCCGAGCTCGCGGGGCTGCTGGCCGATTACGCTGGGAGGCCCACGCCGCTCTACCCGGCGAAGAACCTCACCGAGCACGCCGGGGGGGCCAAGATCTATCTCAAACGTGAGGACCTCCTCCACAGCGGCGCACACAAGATCAACAACACCCTCGGTCAGGCCCTGCTCGCCAAGAGGATGGGGAAGCCCAGGGTGATAGCCGAGACAGGAGCCGGGCAGCACGGCGTCGCGACTGCCATGGCCTGCGCAGTCCTGGGTCTCAAGGCGGAGGTCTATATGGGGTCAGAGGATATCGAGAGGCAGAAGCTCAACGTCTTCCGGATGCACCTTCTGGGGGCCAAGGTACACAGCGTGGACAGTGGGTCGAAGACGCTCAAGGACGCGATCAACGAGGCACTGCGCGACTGGGTCACAAACCTCGAGGAGACTTACTACATCATCGGATCCGTCGTTGGGCCGCATCCGTATCCGGTCATCGTCCGAGACTTCCAGAGTGTGATTGGACGGGAGGTGAAGCGCCAGATGAAGAGGAGAGAGGGCAGCCTGCCCGACGCTGTCGTCGCTTGCGTAGGCGGAGGGAGCAACGCCATGGGAAGCTTCCACCCCTTCGTGCGGGACCGATCCGTGAAACTCTACGGCGTCGAGGCCGGAGGCACAGGCAGGGGCAGGAGTGCGGCCACCCTGGTCGAAGGCCGTCCCGGCGTCCTTCACGGAATGCTGACCTACCTCCTGCAGGACGGAGACGGCCAGGTCCTACCCACCGAGAGCATCTCGGCAGGCCTCGACTACCCAGGGGTCGGTCCTGAGCACTCGTTCCTCAACGACAGCGGAAGGGCGAGCTACGTCTCTGCCACCGATGAGGAGGCCGTCAGTGCCTTCCATCTCCTCTCCAAGACGGAGGGGATAATCCCGGCACTCGAATCCGCCCACGCAGTGGCCTACGCCGTCAAGCTCGCTGGGAAGATGAAGAGAGCGGAGTCCGTGGTCGTGACACTCTCCGGGCGCGGCGACAAGGACGTCCAGATAATCGCAAAGAGGGCGGGCCTCGAGATTTGAGCGATATCAAGACCGTCTTCCGGAGGCTGAATGGTAAGGGTGCCCTCATCGCCTACGTCATGGGAGGGGACCCAGATATTGACACCACAGAGAGGGTGGTGGGGGCACTTGTGGCAGGCGGGGCCGATATCATCGAGCTAGGGATACCGTTCTCCGACCCGATCGCCGACGGAAGGTCGATCCAGGAAGCGGCGGTGCGTTCGCTGGCGGCGGGAACGAGGCCGGTCGACGTTCTGAACTTGGTCTCCAGGATCAAGAAGGCGCACGACATTCCGGTCGCCGTGATGACCTACTACAACATCCTCTACTCTCCCGGCCTTGACAGCTTCTTGGCCGAAGCGAAGGGCGCCGGAGTCGACGGGCTCATCATTCCCGACCTGCCGCTGGACGAGACCGGGGAGTACTCGAGGCTCGCGACGAAGCACGGGCTCGACACAATCCTGCTCGCAGCACCAACCACCTCTCCCGAACGCATGAGGTCTCTGGTGGAACACTCCACCGGGTTCCTCTACCTCGTCTCGCTGCTCGGAGTCACCGGAGCCCGCTCCCAACTGGGCGAAGACACGCTGCGGCTGGTGAGGTCGGCAAAGCGCCAGACCCGAGGGAAGATTCCGCTGGGCGTCGGTTTCGGTATCTCGAAACCCGAGCACGTCAGGGCTGTGATCGGGGAGGGAGCGGACGGGGTGATAGTCGGGAGCAGCATCGTCAACATGGTTGCATCGGGCAGACAGGTCGAGGCGATGTTGAAGGACGTCGAGAGCTACGTCCGGTCGCTGAAGGCGGCCACCGGGTCCACCCGGGCGGGCCAGATTTAATTACCCCGATGGGCCGAAATCCATCGAGTTGACGCGGTTCCCCTCGTTCTCGTTGGGCGGAAGGGAGAAGTCGATTCTCGAGGGGCTGGAGCAACACCTTTCGGTGGTGAAGGAGTGCGTCATCGCCTACCAGAAGCTGGTCTCCGCCTGTGCCGCCGGCGATGAGTCGTCGAAGGTCCTCTTCGACCAGGTCTTCGAACTCGAGGCGAAGGCGAAGGAGATCCGCAGAGACCTCAGCGCAAGGATCTCTGAGGGCGCCTTCTTCGGGGGCGTGCGGGAGGACATCCTCAACCTGATTCAGATGGACGACCACATAGCCGACAGCGCAAAGGACGCTGCCAGGCTACTGGTGATAGGTGCGGAATCAGACCAAGTATACCTCGAATTACTCAAGAGCGAGCACATGTCGAGCTTCCAGGGGAACCTCCTCTCCGCGGTCACTGCGCTCGAGGCATTGATCCAGGGGCTCCAGGTCGACCGGAGCGCGGTCCTTGCGAGGGTCCATTCGGTGGAAGACTTCGAGGAGGCCGCTGACACCGAGAAGGACCATCTCCTCAGACAGCTCTTCAGCAAGCCGAGGACGATGGACCCGGTCTCCATCATCGAACTTCGAGACTTCATCTTCGCGTCTGACGAGATAGCCGACAATTCCGAGAGGGCGAGCGACGTCGTCCTTGTCCTGGTCGCAAAAGGGTATGGCTAGCGAAGCCCTTCTAGCACTCGGGGTCGTTCTCGCCTTCGTCTTCGGCTGGAACAACAGCTCGTTCCTGATCGGCAACGGAGAGGGTTCGGGCTCGCTCACCCTCCGAGAGGCGCTCATAGTCTCTTCCGCCGGCCTCCTCCTCGGGGTCGCTCTCGAGGGGTCGCAGATGTTGAGAAGCCTGAGCGGGAGCGTCACGCCCGTGGCCGGCGACCAGGTCGTCCTCATAGCCCTCGTGGTCTCGCTGTCGATGACCATCGTCCTCTCGACTCTCAAGCTCCCGGTCTCTTTCAGCATGGCGATCGTCGGGGCCTTCGCGGGCGCGGCGTACGGCTCTTCCCTCCCGCTCAACGGCGCGCGACTCGAGGACATCGCGACCTTCTGGTTCCTCTCTCCCATTCTGGCGGCGGTCCTTGCCTACGCCTTCTACCGGGTGATTGTGAGGTCTGCGTCCCGGCTGAGCCTGCTCGCGGTCGACGGGGTTAGCAGATACGGCGTGATACTCACAACCCTGATCATCGCCTACGTCCTCGGAGCGAATAACATCGGACTGATCTATGGCATGACGCTAAACGGCTCCCCTGCCTCTCAAGCCCTCCCCCTGGTGCTGGTCGTGGTCGCGATCGTCGGGATGGTCGCCCTCGGCCGGGGAGGCATCTCCGGGACGATCGGAGACCGGCTCCTCGGCCTGAGCCCCTTCGGCGTGGTAGCGACCTTTCTGGCGAGCGCAGTCCTCATCTGGACAGGGACCCAACTGGCCATCCCGATCTCGATCAGCCAGTGCCTCCTCGGGGGGATGTTCGGCGCGGCTTTCACAAAGCAGACCTCAGCGATCAACACCCGACTCGCCTCCGAATCGATAGCGATGTGGGTGGTGGTCCCGGTCGGCGCCTTCCTACTAGGATTCCTGCTCGTGGGTGTCTAGCGGGACGACTTCTCGAAAGCCTGGTAGACGAGGTCTAGGGCGGCCTTGGAATCGCCCGCGTACATCTTCGAGAGTTCACCGAAGCGCTTCTCGAACCCCCTCCTGTCCTTCCTGTCAATCAGCCGCTTGAGCAACCCCAGCTCGGCGATGAGAGCGTCAGCGAATTCGGATGAGAACTCGTTCTCGAGCTGGATGTAGGAGTAGAGCGACGGGCTCTGGGAGAGCACGCCTTCTGCGAGGGTGAGCTGAACGGCTGAAGTGGGTGTCTGGATCTTCCTAAACTCGTCGTGTCCGAGGTACCTGCTCAGCGTCCCGGCGTAGGCGATGTTCAGAAGGTGGGTCAGCGAGAGGATCAGTCCAATCATCCTGTCGTGCTCCCGCGCCTTCATCGGGATGAGGGTCGCATCCGGGAAGAGGGACCTGGCCGCGGCGATCGAGCCTTTATCGGTCTCTATCACGCAGAGCTTCATCTCGCCCTGCACTTTGAGCGACGGGCCGAAGAGCGGATGGAGGGAGAGCAGCTTGGCCCCCCGAACTGAGACGAGCTTCTTCAGCTTCCCGAGCATCTTTCCCTTTACGGATGTTATCTCTACGACACAGGCCCCTGGCGACAGGCTCCCTGCGAACCCCGTGACCGTCTCGACCGTCGTGTCTATGGGCGTCGCGACGACTACGATGTCAGCCCCGGCGACGGCCTCGGAGTTGGACCTCGTGAAGCCAAAGTGCGGATTCTTCAGCGCCCTCCTCCTGGAGTCCGAACCGACCACGTCGAGACCCCTGGATAGGAAGTACCTTACGAAGAACCCGCCCATCCCGCCTGAGGACCCGATTACCGCGACCTTCAACCGAGGAGTTCCCCTATCTTCCTGATCCCGTCAACGATCGTCTCCATCGATCCGCCGAGTGAGATCCTGAAGCATCGGGGATAGTCGCCGAACCCTGACCCGGGTGAGACCGTCACGCCCTTCTGCTCGAGGAGCTTCATGGTGAACGCGTTCGAGTCGAAGTCGACGGCCCTGGCCTGGGGGAAGACGTACATCGCGCCGTCAGGCCTCACGTACTGGAGCGCGCCTATCTCGTCCAGCTCCCTGCATGCCGCCTCGATTCGTTCCTTCATCGCCCGCGAGTTCTGCGCGACCTCCGCGTCGCTGTCGAGCGCCTTGACGGCGCCGTACTGGATGAACTCGGGGACCGAGGTGATCGCAAGCGACTGTATCTTCATCATCTTGGCGATGTTCTCCTCCGAGGAGACGACGTATCCCACCCTGAACCCCGTCATGGCCCAGGTCTTGGAAAAGGAGGACGTGAGGATGAACTTCTGGGCCCCCGACCCGAGGATGCTCGGGCATTCGGTATAGGCGTAGTCGTTGTAGATCTCGTCGCTGATGACCGTCAGCCTGTGGTCGTTCGCGAGGTCCACTATCGCCTTGAACTTGGCCGGAGAGATTATCTTGCCCGTGGGGTTTGCGGGGTAGCTAAGCAGGATTGCCCTGGTGTTTGGCCTGATGGCGTCGTGCACCGCCTCCACCGATGGCTCCCACGCCTCCTCGAGCGTGGTGTGGACTGTGCTCGCCCTCCCGCCTATGAACTGCAGCACCTCCTTGTAGGCCGGCCAGTTGGGCTCTATCACCACGATGCCTTCGCCCTCCTTGACGGTCGTCGAGAGGGCCATGTACACGCCGAACCTCCCTCCCGGCATCGACATCAGCTCGGTCTCCTTCGCCGAGTAGTGGTACCTCCTTTCGAGGTACCGCCGGACCGCGGTCACGAGCTCTGGTATCCCGCGGGTGCCAGTGTAGTGGGTCTTGAAACCGTAGAGCGCCTCCGAGGTCGCGTCCAGCACCGCCCTGGGCGGGTGAAAGTCGGGCTCTCCTACGTCGAGCCTGAGGAGCTTCTTTCCGGTCGCCTCTATCTCGCGGGCCTTGGTGCTCATCATCATGGGTGTGATCAGCGACTTCTTGGTCTGGAACCCTTGCACCCTCTTCCCTTCAGCAAGGACCGCGCTCAGGACCTTGAGCCCCGTCTGCACGTCGACCCCCTTGTCCTCGCACTCCTGAATCACCAGCCTGACTAGCGAGTCCTCGACCCTCCCGTCCTCGAGGGGAAGGGAATCCCTCGTCTTGACGGCGCCGATTCTCTTCGCCAGAGCGTTCCGCGCCGCTATCGAGTCGATTATCTCCCTGGTCTTGTCCGCGACCTGTTCCCTCAGCTCTCCGAGTTCCTTCTCTGAGCTCATCAGTCCACCCGCTTGAGGACCGGGGCAATAAATCCGCCCCTGATTGCGTGGTCCGCCAGGACCAGAGCCGTGACGCTCTCGACCACCGGTACCGCCCGCGGCACCACGGTCGGGTCGTGCCTTCCCGGGACCACCAGGTCCACCTCCTCGTTCTTCACCGTGTCGAAGGTCCGCTGCTTCGCGGCGACGGACGCGGCGGGCTTGAAGGCGAGCCTGTATACGAGCGGCATCCCGCTCGAGATCCCGCCCAGGATCCCGCCAGAGTTGTTGGTCTCAGAGAACAGCTTCCCTCCCCGCATCGAGTAGAGGTCGTTGTTCTGCGTGCCCGTCAGCCTGGTTGATGCGAACCCAGAACCGAATTCCACGCCCTTGACCGCCGGGATGGAGAGCGCCATCCTCGCCAGGTCCGAGTCGAGAGAGCCGAAGACCGGCTCGCCCAGCCCCTCGGGCACGTTGAGGGCCACGCACTCGACGACTCCCCCGAGGCTGTCCCCCTTCCCCCTCATCTCGATGACCTTCTTCTTCATCTCCTCGGCCGTGCCTAGGTCGGGCGACCT
>JBEKFK010000051.1:0-11710 GCA_050013375.1 Nitrososphaerales archaeon | reverse complement strand
CCGTCTACTACAGGAAGCTGAAGAACCAGGACCCTGTCCGGACCGTGGCCACCCAGTTCTTCATCGGCGGCCTGCTCTTCCTGCCCTTCTTCCCCTTCGTCTTCTACCTCAACCCCACTCCGGCGTTCTTCGTCGACCTCGGCTACGTCTCGGTGATCGGCGGCGCGATCACCCTCCTTCTCTGGAACGCGATGGCGAGGATGGAGTCGATAGGCAGGGTCACGACGCTGGCATTTGCGGTCCCCGCCACTTCGGTCGTAATCCAGGCGTTGCTGACGGGGGAGATCCCGACCTCGGTCGAGATCCTCGGCGTCGCCATAATGTTCGCCGGAATCTACATCTCCCGCATCCGGCCCGGGAAGGTCCTCGTGGCACCGGCCGCTGTGCGGACGGTGGCGGTTGAGGACGCACCTTGAATGCTTTTTAGAGGGTCGCGGCGGAGCAGGCCAGTTGCCAAAGCTGCGTTATCTGAGTTGGGCCCAGTACGGCGAACTCGTGACCAAGCTGGCGGACTCGGTAAATGCGAGCGGCGAGAGGTTCGACCTCGTCGTCGGGATCGCACGCGGCGGAATCCCGGTCGCAATGGTGGTGTCAGACAGGATTGGCAGCAAGATCGATTTCATCAACGTAAAGTCGTACACAGACGTCGGGGAGCGCGTCAAGCCGAAAATCCTCACGACCATCATCGAGAACATCTCGGGGAAGAGGGTGCTCATCGTCGACGACCTCGTGGACGGAGGCGAGACCATGGAGACGGTGACCCAGTACCTAAGCGCAGAGAAGCCGCGCGCGCTGAAGACCGCCGTCCTCTTCACAAAGCCCTGGAGCGCCTTCGTCCCGGACTTCTCCCTCCAGACCGTCGACACATGGGTCGTCTTCCCCTACGAGCGCGGGGAGGTGAGGCGCTCGAGGACTCAGAAGAGGCAGAGGGAGCTCTTCCCTGAGCCCCGGCCGAAGCAATCTCCGGATGTCCGCTGAGGGCTGCGTCGCGGCCTCGCGCCGCAGTTTAGGCTAGTCGAAGCATGTTAGATTGAGACTCGCTACAACGCTTTTTAAGCCGGCAGGGCCGGGAACCCACGAATGCCGAGAGGCACGAGCAAGAAGCAGGAGACTCCCAGAGCGGAAGACTACCTCGAGGCGGTCTACCACCTCCTCGAGGACAAGGGCTACGCTAACACAGTAGACGTCTCGGAGAGGCTGGAGGTGAAGCCTCCGACCGTCTCCAACATGGTCGCCAAGCTGGCGGCCCGCGGCTACCTGCTTCACCAGCCCTATCGCGGGATGAAGCTCACCGATTCGGGCGAGAAGATTGCGCGGTCCGTCATCCGTCGCCACGAGATCATCTCCGAGTTCCTCTCCATGATCGGAGTCGACGGTGGCGTGGCCTACGAGGACACCGAAGGGATCGAGCACCACGTGCAGCCTACGACGATCTACCGCATCGAGCGCCTCGTGGAGTTCCTCCGGAGGAACCCGTCGCACCTGGACGAGATCAAGAAGTACGTCTCAAAGTGAGCTACCCGGTTCCTCCATCGGCGAGACCAGCCAGCGACGAGAGGATGCGTTCGGTCAGGCCCCACACCACATACCCCCGGAGCTCGAGCGATGGGAAGGTCATCACTTCGTCTCCGCGTGCCAGCCTGAATATGGACCGGTTCTCGGGGGCGAGGAGCTCGGGGAAGGGGACCCAGAAGTACGACGAGACTTCGCTGTTGGCCCTTATCGCGACCGGCCCCGTGAGGAGGAAGACGACTGGAACAACCCAGATGCCCATCCTCTTCGCCTGAAACTGGTGCATGCATCCGAGGAAACGGGCGGTTGCAGCGAGGTCGACGCCCACCTCCTCGAGGGCCTCCCTCACCGCGGCATCTCTGAAGCTCCCGTCCTGGGCCTCCACGCGGCCGCCCGGGAAGGCTGCGTCTCCCGACCACGGGTCCCCCTCCCTGACCGCTCGTCTGATCAGCAGTACTTCCTCGCCGGTAGGGGCGGACCGGATGATGACGGCCACGGCCGCAGTCTCGCGCTCTACCCTCCCCATCGGCTCTCCCTGCATCAGGCCTTCGGCTATTGCGCCGATTCGCGTCCCCGAAGAATGCGCCAATGGATCCTTGACCCGAGAATCTTAAAATACGTCTTTCAGGTCGACATAAAGATATTGTCTGATCCTGAACTTGCTAAGATTCTCAACGAGAAGGCGAAGAGGATGACCCTTGAAGCCGTCACGACCCACCGCCCGATCGTCACGCTAACCACGTCCGACTTCGACAGGTACGTGAACGACGGGCGGCCCGTCTTCGTCGACTTTTGGGCCGTGTGGTGCCCGCCATGCAGGGCGATGGAGCCGATCGTCGAGCGCCTCGCCGCGAAGTACGCCGGGAAGGTGGTCTTCGGGAAGCTGAACACCGACGAGCAGTCGGAGATCGCGACCAGATATGAGATACAGTCGATACCGACGTTCATGGTATTCAAGAACGGCCACCCCATCGATGCTACCATCGGGGCCGTCGGGGAAGCGGCGCTGGACCGGTTGATCCAAAAGTCCCTCAACGGTTCGAGCGCGTACCGTTAGCCTCAGACACGGGTCCCGTCCAGCAGGAAGATGTCGGCGCCGGCGACGTCGACCGTGCCCGACGCGAGAACGGGTCCAAAGTCGAATCCGCCCTTTGCGTTGATCGCCTGGCCTCCGACGAGGTTGTTGAACGGCGGCATGACCATGAGCTCCCCCACCTCCCCCTTGCCACCCTCGTAGCCTGCCTTGACGAGCAGCTTCTCGACGTCGTACTTGGCAAAGAGCCAGACGGCCTCCTTGCTCCGGGCGCCGAACCTGTCCCTCATCTCGTACCTGAAGTGGGAGTGCCCCATGACTATCCTGCCGCAGGATATGACCTCGCGTGAAGGCCACGAGTGGCCGTGGGTCACCCCGACACGCTCATCGGTCCCGATCACCATCCCGTCCGAGGGGTGGACCTTCACCCTGCTCGGAATGAGCGACCTTATCCCGCCGTCGTGGTTCCCAGGGACCACCTCGACCGACGCGAAGACGTCGAGGAGCGTCTCGAAGAACCAAGGCAGGACGTTCCAGTCGATGTCCTCGACCTTGCCTATGGAGTGCTTCACGTCGCCAAGGACGATGATCCTGTTGGCCCTGTATCTCTCTGCGATGACGTCTATCCTTTCGAGGATCTTGGTAGAGTAGGACGTTATCCTGAAGCCCTTCTTGGCCATCTCCTTCTCCAGGCCGAGGTGGAGGTCGGAGATCAGCAGTGTGCACTCTTCCTGCTCCTTGAAGATGAGCGCAGCCTCTCCCGGAACCACCTTCAGCAAGGTCTCTGACGGCTCGGCGAGGAGCCTAATTACCGTAGCTGACCGGACGCGGACAGGCCAGAGGCGTCCGACGCCGCGGCCTCACTTGAGGAGCGGGATGATCTCCGACTTGACGTAGGTCTTGAACTCGGGCAAGTCGGCCCTGCTGAAGCAGGTCACGACGGCGTTCCGCGTGACCCCGACCACGTATCCGAACTTCCTCGACTTCACGACTGCGTACCAGATCTGACCGTGCTCCAGGTAGTCGTTGTAGAGTGTCGTCGTCCCGAGCGCCTCCCCGTAGAGCGAGAGCTTGGAGATGTTCGGGAGGTCCACGGAGTCGAAGAAGAGGATCTTCGTGTTCTCGAAGTTCTCCTCGTGGAACCTCTTCAGGACCTCAGGAGGGATCCTCGCCTCCACGATTTGGCCGAGGCTCATGAAGAGGGCCTTGCTCATCTCGTTGGCCACGTTGTTGGCCCTGCTCTTCTTCTCGAATATGGTCAGATAGAGGTTCTCGCCGAATAGGTTGAACGTGAACGGCGCCTCGAACGTCCTGGTCACTGGGATGGAGTTGCCTCTCTGGTTCACCAGGAAGACTGTGTCGTAGGAGAACGTCCCCTCCAGAGTGTCCTTCGAGATGCTGATGTCCGATATCTCCGAGATGAGGTTGAAGCTCTTGTCCTCGACGCTCATCTCCTGCTCGAGCCTGAAGTTCTTTAGCTTCGTCGCGAGCAGGGGGAGGTTCCTCTCTTCCTTCACCACGAACAGCTTCGCCGCTAAGACCAAGACGCAGGGAGGCCGGACCTCTATGGTAAAAGCTAATCGAGATTTTCGTCCGCGGACACCGCAGTCCTAAAATACCTAAACGGTTCGCCTTTCCGACCCTTGTCGAAGCCTCTAGGGGAATTATCAACCCGGGAGAAGACGTACTCCCCCCCGATCAAGGAGATAATCCTGGAGAACTTCATGAGCTACGAGTACGCGAGGATACCTCTGACGGGAGGCCTCAACCTCATCGTCGGGCCCAACGGCGCTGGAAAGTCCTCCGTCCTCCTGGCCATCTCGGTCGCCTTCGGGCAGGCGTACACTGAGAGGTCGAGGAAGCTCAGCGACCTGATACGGCGCGGAAAGGACATCGCCAGGGTCTCGCTCATCTTCGACAACAGGGAGACGAGGGGGTCGCGGCCGATACCCTACTCAAAGTCCGACACGTTCATGCTTTCCCGCTACCTCCGGAAGGACGGCTCCTACTGGTACGAGGCAGACTACAAGGAGATAGACAAGAGCGAGGTCGTCAGGCTGCTCAGCGAGTTCGGGATCAACCCCGACAACCTCCTGATCATCATGCACCAGGGGATGATCGAGGAGCTGGGAGCCATTTCCACCCAGCAGCGCCTCACCATGGTCGAGGAGGCCGTTGGGTTCCGCGAGTACCGGGAGCGGATCTTCCAGTCGGAGGGGGACCTCAAGAGCATGATCAGCGAGGAGGGGTCGCTCATCCAGCTGATGGAGAACGCCAACCAGACGATCGAGTACTGGAAGCAGATCTACGACCGCTACCTGGAGAAGAAGAAGCTCCTCGACCACCGGGCGCTCCTTGGAAGGGAGCTGCTCTGGGCCCAGGAAGGGAAGCTCCTCAAGTCGATCCAGTCCGTCCGTGAGAGGCTGACGATGAAGAGGGAGTCCCTCGACGACATCACCGACCAACAGGAGAAGGCGGGAGTGGAGTCGGAGGCGCTGCACCGGGCCCTCCTCGACAGGCAGGTGGAGCTCGGGAAGCTCTACGGAGCAGTCGTCAGGGCGGAGAAGGAGCGGGCCGGGGACGAAGGCGCGCGGGGAGCGATGGAGAGCCTCAGGACGGAGCTCGAGGCTATCAGGGAGGACCTCCGGGACCTAAGGTCCGGCGCCGACCCGAAGAAGCTGAAGCGCATCCAGGAGTTCCTTGAGTTCTCCTCGCAGAGGTCGAAGAGCGCCTCCGAGGACGCGGCCCGGAAGAAGGTAGAGCTCGACAGGGAGGTCGCGTCGCTGCAGGCCGAGCTCGGCGGGGTCGAGGACATCATCAGGAAGACGACGGACGAGTACATCTCCCAGCGGGTGAAGTTCGAGGTGCTCGCCTACCGGATCAAGATTACAGAGTCCGAGATCAGGGAGCTGGAGAGGTCCGAGAAGGAGGTGGTGGGAGAGCTGGAGGCGCTCAAGCCGGAGCTGGAGCGGGCGGGCGAGAGGCTGGTCACGGAGAGGCAGCCCTACGAGGTCTCCGAGGAGCTGAAGCTCGTCTCCGCCCAGATCCAGAAGCTCCAGGACCTCCCCGAGGACGCCGAGCGGATCTACAAGGACTACATGGGGAACATCGAGGGTCTGAAGGACAAGCTCACCCAGCTCCAGGAGAACAAGGGCCTGATGCTCAGGGAGCTCGACGAACGGAAGAAGGCGTGGCGGACGGCGATCCAGAACCTCATCGACGAGATAACTCCCGTCTACCAGCAGGTCCTATCGACGGTCGGGGCGAGCGGGGCCATCAGGCTCGAGGAGGGGGACAGCATCGAGGAGACCGGCTTCCAGCTCCTGGTGGGCTACAAGGGGGCGCCTCCAAGCGTGCTCGACCCCTACACGCAGAGCGGGGGGGAGAGGTCGGTGGCCCTCGTCGCGTTCATCCTCTCGCTCCAGAGCAGGATAATCTCGCCGCTCAGGGCGATGGACGAGTTCGACATCCACATGGACCCCAGGAACCGGGAGGCGATATTCAAGATGATACTCGCGGGCTCGAAGCAGAACAGCAACTCACAGAACATCGTCATCACCCCCTCGATAATAACGGTGATCGACAGGTCGGCCCACGTCATAACTGTCCAGTCGGTCCACGGAGCCTCTGAGGTGAAGGAGTTTGCCGGAAAAGGAAGATAAGAAGCTCGAGGACATCCTCCGCCTGATCGAGCTCTGCAAGTCGGTCCAGTCGTCCAGCGTCAACCCCTTCGAGGTCGACATCAAGGAGAAGCTGATGATGCTCAAGAAGCACCTCCCGGAGTGGAAGCTCATAGACGTCATGCTGAAGGACTCTGAGGCCCTCCAGCAGCTGGTGGCCATCGTCAGGCTGCAGGACCAGTGGATCAAGCACCGCGCTTCGTCCCTCTACATCGACCCAATGCTCCTCGAGCTCAAGATCCGGCTACTTACCCGCGAGGACCTGGCCGATAGCTTCGTCAAGTGCTGGCATCCCGTCGCCCAGGTCGACCAGCTTACGGCGCGGGGTCTCGAGAAGGCGTTCACCTACTGGCGGGACCTCGTGCCCATGTCCGAGCGGTTCAGAGAGGGGCTGGGCAACTACGCAGTCGCCCCAGGACAGATGAACTTCGAGGAGCTGCAGGCGCTCAACATCTTCACCAAGGAGGAGTTCGAGACCCGGCTGAACGCGATCCACGGCGAGCTGGTCCAGAAGACCACAGGCGGCGAGATGGACTACAGGAAGTTCATACGCGGCCCGACGTTCGAGGAGACAGCCGTGCGCGCCTACCTCGTCGCGTTTGTGGTGACGGAGGGGCGGGCGAGCATCAGGGTCGACCCGCTCACCGAGGAGATATTCCTCTCGCCGACGGACGGACCCGCTGGAACAGAGACGAAATCGGTGGCGATAGCGATAACATGAGCACAGGTGACGGAGAGAGAGCCCTGCTGGAGAGGAAGATGAGGAAGGCGCTCCAGGTCCTGATTCTTCAGAGGGGAAGGAACCCCGGCGTGAAGGGATGGGAGATGAAGAGGTACCTGGGCAAGGACTACAAGACGATTCTGCAGGTGCTGTCCGGGGACCTGAAGCAGCTCGGGATGGAGGTCCACGAGGTCCCCGGGATTGAGGGCACGGACGACTCCACGAGGTTCCTCCTTCGGTTCAGGGAGAGCCCGACGCTCAGCGAGGCCGAGAGCGCGGGGTTCCGCATCGACGACCTTGCCGTGCTGGCCTCCTCGATCGCGATGACAAACTCCCGCCAGGGGCGGGTGGGGCGAAAGGAGCTCGAGACCTTCCTCAGGGAGAAGTTCCCTCGATGGAGGGTGGACTACTCGCTGGAGCGGTTCATCAAGCGCGGCTACCTCGACCAGGACGAGAAGGGACTCCTCCGGATCGGCTGGAGGACGAGGGCCGAGGTCGACGAGAAGTCGCTCATGACGCTGATCCTTGCACGGGGCGAGGCTGCCCCTTGATGTCACCCATTATTTTAAATCGGAGCCGGCGGTAGCCACAAGTAGTGTCCACAGTCAACAATGTGAGCAGGGGCCGGACGATCGAAGTTGCCAGCTACCTGCCCATCCCGCCCTCCAGGTCGAAGGAGTTTTGGACTAAGTGGAAGATTCTGCACATCAGGCAGCTTGCGACGAGTGGCCAGGCCACCAGCGAGCTCGTGATCCCTGACTCAGAACGGACGCAGCGCGTCCTCGACAAGCTTCGCCTGAAGTTCACCCACGGTCGGCTCTCTCTGGACCAGGTCCGCATCCGCGTCCCTCTCTTCGGGGGGTCGGACGTCTCCCTCGCCTCCCCGCTCTACCTCGGTGACATGTCATTCGGCGCCCTCTCAGGGACGCCGAACATCGCCATAGCGAGGGCGGCGGACATCACCGATGTCCTCGCCGGGACGGGCGAGGGCGGGCTGCTCAAGGAGGTCGCCGACTGCTCCAGGATCACCGTACAGTGGGCCTCGGCGAGATTCGGAGTCACGATTTCATCGCTCACCAAGGGTCAGGCAGTCGTGATCAAGATAGGACAGGGCGCCAAGCCCGGGATAGGAGGTCACCTCCCGGGAGTGAAGGTCACAGAGCCCATCTCCGAGACGCGGAGGATTCCGATAGGGAAGGACGCGATCTCCCCCGCGCCCCACCACGACATCTACTCGATAGAGGACCTCGGACAGAGAATCCTCGGGCTGAAGGAAGCGACCCGCAAACCCATCTTCGTAAAGGTGGGAGCCACCAACTACATCCCGTACATAGCCTCGGGGATCGCGAGGATGGGCGCAGCGGGCATCATCATCGACGGGGCGGGAGCGGGAACCGGCGCGGCCCCCTCCGTCGTGAAGAACAACGTCGGGATACCCATAGAGCTCGCGACCGCATCCGTGGACGCCATCCTCCGGAAGGAGGGACTGAGGAAGGGCTTCACGGTGATAGCCGCGGGCAGGGTCAGCACGCCCGAGGACTCCCTGAAGCTCATGGCGCTTGGAGCAGACGTCACCAGCCTCGGGACCGCGACCCTGATGGCGCTCGGGTGCCTGATGGTCCACAAGTGCCACATCGGCTACTGCCCCGCGGTCTTGACGAACAAGATATCTCCGAACCAGGCTAGGTCTCTCTCGCTCCAGCAGTCGGTCAAGTGGATGGTGAATCTCATCAACGGCTGGAACGCGGAGATGAAGATGCTGCTCCAGCAGATGGGTGTCTCCGACATCCAGGATCTGATCGGGCGGCGCGACCTGATCTCTCACGGCGCGCTGAACGATGAGACCGCCTCTATACTCGGTTTCGAGCCATCGGGGTCCACGACGAGGAGCGACGTCCACGGCTACTCCCGCCTCCCGGAGGGGCAGTACCTCTGGCCCCCACATAGGGTCGGCATCCTCAGGGATATGGCTGGCACGACCGGCAAGTTCCCCGCAGAGTCTGAGATCTCGAGCATGGGCACTAACAGCCCCCCGTTCATCGACGAACCGATCCGACTTTCCGACTGGCTTGTGTCCGACGGCGCGCAGGTGACCCGTCCGAGCATCGACCCCTACCGGGAGGAGATCGAGATATCCACGTACATCGGCGGGACCGATCTCAGGCTCTCCTCGCCGTTCTTCTTCACCCACCTCCCGAGGTCGGTGCCTGCTAGCGTCGTTCTGATCTTCGCGAAGGTCGCCTCGGCGATGGGGCTGCTCCTCGACGTCGACGACGCCATAGCCCCAGACCTGGGCCCCTACAGCGAGCGCTTGGTAAGCGACGTCGAGTCCGGCCTGGGGTCGCGGGTGCGCACCGTCCGGCTCGAATGGTTCCTGGGCGACCCCGAGACCAAGTCCCTCGTGAGCCGCCTCGCAAAGGACGGCGTGAAGGTGCTCCTCCGGTCGCCCACGTCGTGGTCTGCCATCGCCTCCATCACAAAGCTGCTCAGGTCAGAGGAGGGCTTCTCGGGCGTCATACTGGACGAAGACGAGGTCGGGTCAGACATGCAGATCGAGGCCGCAGTCTCGCTGCTCGACAGGGAGCTGAAGGAGCACGGGGCGAGGGGCAGGCTGAACATAATAGCCGAGAGCAACGGCATCCGTGGTTCCGACGACGTCTTCAAGATAGTCGCTTTGGGGGCGGACTGCGTAGGGATGGGCAAGGCTGCGCTCCTCGCGATTGGAGTGGAGGAGGGAGACCGCGAGATGATTCTGGACGCGAGGGCCTACCAGAGGCTCGAGAACTTTGTCTCGGCAACCCAGAAGGACGTCAAGCTTCTGGCGGGCGCGGCTGGGATCAGCAACATCAACTCCACGCTGACCGGGAACAGGGAACTGCTCCGCTCGATCGACCTCGACCCTTCGTCCCGGATCGAGCTCGGAGTGAAGCCTGCAGGAGCTGCCTGAGATGGACCTGGACGGCATCGCTTTCGACAGGAGGTTCGGCCAGCCGGTCGTCAAAGACGGCTGCGGCGTCTTCGGGATGCTCAGGAAGGCCGGCTCGCCTCTGATACCGAACAGCGCAGCCATAAACGGAATATCGTGCATAAAGTACCGAGGCAGTGACCTCGGCGCGGGGTACGCGGCCTTCAGGACACCCGAGGTTCCGGAAGGGGCGCCGTACAGGATACAGGCGTTCGTGACCACAGAGGTCGTCGCGAACAGGATCAGGGGCGTGCTCGAAGAGACCGTCGGCCCGGTGCAGGGCTCCAGGATCAGGAGAGTAGACAAGAGGAGGACCGACCTCGTCGTCTGGGAGGCGGACTTGACGCCCCGTCTGGCGGACTCAGACGAGGCTGTCGAGAGGGCGGTAGACTCGGTCAACTCGACGCTCTTCAGGGATGGCTTCGAGGGCCGCGTCTTCTCCTACGGTCGGTATCTCAACGTCTACAAGGAGGTGGGCTTCCCTGCCGAGGTCGCCGGGATGTGGGGGCTCGACAGGGAGGAGGGCGGCGCGGACATGTGGCTCGCGCACACCAGGCAGCCTACGAACTCGCCGGGGTCGCTGCCCATCTGGTCCCACCCGTTCGCCTCGATGAACACGGCCATCGTCCACAACGGCGACATAAGCTCCTACGGCTCGAACATGGAGCTGCTCAACTCCTGGGGGATAAAGAGCCACGTCGGCACCGACAGCGAAGTTATCGCGCGGCTGCTCGACCACCTCCTGCGGATAGACGGCCTCAGCATGCGAGACGCCGCCAGGGTCCTCACGAACCCCTTCGAGAGGAACATCACCCCCGCCGTGCGGGACCTCCTGTACCGGTACCGTGGCGCGAGGCTAGACGGGCCGTTCGCGGTCGTCGCAGGCTACGCGGACGGGAAGGACACGTATCTCGTGGCCCTGACCGACAGGTCGAAGTTCAGGCCGTTGCTGGTGGGGGAGGACGCAGAGTGCTTCTACGTGGCGAGCGAGGAGAACCAGATAAGGAACCGCTCAAGACACGCGAGGATCTGGACGCCCGAGCCCGGGGCCTTCTTCATAGCGTCCCTCCGACAGGGGATGATCGAGCCGGGCACGGAGAGGAACCTGGACACGCAGACCTCCGCCCTGACGACACAGATGCCTCGCGGTTCGGCCACGCACGTCGAGACCGTCGACGCGACCGGCAAGGGGTTCAGGGAGATCAACGAGTCGATAAGCGCGGCGCACTCTAGGGGCGACGCGGGGATCGTCATCGAGAACTGCACCGGCCAGCGCTATCTGGGGATCGGGATAACACCCAAGACCGAAGGGCGCGAGGAGCCCTTCAGGATTCAGATTACCGGTTTCCCCGGCAACTGCCTGGCAAACCTGAACGACGGGGCGACCTTCGAGGTGTTCGGCAACGTCGCCGACGACCTAGCCGACACGATGCAGTCGGGGTCCATCATAGTTCATGGCAGCTCCCGGGACGTCACGGGCCAGGCCATCCAGGGCGGGAGCATCTTCATCCGCGGCACCGTCGGGAACAGGGCCGCCATCCAGATGCGCGAGTACGAGAAGCACCGCCCGTTCCTCGTGGTCGGAGAGACGGCCGACGACTACCTGGGCGAGTACATGGCCGGCGGCATAGTGATAGCGCTGAACCTCTCAGACTCGAAGAGGCCCGCGAGGAACTACATCGGCACCGGGATGGTCGGAGGCAGGATCTACATCAGGGGGAAGATCGGCGACGAACAGGTGGGCCTGATACCCCAGCGCGAGGACGTGCTGCGCTACCTCCACTCCCAGACGCTCGACG
>JBEKFK010000050.1:0-12938 GCA_050013375.1 Nitrososphaerales archaeon | reverse complement strand
TCTTTAATGATGAAATCTGCTCATGAAACAAGCAGGTTCCATCCGGTTATCCGGCTGGGTCCCTTCCGGCCCACCTAAACTATCAAGAGAATCCTTCATCATTGTTGCAGGTCGGGCGGCAATGCAGCTGGAGAAGGGCGCCACGGTCATCATTAACATGACTGATGTTGCTCCCGCTGTTGGCGCCGCGCGTGGGTTCGAGCGGTTGCTCCCTTCGGTTTAGCGGCTCAGTCTTTGCCGTTCTCTCTCCATTCCTCGGAGCTTAACGTGCACTCATCACGGCCGCGAAGCGGCTCGGAGAGCCGCTCATCAATGGTCGAGCCTCTCTCCGAACGCCGAGCTCTCCACCAAGCTTGGCCAGGGTGGATTACAAGCTTTCGGAGACCCCACTCGCGAGGAGGCAGCTACCGTTCATGCGGCACGAGGAACCCTTCGGACGCAGAAGGACGGAGTTAGGAGGGCATGTTAAGTAACCCCCTCCGGGTCGCCAACACGGGCCATCGCCTATGAAGACCTATGTTTCGATGCTCCGCGGGATCAACGTCAGCGGACACCGGAGGGTGAAGATGGAGGAGCTGAAACAAACATACCTCTCCCTTGGTTTCCGGAACGTGAGGACCTACCTCCAGAGCGGCAACGTCGTCTTCGAGAGTGCCGAGAAGGGGGAGAAGAGCTTGGCGAAGGAGATCGAGCAGAGCATGAAGCATCGCCTCGGCCTTGATGTCCCCGTTCTGATCAGGACGGGTGACGAGCTCGGGCTCCTGATTAGGCACAACCCCTTCGCAGGCAGAGACGAAGAAAGGCTCCACGTTACTTTCTTGTCGAGCAAGCCCGGCGTCCTCCCACTGGAAACGATAAACAGAGCGGTCTGCGGCGGAGAAGCGTTCTCTGTGGCCGATAGAGAAGTCTATCTGTCTTGTCCTAATGGTTACGGAAGGACCAAGCTCACGAACTCATTCTTCGAAAGGGTACTGAAGACGACCGCCACCACCCGAAACTGGAGAACGACCAAGAGCTTGCTCTCCTTGGCAGAGTCGTCGCCCGAGCGGTGACCCCCGGCGCCTCTCGTCCTTTCGCCAGTCTTCAGAGTTTAGTAGAGCACGGAGGCTCTCAGCCTAGATGGACCTCGGTCCGCAAGATGGTCGAGATAGCGACCTCGACCGCCTCGAAAGAAGGCGGCTCACCGTTCCTGGTCGTCGCGACCTACCTTCCCCTGAGGAGTTACGCGAACGTGATCTCCTTCGTGAGGCCGTCCGGCAGGATCGAGGCCCAGCTCCGGGCAAGCAAGGGCGCGATCCGCTATGCCCTCCTGACCGACATCCCGCACAAGCGCTTCTGGACCGTCTCCGTGTGGAGCGGCGACGAAGCGATGTCCCTGTTCTCGAGATCGGAGCCTCATCGCACCGCGATGAAGAAGTTCTATGAATGGGGGACAGAAGAGGCTGGAATCGCAGAGTGGTCGAGCAACGGTGGCACGATTGACTGGGACGAGGCGGAGACGAAGCTAAGGGAACCTGCCTTCCGCTTCAGGCTCGAAGGGAACCGACTGGTCCAAGCGGCCGGCAGCCGCTCTGTCGCGGGCGACTAGCACCCGGGACTTCATTCGAGGCGCAGCTGGATCCCGAGCTTCTCCGATAGGTTCCTGAGGTCCTGGGCGACGTAGAAGAAGGCCATCCAGCTCCAGGCTCCCCACCGCCTGATGCCCTCCTCCTTCACCTCCTCTATCGCATCCCTCCGGTTCTCCGGCTGCTTCCCGAAGAAGAGGAGCCCGAAGACGTCGACGGACCACGCGTCGATCGGAAACCCTGCGTGGGGGTTGATGATGTCGGCCGCGTAGTCGCCAATCCCGGGCAGCTTTACCAGCTCCTCCTTCGCCCTCTCTGGCGGCATCTTCATTATCTGCCTCATCTCCGGAAACCCCGACTCTATCATCTTCGCAGAAGCTACGATGTACTTGGCCCTGTAGCCGAGCTTGCAGGCCTTCGCCATGTCGACCGGATCGAGCTTCGCCACCTGGGCCGCGGTCGGTTGGAGAAGGACCCGCTTGCCGTCGAACTCGATCGCCTCGCCGTACTCCCTGTCTATGGCCTCCATCATCTGGTTGCTCCTCTTGAGTCTGGCCATCTGCAGGCAGATTGCGAGGATCACCGAGTTGAACAGGGAGGCGGCCTGGGTGTCGTGCATACCGTATAGGCTCTCTACCACGTGCTTCAGAATCGTGTCTCTCTTGGCAAACCCGTAGAACCCGGTCAGGTCCTGCTCCGCCCCCAGGCAGACCGACAGGGTCTCGCGAATCCGTTCTGACTCCGCCTTGGAGACCGCGCGACCTGAGTACACCGCCACGAGCACCCTCGGTCTCTCCAGCGTTCCGCTAGACTTGATCTTCAACCCGAGAGGCCTCTCGCCCGACCTGATGCCCGTCCACAGAGTCTCGTCCTCGTAGACCTCCCCGGAAGTGAACAGGCTCCAGCCCGCCGGTTTCCTCACGGTAAGGCGGAAGTCGAAGGGCGGGAGGGGGTTGACCTCGAACCGGGTCCTGAACCTCAGTTTCAACCGGAGCCGCCCCTGAACTCAGCGACCACGTCTGTTCAGATCCTCCGTCCGGATAAAGGGGTTGCGTGTTTTGTGGGCTGCCATGAAAAGCTCGATACCAGCGACTTCCCTCGCCCTTCGACCCACGGGAGTCTTACTGGGCCGGCTGCGGATCGTCGCCTTCTCTCAGGTCCCTGAGCATCTGGTGGAACTGCTCTTTGGTTATCTCGCCACGGGCGTACCTTTGGCGCAGGATGCGCACCGCCGAGTTCCCCTGCCAGCGCTGTCTGTAGTAGCTCCTCCTGGACCTCCAGAAGAGGACTCGGATCAGAAAGAGAACCGCGAAGATGGCGACGAAGACGAACAGGAACTCCCCCGGAAAGTAGCCCCCTCTGAACGCCACGACGTAGAACAGGACGAGCGCTACGATGATCCCGATGGGGAGCATAAGCAGGGTTCCCACTATCCGGTACCGGACTGGCGGGTGGCCAGGTTGGTCGCTCATCGTCATATGCTCGGCGGAGCGGACATCCCTCTCTAATCCCTTTCCCCAGAGGGAGCCGGGAGACCGGACACAGCAATTGGCAACCCTTAACAGCGGGCTGTCCGTTCGCCGCAGACATGGAAGAAGTCACCATCGCTCGGGCGTCTTCGTCGCTTACTGAACTGGTGAAGGAGATCCAGGAGATTCTAGGCGAGTACGGTTCGTCCGGGTTCGAGGTGGACTGTAAGGTGGAGATTCTCTCCCGCACTAGGCTGGAGTCGAGCATGGAGACCTGGAAGGTAATGCCGGAGGAGAGAAGGCCGCTGAGCGCGGCGCGCTACGAGGGACTCCTCGAGGACGACAGCAACGAGTGGTTCGCGCTCCTAGAATTGAACGCGTGAGCCGTGACGTCGACTCCGAGCTTGATTGGAACATCTTAAGTGAAAGGACAGTGGGGGTGAGAGTATGGCCCAAGGTATCTCGGCGTTCATGGTCATAGGGCTGATAGTGGCAAGCGTGCTGGCCGGTGTGGGGGTGGGGTTCATCGCGTCCCAGAATGGCGGTTTCGGCGGGGTCGGGGGTACCGTGACCCAGACCGGGACGAACGGGCAAAACTCCTCGTCCCCGTACGTGCTCTCGATGGTCATCACCACGGGCAACACGTTCAACTCAACGATAGGCGACCAGCCGGCCTTCTACGTCCTTGGGCCGAACGGCCTGGTCTCCTCGGCGAACATCACGCTCCCGGCGAACAGCCTCATCGAGCTGGTCATCACAAACTTCGACAACGGCGGAGCAAACGTCTCCGCACCGCAGTACGCCAACGTCATGGGGACGACGACCGGGTCAGAGCTCATCTACAACAACACAGCGATCAACTCAACCGAAGGGCCGAACGGCATGACGCTAAGGGGATCCCAGGACGTCACCTCCCTCCCCCTCTCCGAGATCACCCACACCTTCACGGTACCCGGACTTAATCTCAACCTGCCGATGGCATCCGACTCTACGATCGTCGCATACTTCAAGACCGGGGCCGCCGGGTCCCTGGTCTGGCTCTGCGAGTCCGCGTGCGGTTCCGGGGCGGACGGCACCCAGGGAGCGATGGTTACGAGCGGGTGGATGACCGGCGCCATAACCGTCGGCTGACGCTGAGTACCGCGCCTGCAGGGAACGGCGCATTCCTGCGCGCCGACCGGTCCGCCTTCGGCGCCGCCTCGAACGCCTTATAGCCCGCGAGACGACGGTCAGCACCAATGCCCAGCATCGACGTCAACGGTGTGACGCTCTACTACGAGGACTCCGGCTCGGGCCGGCCGGTCGTCTTTTCGCATGGAATCCCCACTGACTACCGTGCCTGGGACGCACAGACCTGGCCCTTCTCCAAAGCCCGCAGGGTCATCACCTACAGCAGGCGGTATGCGTACCCGAACAAAAGGGAGGGGGACGTGACGGATAGCACAATCGGTAACAATGCCGAAGACCTCAGGGGCCTAATAGAGAAGCTCGGCGCGGGTCCCGTGGACCTCGTCGGACACTCCTACGGCGGCTTCATCGCGGCACAGCTCGCGGCGGACCATCCCGAACTCGTCCGTTCCCTCGTCCTCGTGGAGCCCGCAATCTCGACCCTGCTGGTCGAGGACGAGCGCAGCAGAGGCCAGATGCTTTCGCTTCTCATCCGAAGCCCATCGGTGGCGATCTCGGCGAGGGATTTCCAGCTCAAGTCTCTCTACCCCTCGCTGATGGCTCTCGACGCTGGGGAGACGGCGAAGGCCGTAGGGTTGAACGTGGACGGCGTCCAGGGCGCTCCCGGATCGTTCGCCGCCATGCCGGAAGCCCAGAGGCAGATGATGCTCGACAATGCGAGGACCATAGCCGAGCTCAGGACGAAGTTCCCTCCTTTCAAGTCGCAGATCCGCAAGGTCACCTGCAACACCCTCGTGGTCAACGGCGAGGAGAGCGCCCTCTGGCTAAGGCGCATCGGCAAGCTGGCCGCCACCTCGCTGCCCCACGCTTGGTTCGCGATGATCTCCAAGTCCCGGCACTTCCCGCACATCGAGAACGCGCCCGAGTTCAACGAGCGGGTCCTGAACTTCCTCTCGACCCAGTCCTGACCCGCTCCTCGACCGGTGCGTCGCACCTTCCATGAACCCTAATAGGGGCCCGCGAATCCCATAACTCTGCTAGACTTGGAGTATTGGAATGACCCCTGATAGCTCGGCGGGCGGCGGTGGAGCGGGGGAGAAGACGGTCGTTATCGGCGCGAACATCCCGGCTCCGGCTCTGAAGGGCCTAGCCGCCTTCATAGAGACATACTATCTCACCCCGAACCTAAGGTTCTTCCAGCCGCACTCCTATCAGCGGTCCGATTCAGAGGACGGCGAGGGTTTCGAGCTCTCCTGGAACATAGACCTGGCGAGGATCAGCGAGCCGGTCATCGCGCTCCCGCCGACGATATCTGTCCGGCTCTCGCTTGGGGCATCGGGGGGGACGGTCCATTTCCACGACTACGACCGCGGAGCACCCAGGATAGACTCGATCTGCGCCCGAGTCTCCGACGACATCGAAGCGGTCATCGTCGCGTACCTCACCAACGCGAAGCGAACCAGCCTGCACTTCGTCTTCTCGCTGGGGAAGGAGGAGAAGATGGAGGCGCCCAGCCAGGCCGGTACCAGCCTCCGGCGGGAGGTGATCAAGCGGATCTTCGCGGGGAACACGGTCAACCTCTACCTCGTCCTGATCCTCGTCAGCCTTCTCTTCCTTATCCTCCTGGGCGACAACGCGCTGATCGCGCTCCTAGTCATCCAGGCCATCGCCCTCGTCTTCTCGGACCGGCTCGTGATGGGTGCGGGGGCCGTCCGCCCAACCATGGCCCAGCCCGATGTCACCGTGGTCACGGTCGTGTCGACCCCCGAGGCCATCCGCTCGCTGTCCACGCGGGGGAACCAGGTGATGCACCAGATACGGGACCAGCTCGGGAAGACCGTCTTCGCGGGCAACGTCGACAGCCCAGGGACCAAGATGGCGATCCACAACATCCTCGTCCAGGCCGGGGTGAACTGCAGCGTTGACGACATTGAGATCAGGACGAGGAACCCCTATGCCCTCGTCAAGGCGGCGGCCGAGCAGTTCCACCTCCCGATTCCCCGGATCGCAATCGTGAACACCCCTGTGAACAACGCGGCGGCAACGGGCATATCGCCGGGGCGATCTTCGATGACCATCACGGCGGGCGCCTTGGAGGACCTCAGCGACGAGGAGCTCGAATCGGTGATCGGCCACGAGCTAGGTCACATCAGGGGCCGGGACCCCATAATCCTCTTCCTTGTGATGAGCGTGTTGTACGTCGGGGGGCTCTACCTCTGGCTACCTCTCCTCTTGGACCTCGGGCTGTTCTACTTCCTGCTGGCCTTCGCGATAGTCTACATGGTCGGGAAGTTCCTGGAGACCCGGGCCGACACGGCCTCCGTGGCGGTACTGGGAAAGCCCGGCGTGCTCGCCTCTGCACTCACCCAGATTGGCTTCAGGCAGCTCTACTACGAGAAGTACTCGTCCCAGGCGCGGTTCATCGACTGGTTGAGGTTCGACCCCCACCCCCCGATCTACTTCAGGGTCAAGCGGCTCTCGAAGATCGCTGCGCGCGGCGGCGAGATCAAGCACGCCCTCCTCCTGTCTGTGCGCGACGTGATCTCGGGCTTCCTCAGCGCGCTCATCGGTCAGGGGTGACGACGCGGCCCCGCCAGCAGCGTCGCCCTTGCCCAGCGCCCGCACGCGCCGGGATGCCAACTTTATCTAAGCCGCCGCTCCTTGAGGGTGTGGTCTCAAACAGTGTCGGAAGCTTCCGTCCGAGCAAAGTCGTTCTTCACGGACCTCGTCGATGCCGTGACCTATTCCCAGGCCTGGATGCAATCCACCGAGGAGCAGAGGGCCTACAGGGAGAGGGCGGAGAAGCAGCTCGGTCAGCTGGAGGAGCTCGCCTCTCGCATATCCGCTGATTTTGACGGTCTCCAGCTAGACAGGGAATACTCCGAGGCGCTCTCGAGGGTGATAGGCGAGTTCGCCGACGCCGCCATCAAGCAGCAGACCGAGAAGCTGAACTCCAAGGTCGGGGAGTGGCTGAAGGAGTCAACCGCCGCGTCCGAGTCAGAACGCCTGAAGGCCGTGAGGGGCCTGGAGTCATATCTTGCGACGACTCCTCTGCCGGTGATCGACGAGGAGGTCGTCCTCGAGCTCTCGAACAGCTCCTACACGACGACGGTGGAGTACAAATGCTCGGGCAAGATAGAGTACGTCTTCCTGTTGAACACGGCGAACTCCCCCCTCTTCAGGGGCGAGTTCACCCCGTCAGCGCTGCACAAGGGGGTCAAGATCCCCGTTAGGCTCGGCAAGGCTTGGCTGCGCAAGGAGGCTGTCCCCGACTTTGAGAAGCTCGACGCCTACGTCCTCTCGTCCGCTAGGGCGTCCAAGAACCACCTCGTCGCGAAGTTCGTCAACCCGGACATCGGCTCGACCGTGGGCATAGTCTTCTCGAGGTCTGGCATGGATTCCTTCGTCACGGCGGAATACACCGATGGGAAGGGGACGGTGGATGTCACAGGGGAGCCGGCGTTGAGCAAGCATCTCGACCTCGAGTCCCTCAAGAGCACCATGAACCAGCTTCTCGATGCGATCCTTCAACTCAGGAAGGAGAAGCTCAGGCTCGACCGTCTGGAGGTCCAGGGGAAGGACGTGCTGGCCTCCCTGGACTGCCTGGGGTTCATGCAGCAAGCCACGGCGGTGATAGTCCAGTCAAACGAGGCGATCGAGGACATGCGGCGGCACGACCCCAAGTTAGCGCGGGATAGGCTGAAGCTCCTCGGGCCGAACGGGGCCGCCATCTTCGACGCGCTCGATTTCCCAGTTCGCACCCCCAAGCCGAGACCGGTCCCCCGCTAGTTCTCCCGCCGTCGTCGGGCCTTCCTCAGCACCCACGCATCCACATACACGTTCGCGAGGAGGAGTAGCGGAGCGATCACCAGCATGTACACGAGCAGGTCTTGGGCTCCCACCGGTGAAAGCGGAAGGAGAGAGAGGAATGGCCCGTTCGCATGTGTCAAGTAGGGGAATACCGCCAGGAGCGGGAGGCAGGCGAGGCTGAAGAAGGAGAGGAAGATCTGCGTCCCCAGCGGGCCGAGCTCGAGTATGTCGAAGATGAGGTACGCGAAGAGGATCGCAAGGGCGCCGAAGACGACAACGGAGGGGCTGATCAGGTAAACCGCGCCTCCCGCGATGAAGCAGCTGGCGCCCACCAGTATCGGCAGGCCGTCCGCGCCCGAGAGAGGCTCTCCCCGGCTCTTCCTAAGCCAGACCGCCGAGAGGGTGATGACACCCAGGCTGGCCAGGACCATGAAGTCGGTGATGTCGACGAGGAAGTTCTGGTTGCCCTCGGCGAGGAGGAATATCGAGACCAGCGTGAAGAGCCAAGAGAGGCTCGCGATGGACTGCGGCATGTACCCGTCTTCGCCGAGCGCCGAGAGGTGACGCGTCGCCGCGAGGAACGCCGGGACAAAGGTCGTGACGGTGGCTATGAGGAAGGCGATCGCGATAACAAGCTCCTCTCCCGGACCAAGGAACGTGCTGGCGAGGTACAGCGCCGGTATCTGGGCCTGAAGGAGGGCGGCTGAGTTGGGATGGGTCGCGAAGACGGCGAGCCCGTAGAAGATGTTGATCGACGCCGTGATGACCACCGTCAGGACCATGGCCACCCCGAGGAATCGCGCCTTGTCCATGGTGTACCCTTTCTTGATCCACGAGATGACGGGTACCCGTGACCGCTCAACCGCGTCCTGCTCGAGAGACTGGATCTCCTGAAACCCGAAGAAGAGGAGGTATAGGTATCCGGTGTTGATCGCGAGCGCGACGACCCAGTTCCCGCCCGCCGTGAACGTCATGATGCCGGAGAGGTCCCACGACCCCTTCGCGCCGAGGAGAGCGCCCTGATAGACGAGTATGGCGACCAGTATCCCCGTCAGCACTATCTGAATGGCGCCCGTGGTTCGGAGCAACCTCCTCTCGAAGAAGACGTCGAGGACCGTCCAGCCGATCAGCGCGAGCGCAATGGCGTAGACGACCAACGTCCCCGAGAAACCGGAGACCCCGAAACCAGCAAGTATCTTCGGGAAGTACTCAAAGTCGAAGATCAGGAATACGATCTTCGAGTACGCGGCGAGCGCGGTGTTCGCCACCCACATGGACATCCTCGCGATGAAGTACCGCGCGCTCCTCACGCCGACCGCGACCCTTGTGAACGAGGGGCCGCCCACCGCCTCGAGGCCCTTCCGCCTCATCTCGGTGTACATGTTCGAGTACACCCTGGCCATAAGGACCGAGAGGATGGTCGCGAGGATGAGCGACCCGACGGAGACGAACTCGTACTGAATGATATTCTGGGGTATCAGGATGAAGAGCGGCGATCCGAGAGTGGCACCTATCCCGATGGCAAGCATGGTCCCCAGGCCGTACACGGGCGTCGACTTCGGGACCCTTCGCGGCCGCGTGAACTTCGCTCTCACAGAATGGGGAAGGGATGCCACAAGAGAAGCCCCAGTAAGCGTGAGGCTCATGGCCGAGACCGCGACGATCACATCGCCAAGCGAGAAGCTGCCGGGCTGTGTCAGGAAGCCCAGTTCGTCATAGAGGTAGCCGGTGGCGAAGACCACCACCACGATCCCTACGACGAGGGCGGCGAGCTTCACGACGAGCGCGCCGAAGTGCGTGCTCGAGAGGGCCACTATCTGACACTCGTCTCGAAGTAGGCGACCGAATCTCTGAGGTTGTGCGAGGCCTGCCTAAGCGTGTAGAACGCGCTGACCATGATGAGCGAGGCAAAGACAAAGTCGAGGACGGCCGCCCCTCCGTAGAGGGGGCCGGAGTTCAGCGAGGGTGCCACGACCCTTGAGAAGTAGCCGAGGAACTGGTGGGGGGTGACCAGCCCGACGAGGGACGGTACGAATGCCGCGATGCCAAGTATCGTCAGGAACGAAGCGAGGGCTATCTCTCCCAGTGAGATCAAGATGAGCCCCCGCGCGCCTGCCCTCCGTTTCGGCTGTAGCAGACCCCTGAATCTCAGCATGTCTGGGTCCCCCGAGTTCGTGAAGGCCCTGTCGATTATTTCCTTGAGCGAGGCGTCCGACCCGTAGAGCAGCGAGAGCGCCTTGACGTCCAGCTTCAGCTTGGAAACAAGCTCGTCTCCTTGATTTGCATCCAGGCTCATGCGGTTTCCACTTGGGCGGCCTTCGGTATATCTCGGTTATGTCACCCCGTTCCCTTTTGACCCGACGGGCAGTGATATGCTTAAATAGCACATCTTGAGGATAAATATTCACTGCAAGTCGCAGTCTTGTTGATTCAGGACGATTACGCTCTGATTCTCTGACGTCGAATTGCCGTGGAAAACAAAAGAAAATGAACAGTTTCGAAGAAATGGATTTACACCCTCAAATACTGAAGGGTGTGAAGTCGCTTGGATTCGAGAAGCCATTCCCGATCCAGGAACTCACGATAGGCCCCCTTTTATCAGGCCGTAACGTGATAGGACAGGCGAAGACAGGAAGCGGAAAGACGGCGGCGTTCGGATTGCCGATGCTCCAGAAGATAAACGAGGACTCCTGGGACGTCCAGGCGCTCGTGTTGGCCCCCACCAGGGAGCTGGCGGTCCAGATAACCGCGGAGCTGAAGAAGCTCGCATCGTTCACCCGGATCAAGCTTGTGACCATCTACGGTGGCCAGTCGATCAACGTCCAGTTCGAGGCCCTCGACCGAGGCGTGCACGTCGTGGTCGGTACCCCGGGCAGGATAATGGACCACCTCAAGCGGGGCAGCCTAGACCTAAGCAGAGTCAAGTACGTGGTACTCGACGAAGCGGACACCATGCTCGACATGGGGTTCATCGAGGACATCGAGTTCATCCTCGACTCGGTCCCCGAACCGAGGCAGATGAGCCTCTTCTCGGCCACGATGCCGAGGAGGATCATGGAAATCGCCAACAAGTACATGCACGACGCCCAGAAGATACTCGTCTCGGCGGACGAACCCACCGTCGACACGCTCGAGCAGTTCTACGCCATGGTCGAACAGAAGGACAAGGAGGGAGTCCTCCTCGACCTGCTCGAGAAGGAGAAACCCAGGAGCGCCATCATATTCTGCAGGACCAAGTACGGCGCCCACAAGCTCGCAAGGGAACTACAGAGGAACTACATCAACGCGGTCCCGCTTCATGGGGACCTGAGCCAGCACCAGAGAGATCACTCGATGGGCGTATTCAGGTCGGGGCACGCCGACGTCCTCGTGGCCACCGATGTGGCGAGCAGGGGAATAGACATCTCGCAGGTCGACTGCGTCATCAACTATGACGTCCCCGAAGACCCGGTCCTGTACTTCCACAGGGTCGGAAGGACAGCCCGAGCCGGCGACTCCGGCAAGGCATTCACCCTCGTCTCATACGAGGAGGACACTGACTTCGCTAGGATCATGGGCCTGACCAAGGCCGTGATCAAGCCGATGCGCCCGGAGGACGCGGAGCACAACTTCTATGTGAACACCAGGGGCACGATAACCGAGCTCCAGAACCAGAGGCACGGCGGAGGGGGAAGGAGGGGCTACAGCAGCGGCTACAGGAGCCGCGGCAGGGGAGGATACAACAACAGCGGACGCGGCAACAACAGCAGCAGCGACGAGAGCAGGGGCGGGTCCTGGAGGGGTTCCAGATGGTGAAGTGCTACAACTGCAACTCGGGGTCGCACTCGAGCATCATCTTCAATGAGGATTCCAGAACATTCAAGAGCCTGTGTGGCGCGTGCTACTCCCAAGTGAGGAGATTGAGTTGGGTAAGAGAAAGGTCCTGAACGAATCGCACCTGAAGGAACTCGTCATGCCGCAGCAGGGCGAGATCCTCGGCCGAGTGGTCAAGATTTCCGGAGGGAACCAGGTCATAGTGGCCTGCGTAGACGGGCTGACGAGGCTCTGCAGGATCCGCGGAAAGATGAAGCGGAGAATGTGGATCAGAGAGAGGGACATCGTCCTAGTCTCGCCTTGGGACTTTGACAACAAGAGGGCCGACATCATCTGGCGATACATCAAGGACCATGCTGAGTGGCTGGAGAACAACGGTTACATGAACAAGCCCGAGGCCAAGCCAGTGGCGCCGGTTGCCGCAGCCCCCGTCATGGCGGCCGCCCCGGCTCCACAGCCGGTGGCAGAGCCGACTCCCTCAGCTCCACAGCAAGAGATCCAGTAGAACCGACGTCTCTCAGAGGAGAGGTGCCCAGCCGGCCTTCTTCGACCAGGTCGCGACCGCGTCGTGAGCGTGTATCGACTCGAAGCACCTGGCCCGGATGAAGAGCGAGTTCGGGAACCTCTTTGCGCACTCCCTCACGAGGTCTTCGGCGAACCTTCCGTTCTCCTGGGCCTCGAGGATTTTCCTCGCCTCCTCGACCCTCTTCATCTTCTCGGTCGGGACCGCCGAGAAGCACTCCTCCATCTTCCCTATCGCCTCGACCATGTCGAGCGGCGAGTCCCTGTCGAGCACCATCGTTATCTCCGCCCGCTGCATGTGGCCCACCCCGATCATCCTCTTGCTGCAGGGGCATGCGGTCATCCCCCTGGCCTCGAACCGGTACCTCACGGCCCCCGTCCCGCTCGTCCTTATCGAGACCGGGATGAACTGGTCCGCGTAGGGCATCTCGAACCTACAGGTCACCTCGGCGCCCGGCTGCGTCCTGTCGACCTCGGCGCAGATGGCCCTGAGCCACGCCTCCACCCCCGGTCCCGCCTTGGCGGAGGCGGCGTGGACCAGGCGTGACATGTGGACGCCCCTGTGCGGCCCGGTCGAGGTCTGGATCGTCAGGAAGACCGGGATCGAGGTCTGGCCGTCGTGGTAGAGCGT
>JBEKFK010000049.1:0-12034 GCA_050013375.1 Nitrososphaerales archaeon | reverse complement strand
TTCGTCGTGCTCGGGTCCATGAAGCTCGTCACCGAGCGGCTCCCGGCCTATCTCGCGCTGGTCCTCTTCTTCGAAGGAGCAATACTCGGCGTCTTCACATCACTGAACCTGGTCGTCTTCTACGTCTTCTTCGATCTTGTGACTGTCCCGATGTTCCTGCTCATCGGGATATGGGGCGGAGACAGGAGGAGATACGCGGCGATGAAGATGATGCTCTTCATCTTCTCGGGCAGCGCGGTCATGCTCCTTGCGTTCCTCTCAGCCTCGCTCGACGTCAGCCCGCTCTCTTTCGACATCCCGACGCTCTCGGGGAGCATCCCTCAGGGTCTGCAGTACCTTCCCCTCCTTGCCTCCTTCATCGGCTTCGGGATCAAGCTCCCGGTGGTCCCGTTTCACGGCTGGCTCCCCGACGCCTATGTCCAGGCGCCCTCCCCGGTCACGACCCTCCTCGCCGGGATCCAGTCTGCGCTGGGTGGGTACGGGCTGATCCGCATCAGCATCGGCCTCTTCCCCCAGGCCGCGCACCAGTGGGCCTGGGCGTTCATGCTGGTCGGGATGGGCACGATGCTCTACGGGGCGCTGGTCGCGCTCAGGGCTAACGAGCTCAAGCGGATGTTCGCGTTCACGAGCCTCAACCACATGGGCTTCGTCGTCCTCGGGGCGTTCGCCACCGTGGCGACTGGGAGCCTGCTCGGAATGGAGGGCGCGGTCTTCCAGATGTTCGTCCACGCGTTCACGGCCGGGTCGCTCTTCATGATCGCCGGATACGTCCAGCACCAGTCCGGCACTACCGAGATAGCGAAGCTCAGGGGCCTGCGAAACATAATGCCGCGCACCGCCGGGCTCCTAGTCTTGGCGAGCGCGGCCGCGATGGCGCTCCCGCCGTTCGCTAGCTTCCTCGCCGAACTCTTCGTCGTCGCCGGAGGCATAGCGGCGAATTCATACACCGCGCTGATCGTCATCGTGCCGGTCCTGACCGGCGGCTATCTCCTCTGGATGATCAAGCGCGTCGTTCTCTCCCAGCCGGAGGCGGGGGCGAAGATTACCGACATGTCTTGGTCTGACGTTATGTCCCTCTCCCTGTGCTTCATCCCTCTCTTGGTGCTGGTCGTCTTCTCTTCTCTGATACTCGCGCCAGCCGTGCCGGTAGCGCAGTGGGCTGTCCACCTCGTAGGAGGCGCCTAAAGGATGGACCTGATTCTCTTCGCTTCGGTCTCTCTCGCGGCCTCCTCGATTGGTCTTCCCTTCTTCCAACTCTCAAAGACAAGGGGGAAGGTTCCCGGATATCTGCTGGTACTGACCCTGGCCGCGGCGCTCGCCTTCGTAGGGCTCAACACGGTGTCTCCGCAGCCAGCGACAGACTTCGGAAGCCTGCTCAGCTCGGACAGCCTCGGAGGGCTCTTTGCACTGGTCACGCTGTCGGTGACCCTCACAGTCGCCGTCGTTTCGATCCCGACGATGGTCCTTAGGGCGAACGGGCCTCTGTACTGCTCGCTCCTCTCGTTCTCCGCCCTCGGCATGCTCTTTCTCTCCTACTCCGCCGACCTCCTGATGCTCTTTGTGGCGTGGGAGCTCATGAGCCTCCCGACCTACGCGCTGGCAGGGTTCGACAAGAAGCGCGAAGAGTCGAACGAGGCCTCCGCCAAGTACGCCATTATCGGCGCCCTCTCCTCCGCCATAATCCTGTACGCGATCAGCCTGAGCTACGGCCTGGCCGGGAGCACCCGGATCGCCACTGTGGTCGGCGCCATGGGCAGTCAGCCGTCGAACCCCGTAACCCTAGTCGCCGTCCTGATGTTCATAGTCGGCTTCGGGTTCAAGATGTCGATAGTCCCCTTCCACATGTGGGTACCAGACACCTACGAAGGCGCTCCGATAACCATCACCACCCTCCTGGCCGCCGCGACCAAGAAGGCGGGCTTCGCCGCGGCGATCAGGGTCGTGCTCGCCATCTCGACGGTCTACGCAGTGACCCAGAACCCGATTTTCACGGTCCCGAACGTACTCGCCGTGCTGGCGCTGGCTACCATGACTCTCGGCAACATCGCCGCGCTCACCCAGAAGAGCATGACGCGCCTGCTGGCCTACTCCAGCATTGCGCAGGCGGGGTACATCCTCGTCGGGTTCGTCATCTTCGCCTATGCACAGCAGAACCCGATATTCTCGCAGGAAGGCACCTTGGGGATGACCGGCGCGCTCTTCCAGATCATCAACCACTCGATCATGGCGACGGCGGCCTTCGTTGCAGTCGCGCTCGTCCTCTCTTCACTCAAGCGAGCAGATGTCGCAGCGTTCGAGGGGCTCGCCAAGAAGGCCCCCATAACGGCCTTCACGGTAGCCGTCTCGGTGTTGGCCCTCGCGGGTGTGCCTCCTCTGAACGGGTTCTGGAGCAAGCTCCTTCTCTTCCTATCCGTCGTAAACGGACCCTATGCGTGGCTCGCCGTGGCCGGACTGCTGAACAGCGCCTTCAGCCTCGGCTACTATGCGTGGGTCGTGAAGAGGATGTACATGGACGAGCCCGAGAGCGCCGAGAGGATCAGAGAGCCCTTCCTCTACGTGGTGGTCTTCGCCGTCCTGGTCGCGCTGATGATCGGCCTGGGAGTCTTTCCGCAGATTGGGATCGGATTCTCACAGGGCGCCGTGCCCTCGATATTCCCACACTGAGCTAGAAGTCGCGCTGGACCGAGAAGTCCGTCAGTTCCCAGAGGAGCCCGCGGGCTTTGCTCTCCGGGAGGAGCGACAGCTGTTCCTTTGCCTTCTTCGAGTAGCTCCGCGTAAGGGACCTCAGCTCGGTGAGGATGGAGCTCTCCTCGTTCCCCTGCTTCAGCGCAAGCGTGACCTTGTCCTTGGCGCCCCAGTCGAGCAGGTCGTCGTGGACCTGGTACGCGATGCCCAGGTACTTGCCATAGCTCGCAAGCGCCTCAATCTGCTCGTTTGACCCTCCTCCGATGATCGCGCCCAGCTGGGTCGCGGTCTGGAAGAGCGCGCCGGTCTTGTTGTAGATTATATCGATGTACTCGTCCCAGCTGAGCTTGTAGGTGATCGGATCGATAGTCAGTTCCATGTACTCGCCCTCGCACATCTGGAGCGCCGCCTTGCTGAGGGTGTGCGCGACCCTCCTGTCGGGATACCTCGATGAGATTGCGAGGATCATGGCGAAGACGAAGTCCGCTGTGAGCAGGGACGCGCTGTAGCCGTACCTCACGTGGAACGCGGCCTTGCCCCTCCTCGCGACCTCCTGGTCGATGATGTCGTCGTGGATTATCGACTCAGCGTGGAGAAGCTCGACCGCAACGGCCGCGTCCAGCACGCTGTCGTCCTTCGAGCCGACGCTCTCGGACGAGAGGAGCGCTATCACCGGCCTTATCCTCTTTCCACCCTCAAGGGCATACTTCAGGGGACCGAAGAAGCGGGAACTCGAGTATCGTTCCAGCTCGCGGTCGACCGCGATGCTCGAACGGTCGAGGTAGTCCTTCGTCTTGAGTGTAATTTCTTCTAAGAACGTCGGGTCCCTCTCAACCAAAAATTGAAACCTTTTCGTCTCTACCCTCCGCACTTATTATTTAACGGTTCTCGAAAGCGCTCTACGGAACTCGTCTCAATCGGTTGGACTCGGAGCACGGTTCTTAACCGCGGACGAAGTCTCTGGTGCGCTTGCTCAAGTACGAGGTACATCAGGTGCATCTCGAGGAGACAGGGCGGTACTACCTGCCGCTGCCCAAGCTCACTTCGCTGCAGCTCGTGGCTCTCGAGGAGCGGCTCGCGGGCAAGGGGTTCTCCGTTGAGCGCGAGCGAGACCTGCTGAGAGCTGAGGGAGGATCTTGCAGGCTGACCGTCTCCCGCTCGGGCCTTGCCTGGTCCGAGGACGAAGTGCTCGACGCGCTCTCTCCCGCCATCCCCCTGCTTCTGCGACACTCCCGGGAGCCAGTGAAGACCAATCCGTATTTTGCCTCGAAGAAGATGCGAGGAGGGTTCGAGGTCCAGTTCTTCCCCAGGATGGAGGGTCTCAGGATCTGGTCCGCCCTCAGGAGCTCAGGAGCGTCGGGCCTGACCCCGGACGAGAGGGACGTGGTCTCCCAGCTCCTCGCCGGCGCGGACCAGCCTATCGAGTGCGTGACGGACTATCCCGCTGAGGGCTGTTCTGTCCTCCGGATGGGGAGGACTCAGTACTACCGTGCCTCGGTGCCGGCGAGCGAGTTTGTCTCGCGGCTGCGCACCCTTTCGACCTCCTTCCCGAAGAATTGCTATCTTCCACGGTCATCTGTAATCAGGGTGACATCGAAGTCTCTCCCCCAGGTCTCGATCGGGAGAGAACTGGGGGAGTGGTGTTACCTCGAGATTGCCCCCAAAAGCCTCTAATCCACGAGCCTGAAGGGTGTGGCCAGCCCCGGTAGTACAGCCCGGTCAAGTATGTCGGCCTTTCGAGTCGATGAGCGCGGGTTCAAATCCCGCCCGGGGCAGCTTAAACCTACAGGTCATGTTCCCGTCCAATCCCCGTATAGCCCAAAGCAGGGAATTGGAAATTGAGCGAAAGCGAGGTTCTGTCCTGTGGGATAGGTCTTCAGGTTCTAAGTCCCAGTTTGTGCTTCCGAATGCGGGCCTAACCTATGCGGCACGAATCCTGGATCGACGGCGGCTCCAGTTAGACCGGACCCTCGGCTAGAGGTCATCGAACCACTAAGTTCGCCGGACGAAGGTCAAACCATGCAAACTGCCAAGCCGAACGTATGCGAGTTGGGCATTGCCCTTGATACTCTCAGAATGTGATTTCAGGATATGCGTTATTCGGTGGAAAGAAGACAGCGAGCGGGCACCAAGACGGAGACCTCGCCTGAAATCGACCCCGTTCTCACGCGAGGGAGAAGAACAAGAGCGGTAGGGCGAAAGAGTCTTTCTACGATTCGCGTTGGTGCGAAAGAAGTTCGACTATCCCAAGACAAGCTTGACGATGCCGATATCGACCAGGGCATTTGCGTGACGAGTTCAGATTTTACGGCGGAGGCGCTCCAGTTTGGAAATCAATGATTGGACGGGCTTTGAATTCGTGAAGAATCTACTCCGATGGATATCTGAAGGGCTCGTACCGACGGTCTCTTTCTGAGAACGGCCCAAGAAACGCCGGCGGCAACGACAATCACTGCGGAAGCGGCTGCCAGGATCTCAATTCCCAGGTACCCGGAACCGCCCGAATGGGTTGATGTCGTGGTTGAGGAGGAAGAAGAGGATGAGCTAGTCCTTGAACTGCCTGACGCCTGAACGGAAGGGGAGGTTGCAGTTCCGGTGTCTTGTTGCGATGTAGCACTTGCACCAGACGATAGGCTCGTCGAACTGAGCACAGGAGTGAGAGTGAAGGTCTGTTCGTAATTGCTCTCGATCGCGCAGTTCGTTATGGCCCCGCCTGAAGCCGTCTCCCAGGTCCAGTATTGACTTTGGTACTGCCCTGAGATGCTGTTCTGGGTTACGGTCAAAGTGAAATCGTCCACGTACCAAATCTGGTCCTGGCCACAATCCTGGACGATGGGGTTGCTGGCACGAGTGCACAATTCCATATGAGTAAACCCGGGGTTGTCATTCAACATTGTGCCATTGGCGCCAATGTCCAGATTGACGAACTCGGTTCCTACGGCAGGAGGGCACGCCGGGTCTGATTGGTACCAGATGGCGAGAAAGTAAGTGTTGGGTGCGCCCGTCGAGGGCTGTAGATAGACCGAATAGGTGCATTCCGCGCAGGTGCCACCCGAGTCGTCCTCCCAGGTAGTGCCGTTCACCCCAGCGAGAGAGGATGGTAGAGTTTGGGTTGAAAAAGCAGTCGTTGTCGAGGTGCCTGCGAGCGGCTCCGGATGGGGGAATACAGCTGCGGCGCTTGAACCTCGCCCGACCTGACCTCCGGCTGAGTGGATTTGCGGTCCGCCACACAGAAGAAGCAATCCGAGAAGTAGGACCGCGACCGATGGTCCGAGTCCCAATCTAGCTGCTGGAAATGGGTCGTATGTTAAAAGCATTACGAGGAGGCGTCAGTCTGTCTCCTGTGGAGGTGCCTTATCCTCTCTCAGAGAGGGAATCTTTGGGGGTTGTGATTCGAGCCTAAGGTAGGTCGCTCGCCCGGGGCATTCCCTTTCAATCGGGTAGAACGAGATTTCCCGTGCCCCCAAAGGTTCCCGGAGCTATATACCGGTCTCCTTCCATGAGTGCAGAAGAGTGGGAGCGTTAGTTGGATAGGGCGAGAGTCACGCGTTCTGCACGGGTGCACGCGAGTGGCCGCGGTGCAGCCGCGGTGGTGGTCGTTCTCATCGTTGCCGGCGGCGCCTACCTGTTTCTCAATCCGGCAATGTTCGGGCCCGCGTCGGCTCAACTCTACACTTTCACAAACAACGGCAATTCTATCTCAACAAGCACCAACACCACGTCAGTCTATACCGCTCCTGATGCAGTTCAGGTGTACATCCCCTACGGTGGCGGCGAGAACGATGACGGCGCCACAAATTTCCTCCCCCAGGTCATCACATTGGTGATCGGGATAAACAACACGGTGACTTGGACGAATCAGGACCTGATATCCCATAATGTAATCAGCAACACAGGCGTTTTCGCTTCGGGAGACCTATCTTCTGGGCAGACCTACACCTTCACATTCGCCGAGGCTGGAACATACCCGTATTATTGCTCCTACCATCCAATGAACGGGGTGGTGATCGTCAAGAATCCGTAGGTCCTTCGGAGATTGTACGCTTTTGGGACAGTTTTCGCGGTGGGGTCAGCGTGATTCGAACGCGGCCGTCTAGAATAAGTGTCGGACGGCCCACTGATAGCCCTCTCAAGGGCCAGCCAGCTTCCGGGTTCGGAAGCGGAAAAGGACCGGCCATAGTTCGAGCCCTCCGGTGACTAGAGAGTACCCGCGCGCAGCGCAAACTTCATTGGCTTTCCCGCCCTGGGACCCTCTTCCCCTGCGAAGGATCCGCCAGAAGTCGGAGGAGCAATAGGAATATACGAGGCCCTATTTTCGCCGTAATGCGAGAAGTCAGAAGATTCGACCGAAATGAGACAAAGGAACCCGGACTACATCTCGATCATCGTGATCGCCTCAGGGCTCTCCGTGAAATCTGGACGGAACAGACTGCTGGAGCCGATCGGCGAGAGGACGATGATCGAGTACGTGGCGTCCGAATGTCTCACCTCCAAGGCGAAGCAGGTCGTGGTTGTGGTAGGGAACGACGCTGAGAAAGTCAGGACCGCCCTCAGGGATTATCCCTGCGAGATCGTCTTCGATGAGGACTTCGCAAAGGGGGCGAGTTACTCGATCAAGAAGGGCCTCGCAGCGGTGAAGGAGGACGCCGACGGGGTGATGGTGGTACCCGGGGATATCGGGCTCGTGGATCGCAGCACTATCAACTCGATGATACGCGAGTACTCAACCTGTTACGCGCCGATCGTGACCACAGGCCGTCGCAGCAGCTCTCTCCATCCCATCCTCTTCGACAGGAACCTCCTCGGGGAGCTCAAGAGCATGAACGACGAGATTGGAGGGCTCAACAGCCTACTCTCGAAGTACAGGGCCAAGAGCCATCTCGTCCAGTCCTCGGAGGCGTCCCTACTGCGCCTAAGCAAGGAGGCCGGCCGGATCAAGGCCCGCCTGGGTCTCTCAAAGCGCTCCTGAACCATAACATTCTCGAGGCCTGCCGGGTCATTGGCCTTGAGGTCAACGGAGAACCCCGGGATATGGAACGGCCTTCCTCGGGTCGCGTTAGGATGGAGACATCAGTAATTTGACGCTACCCCAACTGGTTCGGGTAATTAGAGATATACAGCAATCTGAACTCGCATCAACAGGAGAGCGAAATCTCAGATTGAACCTGTTGGGAATTCTTCTGTCAGGCGGTCTTGATACAGACACGCAGTCGCAGACATCGGGTCGGCTTCCGCTGGAATATGCAGCCGCACTCATTCTGCTGTTTGCTGCGGTGTTTGTAGTGCACTTCGTTAGGCGGGCGTATAGGCAGCCGAAGAGGATCGGCGGGACGCCCATGGAGGTTCCAGGCAATACGGTGAAGGCCTTCGACATCGTCGAGAGGCTGTTCCATTGGTCTTTGTTCATCACCCTGGGGCTCGTGATGGTCAGCGGGGTCGCGATTTATCTCCCCGGGACCTTCAACTTCCTCTTGAGCGCGTTCGGCGTCGCAGGTACCAACGCAGCTCAGACCGCGGCTGACTTGGCATGGCATACGGACATGCTCTGGCTGCTCCTCGGGCTGATCGCAATCCACATCGTCTGGGACCTCGCGGTCGCCAGGACAGGCAAGACCATCATTCCGAGAGGGCACGACATTAAGGACACGATGATACGCGTCCAGGGCTTCCTTGGCGTCGGGCCATCAGTACAGCCAAGACACGGCAAGTACGACGCTTTCATGAAGCTCTTCCACTGGGGACTCGTCCTCTGCCTCGTCGTCCTGGGAATCTCAGGACTCTATCTCTGGAGCCCCTATGGAATAATGCCGACCATCTCTCCGAGCCTCGAGAGCACACTGAGGCTCTTCCACGACTTCTTTGCGTTCCTGCTCATCGGGCTCGTAGCAGGACACATCTACTTCGCTATCCTCCCGATAAACTGGCCCGTGCTCAGGAGCATCCTGACCGGTACAATATCGGGCGACGCCTACAACCACGACTTCGACAGCAGCAGGTGGACCCCGAAGAAGCAGAAGGCCGCCGCAGCGCCGGCCGCTCAGGCGAGCGGCCCCGCACCCACGATGGTGGCGAGTGGCGCAGGTAACGATGTCAAGGCAGGACCTTCGGGAGGCGTTAAAGATGACTCAGAGGAGATGGAAGTGAGATGACCATGTCCACCAAGACTCGCGTCGAAATGGGCATAATGGCAGGCGTACTGGCAACAGTCGTGACTACGATCGCCATCATAGTGGCGACGTCCATCAGCTCGGGACTAGGGTATCCGTGGCAGATACAGTGGTTCACCTGGATCGGCGCGATCTTCGGTGCGCAGGGTCTGTCCGGATCGGTCGCAGAAGTCGGAGTGGCCTGGTTCATCGTGTTGAGCATCGTGGCCGGACTGATCTTCGCCTTCGCGTTCAGGGAGCACACGGTGTTCCAAGGGCTTGCAGTGGGATTGGTAGCGTGGTTCGTTGTCCTCGTCTACCTCGCCTTCTACACAGCACCCCAGCTCTCTGGCACCCTGCAGACGCTGTCCTTCACGGTCACCGTCGAGCTCCTCATCCCGCTCGCAGTCTTCTTCGGACTGTGGGGACTGGCGATGGGGCTCGTCGGCAAAAGGTACGTAGGGTGAGGTACTGCTTGGCCAAGCCGCATAACACCATAGTCAGGTGCGATGCGTCTTGAGCCAGGGACGGTACTGCTTTACTCCAAAAGGTTCCGTCCCATCCCAAGCACGAGTGGCGGGCACAACCGGCGAGGGCTTGATCTACAGTTCAATCGGAGGTTGTCGCACCGAGGGCCTTCCAAGGAGGGTAGGGTGGCACAACACCTTCGCGACAAGGGAAGTCAAGCCAAATGACAGAGAAAGTCAGTGATTTCGTCTCCATCATCGTGCTCGCGGCGGGGCTGTCGACGAGATTCGGGCGCAACAAGCTCCTCGAGCCGATAGGGTCGAGCACGATGATAGAGCACGTGGTCTCCGAGAGTCTACGGTCGAAGGCGAGTCAGGTCATCGTCGTCTGTGGGCACGACGCCGACAAGATCAAGCGCCAGCTGAAGGACTACAAGTGCGAGTTCGTCTTCAACGAGGATTACGCCAAGGGGCAGAGCTTCTCCGTGAGGAAGGGCCTCTCCAAGGTCAAGAAGTCCGCTGATGCCGTGATAGTGCTTCCCGGCGACGTCGCCCTGGTCGACCACACCATGATCGACGCGGTCATAGACGAGTATTCCACCTGCTACTCCCCGATAGTGACGGCAGGCTACCATGGGAGTTCGGGCCATCCCATCCTCTTCGACAGGAACCTCCTCGGAGAGCTCCAGGGTATCAACGAGGAGACCAGGGGGCTCAAGAGCGTCGTGGCAAGACACCGGTCTCAGCTCCGGCTCGTCGAGACCTCACTCGCGTCCCTCCTCGATGTCGACAGGCAGGACGATCTGCTCAGGCTAGCCGCGGCGTCTTCGGGCGCTCCGGAGAACTAGCTCTCCCTGAGTCCTCGACTGGGATTCTTCTATCGAGCCGGTGTGAGTACAGGTCTCTTTATCTGGGCCTGGTTCCAAGTTGCTGCGTTTTCTTCCGCGGGATTGCGGCGTCCTCCCGAATCTGCCATGTGCCCGTACGGGACTTCGAAGATCGGCCGGCCTCCCTGGCCGCAAGCTCCTCAGCTCCGTGGGCTCGTCGGAGGCGGAGGCGGCTTCTTGCTGACGACGAACTTGAATCCACCGTCTGGCTCGTAGGACGCTTGGACCTCATAGTCATTTCCCACGATATCCCCGAGGAGATGGGCCAGGCCGAACGTCCTCAACCTCCCACGCGCTATCTTGTTCTCAGTAAAGACCGGTTCGAATGGAAAGTCAATGACGTCCTCAGTCGGCACGAGCAACCAATATTCGGACGGGTTCATGCTCATGGCCCTCATCAAATAGGAGTTTGCGAACTCCGCCAGCGGCACGCCCGCCGGCACGAATTTCAGGTATATGGTACGGCTTGCGAGCATGAACTCACCCTCGTGGTCCGCATCGCCTCCGGTAGGCAGGTCAATCCTGAACATAGCGGTCATTCCAGACTCCTCCCGAGCCAGCGTTCTCCTCAGCATCCTCTCCACCAATCCAAGCACGGTCGACTTGTCCAAGTGAACGATCAGTCTGCCTCCTTCGAAGGTCGCTCTGAGGTTCTCGATCTGGCTCACCATCGCCCTCATCTCGGCCTCCTGTTTGCCGAGCTGCTCTCTCTCCTCCTTGCTCATCTGCTGTTCGTACTGGTTGATGGCGTTGATCGCGAGCCCCGCTGGGTTCAAAAGGCTGCGACTCTGCAGGTACGAATTCAGGACGAAGCCCACGCCCTCTGCCAGTGCCTTCCTCCGGACAACTTCGTCGTCATCGACGGGTTCATGGGTCAACGGATAGCACTTCTTCTGTTCGATATGCTCGATTTTTTGCGTATAAAGTAGTTACCCCAATACGTTCGGGGAATTGGACATATAGCGCGGCACGGTCGAGAGCTCGACCGATATGAAAGTCAAGAAGGAGCAAAAGAAGGGTTCTTCTCTAACCAAGAAAGCCGATTCGAAGACTGGTGCAAAACCCGTGACCGGATCCGGTGGCGTGGTGTCGGACATCGCCAACGCCAAAGTCAGCAGGAGGACGCTGCTGCGAGGCACTGCCACCGCCGTCGCGGTCGTCGGCGTTTCTTCGGTAGCCATGAAGGGAATGCAGTTCCAGCCCGTGAAAGAGCAATCAGCTTCGAGCTCGTCGAGTACCTCAACTCCCCTGACAACCAACACCAACACAGCCACCCTGCCTGCCCCTCCACCTGTGCTCCCGACAGATCCGACCTCTGCTAGGACGATCATTCTTAACGTCAACAGCAAGAACATCAGTGTCACCGTCGAGCCGAGAGACATGCTCGTCGACGTGCTCAGGGACACGATGGGTCTCATCGCGACGAAGAGACCGTGCAACAGGATGGAGTGCGGCGCATGCACAGTGCTGGTCGATGGCGTCCCACACGAGTCCTGCACACTCATGGCAATCAGGATGGTGGGCCACAACATAATGACGGCGGAGATCGCATCAGGCGACCCCGTCGTGGCAGCACTGGACCAGGCCTGGGTCACGGCAGACGGCGGACAATGCTCCTACTGCGGACCTGGGTACATCATGACAGCTACCGCACTGCTGAAGACGAACCCGAACCCGAGCGTCGACGACATCAAGGCCGCATGCAGCGGGAACCTGTGCCGTTGCGGGAACTATATGCACATAATAGCAGCAATACAACTGGCCGCGACAAATCTGGCAGCGGCAAGCTCAGGAGGTGCATAGTCGATGAGTACCCCTACTCCATCGTTTGCACTAGTCGGGAACCCCA
>JBEKFK010000048.1:0-12114 GCA_050013375.1 Nitrososphaerales archaeon | reverse complement strand
CCTATGGCCTCGTACTCTATGCCGACGCCTTTCCAGCCGAGGTCAGTCACCGCCCTGGTCGGGGTGGGCGCGCTGATTACCGTCGCAATCACGGTCATGGCCTTCTCGAAGTCTGTGCCGGCAGATCCTATCTCCCCGTACCTGCGGTCCATGTAGATGTAGGAGCCCGGCTGGATGTCGGTAACGCCCGGGTACCCTGCTGAGATGTTGTAGGTGCCGGTCCCTCCGCACGTTACTATCTCCGGGGTGATCCCGAGCGCCTTGAGCGCGTCGATCGTCGCGGTGATCTTCCCGAGAGCCTCCAAGGCCTTGGTCTTCCTCACCTCGAAGTCGGGCGTGCTGATCTGGAGGTGTCCCTCGTAGCCCTGGATGCCCCTGAACCGGAGCCCGTCGGTCTCGGTTATCCACTTTGCGAACTTCGCCGCCGGTTCTCCCGGCTCCTGACCCGTCTTGGCCCCTCCGACGTCCAGGTCCACCACGACGTCCGCAAAGGCGCCTCTGTGCCGGGCGGCCTTGGCGAGCATCTCGGCGTTCTCCCTCCCGTCGACGATTATCTTGATGTCTCCGTTCCTGCCCAGATTGAGGAACCTCTCGATCGCGCCCTGACTCGCAAGGTTGGTTGTGAGGAGCACGTGGTCTATGCCGTTGAGCATCAGGGCCTCCGCCTCGATCAGCGTCTGGCAGCACTGGCCGACGGCGCCGGCGTCCATCTGTTTCTTCGCTATGAACGGGCTCTTGTGAGACTTCGCGTGGGGTCTCACTCCGCATCCCCTAGAGTTCACAAAGTCCTGCATCTTCCTGATGTTCCTCTCGACTGCGTCGAGGTCTATGACCACCGCAGGAGTCGGCAGCTCGTCGATGTTCATGTTCGTCGTCCTTCCATGCTAAACCCGGAGTATTGAACTTGCCCTCGGGCGTTCCTGGGGCCGTCCGGCGGGGTTCTCAGAATATCGCGACCGGATTCACGAGCGAACCCGTCCCTCGAGGGAGCCTCAGAGGTGCCACTACGACCATGAAGTCCCAGCGCCCCTCCTCTCCGCAGACCTTGGCAAGCTCCTCGAACTGCAGGCTGTCTCCGCAAGCAAGGCCCATCGCGCCTATCTGAAGCGCATGTATGGGATTGAGCACGCCTTGGACGTTACTCGGGACTGTCTCCCCGTCTCCGTCCGGGAGGAAAGCGGCAACCTTCCTGTCGTGTAGGAGGCGCATCGCGGTCGGGTGTAGTCCAGCCCTCCCCTGGCCGCCGTGCTCGATGTTCCAGGGTCCGAGCTCCTTGCGGCGAAGCGGATGGCCGACGCGGAAGACGAAGAGGTCGCCCTCGCCGAGTCGCACGCCCTGCTTCTCCTCTGCCGCGACGAGGTCCTCTGCGGTGACGGCGTCGCCCGGCTCCAGCCACTTGGTCCCCCTCAGTCTGGGGATGTCCAGGAGCACGCCACGTCCCACGATTCCGCTGGCGTAGCCTGTGATGTCCATCGCGCTCGCGCCGTTCGTCGTGACGATGCTCAGGGGCCTGTTGTTGTAGAGCCTCCCCTTGTAGGCGACGTGGCAGAGGGCGTCGATGTGAGAGTGAGCATTCCCGTGGCATCCGCACGAGAGGTGGTCCGAGACGAACTGCGGCTCGCCGGCATCGGCCGGGATGTCGTACCCCCTTATCATCAGGTGGACCGCAGGATTGGGATTGTCAACGGCGGTAACCGTGTCAATCTCCCTCGAGAGTGACACCGATCGACCAGACTGGACAAGAAGAGCAGCCTTTCTCACGCGCTCGGGCGTGAGGTAGTTGAGGGTCCCCCTTTCGTCGGTCTCTCCCCACCGGCCCCAGTTCGAGACGTCGTTGAAGAGCTGGTCGAACTCCGCCTCGGTCATCGGCGGATTGATTTTTTCTACCGCGGGAATTGCGCGGTCCTTGCGGCGTCGCGTGCCAGACATGCCTAGGCCCCTCGGCGCGGGCTCCCCTTCGTTTATGGTTGTCGGTGGCCTTCGAGGGGAACTCAGTGCATCCCTCGGCCGCCCGTGACCATGTGTAGCTCCCCGGTCACGAAGTCCGATTCGTCCGAGGCTAGGTATACAGCGGCGTTGGCGACCTCTTCGGCGGTGCCGAGCCTCTTCAGGGGCGTCTCTTCAACGACCGCCCTCGCCGACTCAGGCGTCACGGTAGCCGTCATGTCCGTCTCGATCCGGCCGGGGAGGATCGCGTTTACGGTGACGTAGGGTCCCAACTTGAGTGCAAGGGCCTTTGTCAGCCCGTTCATCCCCGCCTTCGAGGTGGTGTACTCGACGAGCGTCATCGCGGACGGGTGATAAGCTCCCGAGTTCGACGAGATGTTGATGATCTTCCCCCTCTTCTGGGCCAGCATAAGCGGCGCGACCTCCCGGGAACAGAGGTATGCACCCTTGAGGTTGATGTCGATGGTCTTGTCCCAGACGTCATCCGGAGCTTCGAGGAACGTCTTCTCGAAGAGGACGCCGGCGTTGTTGACAAGAATGTCCACCCGCCCGTAGGCCTCGACCGTCTTCTTGACCAGTCGCCTGACGTCCCTGGGCTCGGAGACGTCGGCCCGGACCATGATAGCCTCGCCCCCGGCCTCCTGGATTTCTTTGACGAGTCTCAGAGCCTGAGACCTCGAGTGGTTGTAGTTTACGACTACCCTCGAGCCCTCCATCGCGAACCTCTTCGCGATCGCATTCCCGATTCCGCGGGACGCCCCGGTGACTATTGTGACCTTACCTTCCAAGCGCATGGCAATAGCAATAACACGAGAGGCCTAAAGCCTTGTCTCTGTGTATTCTAAGTCGTCGAAATTACCTGCAATACCGAGCGGTTATGCGGCAAGAAGTCCCAAAACCTATATGAATCTTCAAGATTTCAAAGGTTAAATAGTAAACTACCACCTATGTTGTGCTTGTATTGGCAAGTAAGTCCGCATTCATGCGTGACGCTACTGGTCTAGTAAGGTCATTTACCTGGTACGACGCTCTCATCGTTAGTCTTTCTGTGACTGGTCCTACCTATTTCGGGATCGCCTCACAAATCGGCTACGTGGCTCCGAACGAGGCCGGAGCGGACTTCACACTCTCCGCCATCATAGGAGTCCTCTTCATGATACCGCTCGGCGTAATGTACTACATCTTCTCGACGTCGATGCCGCGCTCCGGCGGCGACTACGTCTGGATGGGGCGCAGCCTCCACCCGAGCGTCGGTTTCATCGCGGGCTGGGCGATGTGGCTTTCGTTCATAGCGCTGATGTCGGGAGGAGCCTCGACCTGGGGCTCGGTTGTGATTCCCGACTTTGCCCTTACGATGGGGTACACGTGGCACAATAACGGCCTCATCACCTGGGCTGCAGGTTTCGCCACACCGGAGAACATATTCCTGTCAGGGATGCTGGGCGTAATCGGCTTCGGTGTCCTGGTCACGAGCCTCGGGGCGAAGTTCTACAGCCGGCTCATGGTCGTCCTGGCAATTATAATCATGGTCGGGACTTTGGCGGTGATAGGAATCCTGGCGGTCACATCCCAGTCGACCTTCGCGACCGACCTAGCCACCTACTTCAACGGGCAGATAACATACAACGGGGTAATCAGCTCCGCGACCTCGGCAGGCTTCAACTACATCCCCATCACCACGAACATCACTCTCCTCAGCATCCCGTTCGGAGTCCTCCTCTTCAACGGCTTCAACTACTCGGTCTACATCGGCGGAGAAGTCAAGAACACCCGGTACAGCATGCTCTGGGGAGTGCTCATCGCTCTTGCGATCTGTGCTGTGATAGACATCAGCGGGCTCTTCCTCTCGATGCGCATGCTGGGTTATCCGTTCAACCAGGCCGCATTCGCCCTCTTCGGGGCCGGGAAGTTCCCGCTGGGGGTCTCGCCATGGCTCGCCGTGTTCGTGCCCTCGGTCATCGGGAGCCCCTACCTCGCGACCTTCGTCCAGCTAGGCTTCCTCATCTTCTTCCCCTGGTGGGGCTGCGGGCTTGTGCTCGCCGCCTCAAGGTACGTCTTCGCATTCTCCTTCGACAGGATCCTCCCGAGCGCCTTCTCAGACGTCAACCCGAGGTTCCACATCCCGATCAGGGCGACCATCCTGACTCTGATTGTCGCCTTCATCCTGATGTACTTCACGGTCTACACCAGCTACATCGGGCAGTTCCTCAACACGACTACCATCTGGTCCATTGTCTGGATCATCGTGGGAATCTCTGCCATCGTCTTCCCGATCAGGAGGAAGGACCTTTCAGCTGGCCTTCCGGGCGGAAGGCGCGTCCTCCAGCTCTTCGGAGGTCTTTCGGTGATTGCGATGTCAATCACCCTCTACTATCCCGTGACGACGCCCGCTATCGGGCCGTCGACTGCGGCAGCTGACGGGCTCCTCGCAGCCATCTTCGGGTCGGGGATCGTGATCTACCTGTTGAGGTACTTCTACTTCAAGGGCAAGGGGATCAACCTGGGCTCGGTCCTCCAAGAGATTCCGCCGGAATAGGCCTCTCAACCTATATTACCGGCCTGCGCCTCCGGTCTGAGCAGACATGGCGCAGCGTCTCACCGGGAAGGTGGCCATAGTGACGGGCGCTAGCAAGGGGATCGGCGCTGCTATCGCGAAGATGTACGCATCTGAGGGAGCGAGGGTTGTGGTGAACTACCACAGCTCGGAGGAGGAGGGGAAGAGGGTCGTCGAGGAGATCAAGAGCGAAGGAGGAAGGTCGCTGCTCGTCAAGGCGGACGTCTCGAAGACCACCGACGTCAAGCGGATGGTCTCGAAGGCGGTGGGTAAGTTCGGCCGCGTGGACATACTTGTAAACAACGCCGGGATACTCGTCGCAAAGGACTTCCTCGACTCGACCGACGAGGACTGGGACCGGGTGCTGGACGTCAACCTGAAGGGCGCGTACCTCTGTTGCAGGGAGGTCGCCCCGCTCATGCTGACCCAGAAGAGGGGGAAGATCATCAACATCTCGTCGGTCTCGGCGCTGGCACAGCCGTCTGCGCTGAAGTATCCGGACTATGTCTCCTCCAAGGCGGGGATGATAGGGCTCACACGATCGCTCGCCCTCAGGCTTGGGCCCGAGGTGACGGTCAACGCGATCTGTCCAGGGACCACGGAGACAGACATACTCGCCTGGATGCCGCAGGAGACCCGGCTCCGAATCGCCGGGGAGACCTTCCTCAAGCGGCTCGGCAAGACCTCCGACATGGCCGCGGCCGCCACCTTCCTTGCCTCGGAGGATGCCGACTGGATAACCGGAGAGGTGTTGACGGTTGCCGGCGGCCGGGGGATGAGGTAGACCCCAATGAAGATGCTCGTGGTCGGGGACAGCTTCATCACCCTCGACTACTTCAGGGATGCCTTTGCGGGCATCGCCAAGACGAACGAGATCAGGTTCGTGCAGCTCGACGAGAGCCGGAGGCTCGTCCCGGTGACCGAATCCGAGAAGTCGCTGAGGGAGTACCTCGGGAGCAGCGTTCAACTCGTCGCGGAGGTCGAGGACGCGGAGGTCCTCGTCGTCCACGGCGCGCCGGTCTCAGAAGAGGTCATCACTGCCGGGACGAGCCTCAGGATACTCTGCTGCGCCCGCGGCGGGCCGGTGAACGTCGACATCGCAGCCGCCACCAGGAGGCGAATCCCTGTCATCACGGCTCCTGGGAAGAACGCCGAGGCGGTGGCCGAGCTCACACTCGCGCTAATGGTCATGCTCTCCCGCAACCTCGTACGGGCCCACGACCACGTCATGGCCACACGGGTGGTGGGCAAGGACAACTACGAGGGGAACCAGTTCTTCGGGCACGAACTCGACGGGAAGACGCTCGGCCTGCTGGGTTTCGGCAGGGTGGGTTCCCGCGTCGCGAGGAGGGCGCTCGGGTTCGGCATGTCGGTCCTCGTCTACGACCCCTACGTCGACAGGTCGAAGATCGAATCGGACGGGGTGCGCGTAGCCGGGTTCGAGGACGTGCTGAAGAATTCCGATTTTGTCTCCCTCCATGCGAGGGAGTCGAAGGAGAACGAGAACCTGATGGGTGACTCGCAGTTCTCGATGATGAAGCGGGGCGCCTATTTCATCAACACCTCCAGGCCCAGCATGGTCGACGAGGCGGCTTTGTGCGCGGCGCTCAAGGACGGCAGGCTCTCCGGTGCCGGTCTGGACGTGGTCCGGTTCGACCCGGCGAGGCCCATCAGCCCGCTCCTCGAGCTGGACAACGCCATCGTGATGCCGCACATCGGCGGTGCGACCTTCGAGACGACGACCAAGGGTGCGGTAATAGTCGCGAAACAGTTAGAGCGGTACCTGAAGGGCGAGCCCCTCGAGACCGTGGTCAACCCCGAGTCTCTGAGGTGACACGACTGCCGCAATATGTGATGGCGATAGACGCGGGGACTGGGTCGTGCCGGGCGGTCGTCTTCGACAGAGAGGGCCGACAGGTCTCAATAGCCCAGCACGAGTGGTCGCACCGGCCCCTGCCAGGGGCTCCCGGCTCCCAGGTCTTCGAGACGGGCCGGAACTGGAGGCTGATCTCCCACTGCGTCAGGGAGGCTCTCTTCTCAGGTTCCGTCGAGCCTTCGCAGATCAAGGCCGTCAGCGCCAGCAGCATGAGAGAGGGGATGGTCCTCTACGACGTCAGGGGAAGGGAGGTCTGGGCCTGTCCAAACGTCGACTCCCGAGCCACGGACGAGGCCAGCCTGATGGTCGAGGACGGATTAGCTGAGAAGATCTTCTCCGAGAGCGGGGACTGGGTCTCGATCACCGCACCTCCGAGGTTCCTCTGGATCAAGAAGAACAGACCGGACATCTTCAGGAGGATTGCGCACGTGGGCATGCTGAGCGACTGGATACTCTACCGACTCTCCGGGCGGTTCGTCACCGACCCGTCGGTCGGGTCCAGCTCGGCGATGTTCGACCTCAAGCACAGGAGGTGGTCCCGGGTGATCCCTGAGCTCTGCGGGTTGAAAGCCGAGATCTTCCCTGAGGTGGTCGAGTCGGGAAATGAGGTAGGAGCCGTAACTGCCGAAGCTGCGAGCGAGACCGGTCTCTCCACCGGGACGCCGGTGGTCACGGGGGGAGGCGACACCCAGATGGGGCTGCTGGGAATAGGCGCCGGCGCCGCCAACCGGATCACGATCGTCGGGGGGAGCTTCTGGCAGACAACCGTCCTCATGGAGAAGCCTCTGATAGACAAGAAGATCCGCCTGCGGACCCTCTGCCACGCCGTCCCCGGAGAGTGGATGATGGAGGGGATAGGGTTCTACTGCGGACTCACCATGAGATGGTTCAGAGACGGGTTCTGCCAGAGCGAGAAGGAGGAGGCGAGGCGCCACGGGACGGATGCCTACTCGATCATGGAGGAGCTGGCGCGGACCGTCCCGCCCGGTTCCGAGGGTGTCCTCGGCGTCTTCTCGAATCTGATGGACTCGAGACGGTGGATCCACGCCTCTCCAGCATTGATGCAGTTTGACATCGGGAACCCGGGCAGGTCGGGCAAGAAGGAGTGCATCCGCGCAATCGAGGAGAGCGCGGCCTACGTCGCGCTCGGCCATCTGAGGATCATCGAGGCGATCACGAAGATCCGGACCGACCGGGTCACGCTCACCGGGGGCGCTTCGAAGGGCACCCTCTGGCCGCAGGTCGTCTCCGACGTCCTGGGCGTCGAGGTGAAGATACCGGTCATCAAGGAGAGCACGTCCCTGGGGGCCGCGATCTGCGCAGGGCGGGGGGCGGGATGGTACGATGACGTCCAGCGCGCCGCGGTCGGCCTGGCAAGGGCCGAGAAGACGGTCGAGCCCTCCCGCAGGAACCACGAGCTCTACCGTGCCCTCTACTCGAACTGGCTCGAAGTCTATGATCGGTCGTTGTCCATGGTCGAGGATGGCCTCCTGAGGCCGCTCTGGCGGGCGGCAGGGACCTAGGGGTACGTGTAACTCGGCTTCAGCGAGATCGCGTGGCCGCTGACTGTCTCCGCGACCATCTTCAGGACAGGGTCGGTGTCCATGTAGTAGAACTCGATCCCTTCGAGCCTGCCGCTCATCAGGACCTCTATCCCGTCCTTCTTGAACTCCGCCAGCGCCTTGTGAACATCCTCGGCGGGACTGACCACGGAGACGTGATGCAGACCTTCGCCCTTCTCCCTGAGGAACTCCTTGTAGATGCTAGGACCCTCGAGCGGCTGCAGGATCTCAAAGTCAATAGGGTCGCAGTGAACCTCGGCTCCGAGCATAGTGTACTTCACCGGCTTCCCCCTCACCTCCGTGTGATGGAGCACAGGCGGCCTGTGCTCGTAGACGCTCCACGGACCCCATCCCATGACCCTGTGATAGTTCTCCATGGTCTTCCTGAGGTCCTTGACGACCACAGCCACCTGGGTTATCCTCATGCCCGGTGGGACCTTCTCTTTGGCCCGAGCCATAGCGAGATTTCGGCTCCGCGGTTTTTTAAACGTTGCAGCGGGAAGCACAACGTATATCACTCGCTCGGTGGAATCTCAGCATAGGTGCAATGGTGAACATGGACTGGGGTCTGAAGAACAGACTTGCAAGGATGATCAAGCCCTCTGACGGTCGTTCCGTAATGCTGGCCTGCGATCACGGCTACTTCATGGGCCCGACGCGAAAGCTCGAAGTCCCGCGGAGGACCTTCGAGCCCCTCGTCCCCTACGCGGACGTCCTCTCGGTGACCAGGGGGGTGCTCAGGACATCCGTCGACCCATCGTGGGGCGTCCCGATACTACTTCGCGTCTCCGGAGGCACGAGCGTGCTCCAGAACGACCTGAGCGACGAGGGCCTCACTGTTGGGATGAAGGACGCCCTGCGGCTGAACGCGTCCGCGGTCTCGATCTCGATCTTCGTCGGCACGGCCCATGAGAGGCAGACGCTCCTGAACCTAGCCAAGCTGGTCGACGAGGGCGAAGACCGGGGGATGCCCGTCATGGCGATCACGGCGGTCGGAAAGGAGCTCGAGAAGAGGGACGCAAGATACCTTGCTCTTGCCTGCAGGATTGCGGCGGAGATCGGCGCACACGTCGTGAAAACCTACTACTGCGAAGGCTTCTCGAAGGTGGTGGAAGGATGTCCCGTGCCGCTAGTGGTCGCGGGCGGTCCCAAGCTCAACACTGAAGCCGACGCATTCCAGCTCGCGTATGACGCGCTGCAGGCCGGAGCCATCGGGGTAGACATGGGCCGAAACATCTGGCAGAACGACCACTCGGTCGCGATGATAAAGGGAATCAGAGCCATAGTCCACGAGGGCGCAACCGTCAAGGAAGCCTCCGAGGTCTTCGAGCAGTCAAGGGCCGCATCGATACCTGCCTAGGGCGACCCTCTTGCGAACAGAGGTCGCTGTGGTCGGGGGAGGCTCCACCGGCTCGAGCATCCTCTATCACCTCGCGAAGCGCGGGTCGCCCAGTCCTCTGCTGATTGAGCGCGGACCTGGCATCGCCTCGGGGCAGACTAGCCGTTCCACGGCACTCGTGCGGACTCACTACACCGTCCCCGTGGTGGCGAAGATGGCCCTCCTAAGCTACTTCTTCTTCAGGGACTTCGATTCGCTCCTCCCGGGTTTCACTTCCGGATACCGCGAGACGGGGCTGCTGATCGGGGTGGACGGGCTCTCCGAAGGGCAAGTCGCGGAGAGCCTGAAGATGTTCAAGCAGATGGGTATAAGGTCGGACTTCGTCGACAAGCAGGAAGTCGGAAGGATCGAGCCGCTCCTGGAGACTAGCGGCTTCGGTTCGATGGTCTATGAGCCGAACATGGGCTATGCCGAACCGTCGACGACGGCTAGCTCGTTCGCCTCCGCTGCGGAGGCCCTCGGGGGGCGCGTCCTGACCGAGACCTCGCTTCTCGGTATCAAGAAGGTCCCCGAGGGGTATTCGCTCTTGACCAACAAAGGGGACATCGAAGCTCGCGAGGTCGTGCTCGCCACCGGGGTCTGGTCGGGCCCCATCTTCGAGACACTGGGGGTCCCGATTCCGCTGAAGCCGGTGAGGCACCCAGTCGCGATCTTCGGGCGGCCTTCAGAGTTCCAGGGTGTCCGCCCCGCCGTCTTCGACTTCATCCGTTCCGCTTACTACAAGGCCGAGGGGAACAATCTGCTCTTCGTGGGGAGCATGGAGGCCGAGCTGGACTCGTCAAGCCCGGCGGCCGACCCGGAAGACTATGACGAGGGTGTGACCTTCGAGGAGGTCGAGAAGTACTCCAGATGGACGGCCGAGGTGTTTCCGGTGATGGCATCCAAGGGTACCTACGAGCGCGGCTACAGCGGCCTTTACGACAACACTCCTGACCAGCAGCCGGTGATCGACGAGCTCTCCGACTTCGGCTACCCGGGACTCCACTGCCTGGTCGGCCTGAGCGGGCACGGGTTCAAGCTCTGTCCCGAGTTCGGGCGGGTTATGGCCTCCCGGGTACTCGACGGGAGGTTCGAGGAATATGACGTCTCGGTCTTCTCGCTGAAGCGCTTCGGCGACGGCAAACTCCTGAAGGGCAGGTACGACATCTCCACCGTGGGCTGACCTGCCTCTGTCCTGCCTTCCCGAGAAGGCCCCCTGGCCCCGGCCTCGGAGGCTTTCCGGTGCAGCGGAAGAGTCGGACTGAGACTTAAATAACGTGAGGCGTTCAGAACCAGCGTTGATTCTTCTTGGGGAGAATCGTCTGAGGTCGTTCTGTTTTGCCTCGCTCGTCATCGCGCTCCTTACTCTGTCCTTGATCGTGGCCGCCCCTGTCCACGGCGCGGTCGCGTCATCACCCTCCGGGTCAGGGGATCCGGCCGCCCCTGTCCAGACTCAGGTCGAGCCGACACTACTGGCCGGCTACAAACCGACAGGGGCGCTCTCTCCCGCCGCCCCGGTGATGGTCACCGTCGGGATCCCGCTTCAAGACGAACAATCCCTTGAATACCTCTCGCAGCAGATTTCCACGCCTGGGTCGCCGCTCTACAGACATTTCCTCTCGCAGGCGCAGGTCCAGACGTTCCTGCCGACCTCGGAGTATCAGGTGGCGCTGGCCTACCTCGAGGAGAGGGGCCTCACCATAGTGAGCAGCAGCCTGGACTCGGTGATAATCGCCGAGGGGACAGCGTCGCAGGTCTCCCAAACGATGGGGCTAAGCATCGAGTCCTATTCCAACGGCACCAGCTCCTACTACAGCGCGTCCGGCGTCTCCCCTATCCAGGGGGCCTACGTCGACGTCTCGAATGTGACGGCGGTCCTCCTCAGCCATCCCCCGGACTTGGTGACAGCTAAACCCGTCCCAGAGGTCATCCCGGGCAAATCCGAGAGCAACCAGACGGCTCCGGGTGAGTCCTATCCTCTCACGGACCTGCAGTCGGTCTACAACGCGACCTCACTCTATTTCAAAGGAGACAACGGGGCGGGCCGCACGGCCGGGATTCTCGACTTCTACGGCGACCCCTACATCGCCGGACAGCTCAAGTATTTCGACCAGCTCTACGACGTGCCGAACGCGCCCCTGAACGTGATCCCAATCGAGGCCTACGACCCGGGCCTCGGCACCGCGGAGGGCTGGGCCCCGGAGATTAGCCTTGACGTGGAGTCCGCCCACGCGATGGCACCCGGAGCGACCATCGACCTCTACATCGCGAACGGCGCGCTCCCACTCTCTGCCGCCATCGCGGCCATAGTGGCCCAAGACAAGGTGGGCGACCTCTCCCAGAGCTTCGGCTTTCCCGAGTCGCAGCTCTCGTCGATGACGGCGAGCTCCTTCGACCTCAACATCGTGCTGACCGACCAGTTCTACATGCTCGGGTCGGCCGAAGGCATCACCTTCATCTCATCGACAGGCGACCTCGGAGGAAGCGGGGGAGCGGGAGGGCCTGAAGGCTCGGTGGCCTATCCATCAACCTCTCCCTACGTGGTCGCAGTGGGCGGCACCACGACCTACATCACGTTCGACGGGACTGCGGTCTCCTCCTCCTACGAGACCGCGTGGTCGAACTACGGCTTTGTCCCAGACGGCGTCAACTACGGTGGAGGTACCGGTGGCGTGAGCGACCTCGAACCGAGGCCCTGGTACCAGACCGGGCTCACGGCGCCCGAAGGCTTCGCCCAGGGAAGGGAGGTGCCCGACCTTTCGCTCAACGCGAACGTCTATCCCGGGATAGTCGTCGT
>JBEKFK010000047.1:0-15050 GCA_050013375.1 Nitrososphaerales archaeon | reverse complement strand
CGTCGATCATCACGCCGAAAGCCACAGCGAAGATGAGGTCCAGGGGGAAGAATGAGATCTTCGCGAGCGTTATGAGCAGGCCGCTCACGATGCCCACATAGGTTGCCCCGCCTCTCCCGACCACGAGGAAGCTAATGGCGAGGAGGAACGCCTGGAACCCTATCAGGAAATCAGACGTAGGCGCGGGGACGAAACCGATGAAGACCACGATGGCCGCGCCGAAGATACTCCCTAGGGCGACTCGTCTGGCGTCCGAGACCATCTTCAGTGGGGCAGGGCCTCCCCACGGTAGATAAAGTTTAACGAGTGTTAGTTAATTCCTCAAAACAGCAACTAATTAGGCAAGGTTCATTCGATGATTGCCGTGCAAAGGCCCAAAGACGGTTCCGCGGCGATATTGGAGGCCGCGGCGAGACTCTTCGCAGAGAAGGGCTACGCGAACGTCTCGATTAGGGACGTATGCCGTGAGGCCAACACGACGCCCCCGATGATCTACTACTACTTCAAGGACAAGAAGCGCCTGTTCGAGGCCGCGGTGAGCACGAGGGTGAGCATGCACGCGTTCATCGCCCAGCTGCGGTCCAAATCCTCCATCAAGGACGCTGCGAAGGGCACGGCCGCATTCATCGACTTCTACCTCTCATCCTTCCCCACGGGTGCGTTCGAGCCCGGGCTGTACCTCATCGATACCGCGAAGCTCGACCACGAAGCCGCCGCCCGCATAAGCGAGCAGCTCGACGAGGTCCACGACGTGGCGGAGTCCATCGTGAGGCGAGGAGTCGCGTCGGGCGCCTTCGACAAGACCGACGCCAAGAGCGCGGCCGACTGCCTTCTCGGAATGCTGAACAACGTCGTCTTCCAGAAGTTCCACTTCGCCAAGACGAGAGACCTGGAGAAGTCCAAGCGCTTCATCACCGAGTTCTTCCTCCGCGCCTTGGGCTCCAAGACCGCCGGGTGACCCGCTCACCAGAACGGCCTTGTCTCGATGAACTTCAGCTTCGCCTCGAGCAGCTCCCTGTAGAACGCCTCCTCTTCCTCCTCCATCTTCGCGAGGATCCTTGCCGCCGTCTGCGGCCCGATGCCGTAGACCGCCTGGGCGATTATCGCCCTCCTCCCGTAAGAGAGGACCAGGTCTGCGGCGCGCCTCGCCTTCGCAAGCTCCGACCTCTCGTCCTCGCTGAGGACGTCGCGGGCGAGCTTCCTTGACATCAGCTTCGTCACCTGGCTCGCCGTCCAGAAGGCCGGGGAGAGAAGCCCGGAGGCGCACGCGACGCACCGCGGCTCTTCGGCGACCTCCCCTATCGTCGTGAACCCCTGACCCAGCCCGCACTTCATGCAGACGAGCTCTATCGAGGTGCCGTAGATGCTCAGCTTCATCTTCTCGATGGTCGTCTTGGCGAGAGAGTCCGGCGCGACGAGCTCCGGAACGTCGAGGTAGCGGTAGAGTATGTGGTATGCGATAGGGGTGGGCTTCTCGTCCGAAAGGAACGTCTCCACGTGAGTCTTCCCCCGGGACACCGAGACCAGGAGCTCCTTGGCCCTCCTCATGTCGAGGAGGTCCCGGCCGGTCTCCTGCAGAGACTCCTCGAAGACCGGGGTGTTCTCGAACCTCGTGGGGAGCGAACAGAGGTTCGGGTGCGCGATGAACTGGCCCCTCCTGAGCGCGCCGAATCTCTCGGCTATCGCCTTCACCCTCCCGGGAAACGGGAAGTTGCGCTGGGCCGCGACCGCGTAGGTCCTCTCGAACTCCTCGGGGGACATCCCGAACAGCTGCTCGCCGAGCCCTCTGAGGTCCAGCTCGGACGAGTCGACGGTGAGCTCTATCATGATGCGATAGCCGTCGAGGTACCAGAGGCGAATCAGTCCCTTGCGAGAGAGGACCTCCTCAAAGGTATAGGCGAGGGTCCTGTTGACGTTCTCTCCGAAGCAAGAGTGGATTACGAGATACTTCTGCCAGCCCTCGAGTAGTATCAGGTCGTCGCTCGGCAGCGGGGCCCCGAGGCGGAGGTGCTCATGGATCTCGTCGACGACCATCCTCGTCCCCTCAACCGAGACCGGCATGTGGGTCGAGAGAAGCGTGGCGGAGAGTTCCGGCGGATTCTCGGAGAGCACCGCCGCGACCCTCTTCCTAAGGCGCCCGGTCTTCTGAGCGAGCCCGCACGGGATTGGGAGCATCTCTCCGTCCCAGCCTGGGACCGCCGCGAGCGGGTCCTCGATCGACGTGACGTAGATCTTCCGGTCGTTCGCTATCTTCTCGATCTGCCAGATCCTGCCCTTTAGTATGAAGTGGAGCCCGACCTTGGCCTGCAGCAGTACGAACTCCATCCCGAGTATGCCCACCGTCTGGTTGTTCGCCACGTCGACGACGAAGTAGCGCGTCTCGTCGGGGATCGTAGACAGGTTCTGGAAGTAGTACTCCCGCGTCCCCCTCGTCCTCACCAGCTTCGTCCCCTCCGCCCTCAGCTTCCGGAGCTGGCCGAGATAGTCGACCACCCGCTGGAACGCCTCCTCGGACAGGTCCCTGAACGGGTGAGCCCTCCTGACCTCCCCCAGGATGAAGGCCTTCTCCACCGACTCGTAGTCCATGAGGTACCCGGCGATCTGGTGCGCCAGGACGTCGAGGGAGTTGCGGTAGGGCCTGGTCTCCTCAAGCCTCCCGCCTTGGGCTTCCTCGATGGAAGCTGCGGACTCGAGGATGTCATCGGCCGAGACGGTTATGATGACGCCCTCAGAGGTCCTCCGCAGGTCGTGCCCTGACCTCCCGACCCGCTGGATCAGGGATGTGACCTGTCTCGGGGACATGTACTGCAGCACAAGGTCGACCGAACCGATGTCTATCCCGAGCTCGAGGGTGCTAGTGCAGACGAGCGCCTTCAGCTGGCCCTGCTTGAACGCGTTCTCGACCCTCTCCCTCTCCTCCCTCGGCAGGGAGCCGTGGTGCACCCCGACGTCGCCCCTGAGCCTGTTCAGCTTCTCGCCGAGCATCTCGGCCAGCGTCCTGCTGTTCACGAAGATGAGCGTCGACCTGTGCGAGCCGATCTGCTCGTTGATGAGAGAGAGGCGGGCGGCCAGGTCTATGGTGCTGAACGTCTCCCTGGAGATCTCGCTGTCGTTCGAGTCCGGCGTGGGGTACTCCACCCTGTACCTGAACTCCTTCGGTACCGCCGCCTTGACTATCCTGTGCTTCGCCCCGCCGAAGATGAACCCGGCCGTCTCTTCGGGGCTCCCGACCGTGGCAGAGAGGGCAACGAGCTGAAAATCTCCCGCGACCTTCCTCAGCCTCTCGAGCCCGACCGTTAGTTGTACGCCCCTCTTGCTCTCGACCAGGTTGTGAAGCTCGTCGACAACGACTGCCTTGACTGTCGCGAGGTTTCTCCGCATCCTTGCGCCCGGAAGAATCGCTTGGAGCGTCTCCGGGGTAGTGACTAGGACGTCGGGAGGGGACCGTGATTGCCTCTGCCTCTGTGAGAGGGGTGTGTCGCCGTGCCTGACCTCCACCTTGAGCGAGAGCCGGGCGCACCAGGTCTCGAGGCGCCTCAACATGTCCCTGTTCAGCGCCCTCAGCGGGGTGATGTAGATGATGGAGACCCCGTCGCCGTGTCCCTCCTTCACCAGGCGGCTCAGCAGCGGCAGGATGGCTGCTTCGGTCTTCCCAGACCCCGTAGGCGCTATCACGAGCACGTTCTCCCCGTTCGCTATCCAAGGGGAGGCCTGGGCCTGCGGAGGCGTCGGGTCGTGGATCCCCATCTCGTCCAGGATCCCCCTGACAGGATCGGCGAGGAACTCGAAACCGGTAACTCCGCTCAAACTCGCGTTTTCACTCCCGAGGTTCTAATAAGCTCTCGCGTCTCTCCGCCATGCAGACGCTGCATTCGCACCTCTCCAGCAGGTAGTCGTAGGGATAGATCCCCGTGGAGTGACCGTCGCTCCAGGCGAACGCGATGGCATAGAGCCCGACCATCCGATACTCAGACGCCCTCACCCCCGCGGGCACGTCCGGCACCATGGGGAGCGACCTCGACCCTACGAGCGGACTCGCCTCTCCCTGACAGAGGGCGCACGGGCACGACTCCCTCAAGCCCCGGTTGGAGAAGACGCTCCTGTGCCCGTCGCTCCATTCAACCGTGACCTGGGTCTCGCCCAGTTCGACAGTCTTCGGCCTGGCCAAGATGGGCTCGGCCGTCGCGGTCGCTCATAAGACTTCAGTTCCCCCGGATCCCGACGAAAAGGTTAATCACCGGGTCGCTACCGCGGTTTCTCGAAATGGTGAAACTAGACAAGAAGGCCGTGGACCTCCTGAAGGGGAAGAACTTCGCGTTCGTGGCGACGATAAACCGAGACGGCTCTCCACAGGTCACTCCGGTCTGGGTGGACACAGACGGCTCGAAGATCCTTGTCAACAGCGCTCTCGGGCGGGTGAAGGTGAAGAACCTACTGAGGGACTCCCGAGTTGCTGTCGCCGTCGCCGACGCTAGCAACCCTTACTCCTTCCTCTCCTTCGATGGCAAGGTGGTCAAGACGTACACGGGAGAGAAGGCGGACGACCACATCGACTTTCTCTCCTTCAAGTACACCGGGAACAAGAAGTACCAAGGGCGAAAGCCGACGGAGAAGCGCATCCTCTTCGTGATAGAGCCCACCCACGTCAGAACGTGGTAGGGATCGCCGCCAAAGAAGAGGCATCCCTTCATCCCGTGGTCTGCGCCTGATCGAGATGAGACAGAAGATAATCACGTTCGACGGTCAGACCCTGGGTGATAGACGGGTGGATGCCCCGGGTCGGCTCCGGTGGGCATGCTGGAACAGGAGGGATGGGGCGGCGCTTCTCGTGGGAGACAGGGGAACTGTGCTCCGGTACTCGGACGGCGGATTCGCGCGGATCGACTCCAAGACCACCGAGAATCTCCGGGGAGCCGAGTTCTCACCCGACGGGGAGAGGGCCTTCGCCTGCGGGAACTCGGGTCTAGTGCTCACGCTTGCAGGCGGTGTGCTGGAGCGGGTCAAGGAGGACATCAGAGAGAACCTCCGACGGGTAGCCTGGGACGCGTCCGGAAAGAGGGCTCTATTCGTGGGAAACAACGGCGCGGCCTACCTCGATGAGGCTCAGAAGTTCGAGATAGTCCACGGCGCGGACACCCACCTCAGGTCGATAGCGTGGCACCCGAAGGACGGATACGCCCTGGTCGCCGGTAACTGTTTCAGAGACTCGGTGGGCGGCCTGTCGCCCTCCCCAAACCTCTTCAGGCTCGAGGGTGGCTCTCTCCAGGATCTCTCGACGCCGGCGGAGAGCCGGGCAGACCTCACGTCCGCGAGCTGGAGGCCTGACGGTTCGTCCTGTCTCCTGGCGGGCTTCGACCAGACCTGGCACACACCCGCCCTCTTCTCGTACGGGGAGGACGGTCTCCGGGGGATACCCTGGGGCAGCGGGGCCATCTTCCCGACCGCCTGCGCCTGGCACCCCTCTGGCGAGTACGCCCTTATCGGCACAAGCGCGATGACCGATGATGAGGGGGAGACGGCCATCTACAAGTTCGACGGCAAGTCGGTGACCAAGCTCGCCGCGCTCCGGGGCGTGGGAGTCTCCTGCATTGCCTGGTCCGGGGAGGGACTCGCGTTCATCGTCGCCTCGCGCTGGATAAGGGCCTTCTCGGCCTGAATCCTCCCCCCGCCGGATTCTATCGTCTTGCCGCGAAGAATGCTTTCATCCCGTCCATGGCCCTTGAGATCGTGTCCTCGGCGACCGCGAAGCAGAGCCTCAGGTGCTTCTCGCCGGAGGGTCCGAAGGCCGTACCCGGGAGGACGGCGACGTTCTGGCTTACCAGCAGCTCCCTCGTGAGCTCCCGGGACTTCATCCTGAGCCCGTAGCCAGGAAATGCGTAGAACGAGCCCTCTATCTCAACCGGACGAAGGGCGGGGATCTCGGCCATCCGGTCGTCCAGGAGCTTCCTCCGCTTGACGTACTCGTTCTTGAACTCCTGGATGAACCTATCGCCGTTGTTCAGCGCATAGGCTGACGCGTGCATGATGAAGGGCGGGAAGCACGTGACCGTGTGCTCAATGAGCTTGTTCACAAGCTTCAACCTCTCGTCGGATGCGACGATGTAGCCCGCCCTCCACCCCGGCATGGAGTAGCTCTTGGAGAGGGTGTAAAGCGAGAGCACCCTGTCCGGGCTCTTCTCGAGGGAACCGATCGAGAAGTGTTTCTTTGAGTAGACAAGGTCCTCGTAGGCCTCGTCGCTCAGGATGTAGATGCCCCTGTCGTAGCAGAAGTCGTAGAGCTCCCGGAGCTCGCTCTTCCCGAAGACGACCCCGGTAGGGTTGGAGGGGGTGTTGATCACGATCGCCTTGGTCTTCGGCCCGGTCTTCTTCTTGATCTCGTCGAGGTCCATCCCGAACGACGGCGAAAGCCTGTACCGGACCGGCCTCCCTCCCGTGAGGATGACCGGCTCCGAGTAGAAATACCCCGGGTCTGGGACGAGGGCCTCATAGGACCTGCCCGAGACCGATGCGAGCGAGGCGAAGACCGCCAGCTTGGCGGTGATGAAGATCGTGTTCTCGAGCTTCGCGGCGATCCCGTTCTTCCTGCGGACCTTGTCCTTGATCGCGTTCCTCACGTCGAGGGTCCCGTACGAGTGGACGTAGTGGGTCCCGCCCTCGAGCATGCTCCTGTAGGCCACTTCGACAATCTCCTTCGGCGTGTCGAACGACGGGTCTCCCGGCGCCAGCGAGAGCACCTCCTTCCCTTTCGTCTTCATCTCGAAGACGAGGTTGATCATCTCCAGCGACGGCGACTCGTGAAGCTTCTCGAGAGACACGCCCACGCGGCCCTTGATGGGAATCTTAAACCTTGTTCAGAATCCGAGGGGAAGGCCCTCGCCCCTGAGATCGCAGACGCCTTTCACGCTCTCCTCCATTAGCTCGACCCCCTGAGCGACGCCAGTGGCGGCCGGGTACCCGATGACCTCGTGCCGCAGCCGCCGCTTGTCGAGCCCGCTGAAGCCTACCTCAATCGCGACGTCCTCGTAGCCGTCCCAGAGGAAACGCGGGAAGTCGATCGCCTGCTGGAGGTCCATCGAGTAGTCGACCAGGTTTGTGACGAGGAGCGCGTGCTGCTGGGGTCTGTACCCACCTCCGCTACACCCAGCGGCGAACTTCGGCCTTCCGTCCCTCATGAGGACAAGCGAGGAGAGAGTGTGCAGCGGCCTCTTCTTGGGCTCGAGCTTGTTGGGACCCTCCATCGCAAACCCCGACCCCCTGTTGTTCAGGAAGAACCCGCAGTCGTCGAGGAAGATCTTCGACCCGAAGTGGTGGAATATGCTCTGGATGCAGGATAGCAGGTTCCCTTCGCGGTCGGCAACGGCGAAGTAGGTCGTGTCGGCCGCGTCGATCCTCTTTTGGGTCCCCACACCACAGTCTGATTTCAGGAACTCGTCGAGATTGAAAGGGACAAACCTTGGGTCACCCAGCTTCGCGTCCCGTGCTGCGTACGCTGATTTGGCGGCCTCGACCATCGCCTGCACCCTCTCGCCCGAGCGAGGTCCGAACGAGCCGAGATCGACAGCCTTCAGGAGCTCGAGGATCAGCAGGGTCGTCGCGCCCATGCTGTTGGGCGGGACCTCGAAGACCTCGGTCCCCTTGTACTGTATGGCCAGCGGCGCGCACCACTCCGGTTCGAATGTGGCGAGGTCCTCTTCGTCTGCCTCGAGTCCGGCGCGCAGCATCACCTCGCATATCGACTTCGCAGGCAGGCCCGAGTAGAATCCGGCAGGCCCGAGCTTCGCGATGTCGCGAAGAGTCCTGGCGAGCGCACTTTGCCTCAGGATGGCACCCTCCCTGGGCGTCCGGTAGCCGACCCCGAAGGCCCGCTTCGCACCCTCTGAAAGTTCCGGCAACGCCGACCCGAGAGATCTGACGAGTCCTCCTCCAACAGGGAACCCGTCCTCCGCAAGTCGGGTGGCATCGTCCAGGGCTCTGCTGAAATCGAGGGCCCCGAACCGCCGTTGCATGGCATGGACCCCGGCGACGTGCCCAGGCACGACGACACTCGCAGGGCCTCCCCTCGGCACCGTCTTGTACCCGGCACGACCGAGGGACTCAACGGTCGTCGACGAGAAAGACCACCCGCTCGAGTTCAGGCAGTAGACCCTGCGCTCCTTGGCAAGATAGAAGAGTCCGAAGAAATCTCCCCCGAGCCCATTGAGGTGGGGCTGAGTCACGGAGAGGGCGAAGCTCGCCGCAGCAGCCCCGTCGAACGCGTTCCCACCATCCTGCATCGCCCTGCAGGCCGCCAGGGACGCGAGCGGGTGCTCGGTCGCAGCCACCCCGCTCCTCCCGATGAAGACCTTTCCAGGCAAGGATGACTTGACGGCCGGTCAGTCGTAAAAAGGATTCCATCTCCTAACGCTTAAATGAAAAAACGGAGGCGCTCCGTCGATTTGAGCGGCCGGAGCCGACTTCCATTCATCTCCCTCTACTCGATCTTCACCATCCTGAGGGGCGTGACTGCGCTGCTCCTCCCCCTCTACTTCTTCTCCGTCGGCATCTCGGACCTCGAGGTCGGCATCTCGATCGGGCTCTTCGGAGGGAGCCTCCTGATCTCCGAGATCGCGTGGGGAGTCTTCTTTGACAGGGTCGGCCCCGACCGACTGATCCTCGCCAGCGCGGCTATGACGGCGGCGACCTACCTGCTCGTCCCGTTCGTCACGGACATCGAGGGCGCCATACTGGTCGAATTGCTACTCGGCGTCTCTGCCCCGATCCTCGCGGTCGTTTCGCGCTCTCTGGTCATAAGGCAGAACGAGTCGGGCAAGTGGGCAGGCGGCTTCGGTCTGCTGGGTGCGATCTACGCTCTGGCCCAGGTAGTCGGGTCCCTCATAGCGAGCCTGGCAGAGCCCGCGATTCACTTCGGAAACACGTTCTACATCTCGGCGGCGGTCACGGCCCTCGTCTATCTCCTCTACCTGCGCTCCTCGCGGGGGGCCGGCGTGGGCCAAGGGCTGGGCGACTTCAGGGAGGATCCGGCGGACAAGGGACCGAGGCCTCCGCTCGACTGGCGCGGACTCCCGCTCATCTCCCTGGTGGCGGTCCCCACCTTCATCGGCTATTCCTTCTTCGTGAACATAATGCAGCTCGTCGTGACGCAGACTCCTTCCATCTCGGCCACCGAGCTCCAGGCGGGGATCGTCTACTCTTCGTTCTGGGTGGCCAACGTCATCTTCCAACCGCTCCTCTCCGCCCGGGGTGGTAGGAGCGCGAGGTACGTCATCGCGACGGCGCTCGCCGCGAGCTTCGGCGTCTTCGCCCTGCTGACGCAGCTGAACAGTGTCTGGGAGATTGCCGTGGCCGGTCTCCTCGAGGGGGTTTGCTTCTCCGCCATCAGCCCGCTCTCGCTCTCCCTCCTGATGGTGGGCATCCCGAAGAGATACGCAGGCAGGGCGATGGGGATTTACGGCGCCGCCGAGGACGTCGGAGTCCTCCTGGGCCCCCTCCTCGGGAGCGCCGTCTGGGTTCAGTTCGGGCTGACCGCCGCCTATCTCACGCTTGGCGCGACCTTCATTGCCGTACTCGTGCCCTACGCGATAGCGATGCGCCTTCCGCCGTCCGGGCTCAAGAGATAAATCGCATCGAGCCGCCGTCTGCCGCGATGAAGAGAATCGGTTTCGTCGGACTGGGCATCATGGGAAGGCCGATGTCGCAGAACCTGCTGAAGGCGGGCTATACCCTGACTGTCTACAACCGGAGCAAGGCGGCCGCCGAGGATCTGGCGTCGGCCGGCGCTACTGTGGCCGGGTCGCCCAGACAGGTAGCGGCCGAGTCCGACGTGGTGATAACGATGGTGACCGACACCCCGGACGTCGAGCAGGTGATACTGGGTCCGGGAGGGGTCATCGAGGCCGCGAGGGAGGGACTCGTTGTCATCGACATGAGCACCATCTCGCCGAAGGCTACGCGGACGATCTCTGCGAAGCTCTCGGCGGCGGGCGCGCAGATGCTCGACGCGCCCGTCAGCGGCGGCGACAAGGGCGCCCGGGAGGGGACCCTCACGATAATGGTCGGTGGTCCCGAGGCCACATTCACCGACTGCCTCCCGATCCTCCAGGCGATGGGCAAGAAGATTGTCAGGATGGGGGAGAGCGGCGCGGGCCAGCTCACGAAGCTTGCGAACCAGATCCTGGTCGTGGGGAACATGATGGGCGTCTGCGAGTGCCTCGTCTTCGCCAAGAAGGCCGGGCTCGACCAGAAGACGGTCATCGAGTCGCTCTCGGCCGGTGCCGCTTCGTCGTGGAGCCTCGTCAACCTGGGCCCCAAGGCGGTTGACAGGGACTTCGCTCCTGGCTTCAAGGTCAAGCTCCTCCAGAAGGACCTAAAGCTTGTTCTAAGCAGCGGTGATGAGCTCGGCGTCGCCCTGCCGGCCACGAGCGCCGCCCACCAGCTCTACAACGCCCTCCAGGCCGCAGACAGCGGGGAGGAAGGGACCCAGGCCCTGATCAAAGTGTTCGAACAGTTGGCAGGGCTGCAGTAGGGTTCAGCTAGGCTCCGCCTCCAAAGGATCTCGTTCCTTAGCAGAGGTGTCACCAGCAGCACCGGAGGCGACTGAGCCCTGTCCTGAAGCATGAAGAGTCTGATACTCCCCATCAACTCGACCGGGATATGAGTGGCAGGAATGTTGATTTCAGAACGCTTTTTATTCGCATGAATACTCGCCGCGCCAGCAGGAAAGAATTGCTTAGATGACCGAGTTCAAACTTTCGCTCACAGGGCTACACGCCAGGAACGAGTCCACCATCCAGGCCACCCAGGACTGGGAGAGAGGCAGGATAGACTCGGCACTCCTCGCCGCAGCCTTCAGGGACGACACCGCGTCTCTGGTCCGCCTGCAGAAGGAAACGGGGGCTGACTACGTCACGGACGGTCAGATGACCACCGCATGGCAGGACTCGCTCAGGCCCATCACGGGCGGGTTCTCCGGCGTGAAGAGGGGCGCCATGGTGAGGTGGTACAACACGAATACGTTCTTCCAGACCCCGGTCATCGACGGGCCCATCTCGAGCGACGGGAACGCGATCTGGAAGAAACTGGAGCACAGATTCGTGCGGGAAGGACGTTTCAGGGTCTCGCTGCCTGACCCGCTCACGCTCTCGGAGCTCTCGGAAGACGGCTACTACCACGACCGGGAGAAGGCCATGTTCGCTTTCGCAGACACCCTCAACGGGGAGCTCAGGACTCTGGAGAAGAACGGCGTCGAGTACGTCCAGCTCTCCTCCCCTGCCCTCGTGGCCCGCTTCAGGGGCAAGCCCCTCGACACGAGCTCGCTGAAGCTGGTGGGAGAGGCGGTCAGGATGACCATAAGGGGGGTCTCAATCAAGACTGGCTTCCACACCTTCTTTGGCGACGCCACTGCTTACATCCCCGAGCTCTTCGACGCAATCCCGACCACCGACATCGGATTCGATTTCACCCAGACGGACCCGGAGTCCCTCACGGGGACGAGGAGGGGGATAATCGCTGGGGTTGCGGACGCCCGGACCACCTACCTCGAGAGCGTCGAAGACCTGAAGGCAAAGGCCGAACTCGTCGCGGACCGGACGGGTTCGAGGTCGATCACCCTTGCCCCGTCCTCGGACCTGAGGTACATCCCCCGCATCTCCGCTGACGAAAAGCTCACGCGTCTCGGCGCGCTCAAGAGGGTGCTCGGAGGACGACCGGGTTGACCAAGAACTTCCCGACCCAGGAGATTGGCAGCCTCCCGAAGTTCTCCTGGAGGACGAAGCCCTTCAGGCAGATGGAGCTGGAGGACTCCGACCTGATCTCTGCCAAGGTGTGGGGCGACAAGCTAAACGTCCCGGGGACCGGCGAACTGCTCAAGATACTTTCGAAGAGGGCGGGGTTCACAGACGACGAGAAGGCCTCCATAGTCGACTTCTCGCTTCTCTACGCCATAAGGATGAACGAGACCGCCGGTGAGGGCCTAGCCGAGCATCGAGGGCTGGACCTGGTCTGGTCCGGTGAGCATAAGGTCGCCCCCGGCGTACAAGAGCAACTACCACATCGACGAGCTCCTCTTCACTCAGAAGCACGCCAAGAGGAAGATCAAGGTGCCCGTGACCGACGCCATCACAATCATGGCCTGGTCGGACAACCACCACTACACCTCGAAGTGGGCGAGGGAGAAGGCCTCCCCGCTGAGGAGGTCCTTCAACGCCAGACGGGAGTTCACCCTCGACCTGGCCAAGATCATCCGGAAGGTCGTGCGCGAGCTCATTGCGAAGGGGGTCGAGGAGGTTCAGATTGACATCCCGGCGGCCACCCAGTACCAGTCGCGCGAGGACATCAAGCTCGTCGCGGAGTCGTTCAACGAGACGACCAAGGGCCTCAGCGCCACGTTCAGCGTCCACAGCTGCTTCCCGCCAAGCCTCGGCTATGGTATTCTCTTCCCCGAGCTGCTCGAGATGAAGAAGTGCGAGCGATTCTCCTTCGAGTACGGCAACCGGGACGGCTACCGCCGGGGCCTCTCCGACGAGGCAAGGCAGGGGTTCGCGGACCTCAAGCTCTTCAAGGAGTACGGCTACGACAAGGGGCTCGGAGTGGGGGTCCTCCACATCCACACGGACCGGCTTCCGAGCGTAGACGTCGTGAAGGACCGGATCCTCTACTCGGCCAAGGCCACACAGCTCGACCCGAGAGACCTCTTCGTCAATCCCGACTGCGGGCTCCGGACGCGGAGGCCCGAGGTTGCGCAGCGCATGCTCGACCTGGTCGTGGGGGGCGCGGAGAAGGCGAGGGGTGAGCTCTCCGCTCCTTGATACCCAAGACGACGACCATAGGCAGCTACCCCACCTTCCCGAGGCCAGAGGACATCGAGTACTACCTCGCGATCTCCAGCCACGGGCTGGGCGAGGAGGTCATAGACCCTTACTTCTGGTCCATCGACGAGGCCCTTGAGGACTTCACGTCTGCTGGCATCGAGGTCCCTTCGACTGGCCAGTCCAGAGGCGACCTCTACTCACTCTTCCTCGACCCGAAGTTCGTGAAGGGGATTCGGTGGGACGGAGCGGAGGCGTTCGTCGACGAGAAGATCTCGAGGGTCGGCTCAAACAGGCTTGCAGACGTGCTGCACGCCAGGAGCGCGCTCCCCAGCCACTACGAGATCAAGGAGCCGATCACCGACGCTTACACGCTGGCGCGGTTCGCCAAGATTAACACGGGGTCCTACGCCGACGCAAGGGAGCTTGCGGTCGAGATAAACAGGAAGGTCGTGATCCCGGAGATAGAGCAGCTGCAGGACTCGGGCGCGGTCTCCTGGATCCAGCTCGACTCGCCCGCCGTCGCCTCCGACTCGTTCACCCCCGACTACTTCGTCGGGCTCTACGAGGAGGTCGCGGCCGCGGCCAAGATCCCGGTCGTGCTCCACGCCTGCGGCGACGCCTCGAGGGTCTTCCCGGAGCTCACCAGGACCAAGGTCCACACGCTCTCGCTCGACTTCTACCACTACCCGCGGCTTTTCGACGAGGCAAGCAGGCGGAACTACGACCAGTTGATCGGCCTCGGCTGCACCGACAGCCAGAGCCTGCGGGTCGAGACAGCGGAAGAGACCGGGAAAATGATAGACTTCGCCCGCGCCAAGCTGGGTGAGGACAGGATCCAGTTCGTCCACCCCCACTGCGGGCAGCGGAACCTCAACCGGGAGGTCGCCTACTCAAAGAACGTCGTGCTCACGCTCGCAAGGGACGACGTCTACTTCGGGAGGCCGCAGGAGGCCGTCCCCTCCAGGCTCACCTCGAAAGAGTACGACCCCCAGGGCTACTTCCTGGTCTCCATCCTCCGCGAGTCGAAGGAGATCCTCGTCACCTACTACTCGTACGAGCATGTGCCCAAGAAGCGGTTCAAGTCAAGGTCGGCCGAGCGGATCTTCCAGTCCCTGAACGACGAGGCAGACAGGCTCGGCATCAGCAGACGGCACCTGGCCTATCTGACCCTCGAGCTGGGCAGGGCCGAGGCCTCCCTCCAGTCCGGCGCCCAGGTGTACCGCCAGAAAGTGATCGAGTGATTGAGGCTCAGCGAGCGGATGGAGCGGGGCGCCTTCACGACCCTTATCGAGATCTTCCCCCCGAACTTCAGCGTCGAGACGGCCAAGGAGCCTTTGATTGGGATCAAGCAGAAGCTGAGGGACACCGTGGCCCGGGTCAGGCGCATATCTGACCTCGCTGATGCCATCCTCGTCGCTGACATGAAGGACCCGGCCAGGCTGCAGCTGGCGAGCATCTACACGGCCGCGATCCTGAAGGACGAGCTCGGCGTCGAGGTCATACCCGTAATCCCGACCCGGGACATGAACCGCAAGGCGATCCGATCGATGTTCCTATCCTGCCTCTCGCTGGGACTCGAGTCCGTCTCCCTCGTCTGGGGGGACAGGTACGCCGAGGGCGAAGGTACCAAGAACGTCTACGACTTCAGGTCGCTTGCCGAGGCCGTGGCGGAGGCGAGGGGCCTTGCGGATAGGGCCGACGTCAGCGCGACGCTCTTCTCTCCCGTCGACGTCACGACGCTCGACGGCCCGAGGGGACTGGGGATCGCCGAGGCCCGCATAGCCGCGGGGAGCGACGCCCTTCTGGCCCAACCCCCGACCTCGGACCTCTCTCGCACCCTGGAAAGGAACGTCTCGCTCCTCGAGAGCCACCACCTGGAGAAGAAGGTCCTCCACAACATCTTCCCTTTCAGGTCGAGGGAGGACGTCCAGGCATGCAGGGAGCGGTTCGGCTGGGACCTGCCGCAGGAACTGGACAGGATCGCGGACGAGGGGGAGCGCAGGCTCCTGAAGGAGGCAAAGGGGGTGACGGATGCTCTCAGGGACCGTGGGTCCCCCGGGGTCTACGTCTCGACCAGGGGCAAGCCCGAGCTTGCCCGGTACATTCTGGACTAGCCGGTCCTCCGGTCGACCGCCGACAAAGCCTAAATATCCTCAATCGTCCCGCCGCGAACGAAGAGAGTTATGTACAACACAAGTCCTCTCTCGTCTTCCTTCGAAAAGCCAGCGCCGGACTCCGTGGTCC
>JBEKFK010000046.1:3694-16006 GCA_050013375.1 Nitrososphaerales archaeon | reverse complement strand
CTCGAGGAACCGGAGGCTGTTCATGCTGGTGGCGTCGCCGCACGTCCAGCCGTTGTTCGTCTTCTTCCCCGCCTCCTCCGGCGGGTTCCGGTCCATCACCAGGATCCGAGCTGACTTCTTAGAGTAAAAACCGATAGCAGACGCAGTGATCAGTCCCGCCATGCCGCCGCCTGCAATTATTACATCATAGTCGGTCTTCAAACGTCACGACCCCGTCGGTTCCGCTTAAAAAGGCGAGCGTGGGCCACGAGCAGCTTTGGAGGCGCCGGGTACCGGGTCGAATCCAGGCAGCGGAACCACTCCACTAACATCGGGTGATTATCCGAAGTGAACTGAGTATAAGTTCGGAAGCGGCCGGCTGTCGGCTGAAGCAAGTTGACAAAGTTGACCGAGACGAAGGCCCTGACGAAGACCCACCCCATGGCCCAAGGCCACGGATGTGGCCCCGTTCGATTTCGAAGTGGTGAACGATTCTCGGCCCTCCGCGGCGAAGATTGGGAACCGAGCGGAAAACGCGTAATCCCCGGTCACTGTTCCCATCTCACGTGGGAGGGTGCCGGAGTTTGCCACCTCACAACAGGCATGGGACTAACACGGAGTGAGCGAACCTTATACGAAGGAGGGCGCAAGATGTGTTGATGACAGACCGGACAGTCAAGCGCGGCGAGACGGCCCGCTTGGGGGTCGTCGACGGGGACCTCAAGGTCGGGCGCAAGGCGACGATCATGGCTGAAGCGGATGGGAAGGTCGTCGTCAAGGGTGACGTCATCTTCGACGGCGGGGCTACGATCGACTGCAGCCTCGAGTGCAACTCCATAGAGGCCAAGGCCGCCCCACACACCGGCGGCACGGTAAAGGTCAACGGCGATCTCAGCGCCCTCAAGGGGGTCGACGTCGCCGACTCTTTGGAAGTCTCCAGGACCGCCACCGCGGAGGGATTCGATGTCGGCGGACACATGGCGGCAGACTCTGTCTTCACGAAGCGCGTACGTGTGGGCGGCCACTTCAATGTCAAGGGCACCCTCGACTCGGACAGTGTGGACGTCGCCGGCCACCTGTCGGCCCCGGGGAGGGTGAAGGCGGTCGACCTCCACGTAGGCGGCCACGCCGAGGTCGGCGGAGGGACGATCAGCGGCAGAATCCAGGTCAGAGGTCACATGGAGGTGGCGTCCCGTCTCGAATATGGTGAGCTCCAGACCTACGGTCACGTCTCCCTCGCAGGGGGGAGCAAGGGCGAGCGCCTCTCGGCCTTGGGGAGGGTGAGATTCGCCGGAGATTCGAGCTGCAGGATCCTAGAGGTTAAGGGGGCCGCAGAGGCGAAGGGCGACCTCTCCGCCGAGGAGGTCGATTTGCTCGGGATGATGCGCGTCACCGGGAACCTGAAGGTCTCCAAGGGCTTCAAGGTCCTCGGAATCGCGGACGTCCGGGGACGCGTCGACTGCCAGAGGCTCGACGTCGAGGGCAGGCTGAACGCCGACCGGGTTGTCACCGTCGACGAGGCTGACGTGAGCGGGGAGCTGAGAACAGCCGGAGGGATGAGGGCCTCCTCGATAGCAGTCAGGAGGGGCGGGAGGGTGGCCGGTCCCCTCGTCGGGGGGCAGATCGAGATCGGGGAGAAGCCTGGCTTCGGCCAGTGGCCCTCTGTCTGGTCGGAGGTAAGGGGGAGGATCGGGCAGATGACCGAGGTCGAGGACGTCTACGGAAGGAGCGTGAGGATAGCGGCCTACTCCCGAGCGAAACGGGTCTTCGCGGACGAGGTTCAGATGGAAGGCGGGAGCATCGCTCACCAGGTGACCTACACGAAGGACCTCAGTCTTACTTCGAGCGCCTACATGCATCTGCCTCCCCAGAAGACGGAAAGGCTGCCAGACCCCCCGCTCTAGGGTGGACCTGGTGGAGGGTGGAGCGCGAGTGGGTCGCAGGAACTCCAAGCGGTCGAGGATGGACATCTTCGCAGAGATTCTCGAGGTAATCACGCGCTATCCCGAAGGGGTGAGGATAACCAGGCTGTCCTATGGGGTCGGGGTCCCCGTCGACCGACTGAAGACCCAGGTGAGGGCCCTCTGCTCGAACGGCCTGGTCAGGAGATCGACGGACGAAGACGACGTCCTCTACGGCGCTACTCCGCGAGGCTTGGAGTTCCTCGAGACCTACTGGAAGATGAGGAGTTTCTTCGAGATTCTCGGCGAGGAGCCCTGAGCTTACCACACCGGTGAGATGGATCGCCGCACTCGTGGTGACATCGGTCGAGCGGTGGCCTACCGGGACCGTCCGTGCACAAGATGTTTATACCGGGAAGCATCCTTTCTGCTAGATGAGGGCCTGGACGAGAAGGATCATTTCAGCCTCTCTTCTGATAATCCTCCTATTGATGGGCACACCCTACTCTGCCCACGCAGCCAGCCTGACCTCGGCGCCTAAACCCGTCCCGACCGCTGCGTGCAATTCGAGCCTGGCCCCAGCCGCTCCCGGGACTGCGGCCCAGCTCAGAGGGCATCAGGAGCCCCCGCCTTCCCAGACCGCCTATGACGAGCAGATCGGGATGACGTTCACGCAGAGCTTCTCGTCGCTGGAGTACAACGTGACGGCCGTCGCGCAGACCGATCCTGTGCTGGACGACGGGCCCGGCTACCTCCTCAACGGGCTGGCCAACACGGGCTACTGGTATCAGGTCGGTCTCTCCTGGAACTGGTCTCCCGGCCAGACCCCGGGTACGGGCTTCGACATGAACTACGAGGTCTTCGACACCTCTCAGAACTCGATCTTCCCTCCGGACGGCGGCGGCGGGGTCACCGCTTTCTCGGGGAGCGTCAGTCCCGGCGACACCGTGCTCCTCAACCTGTACTTCTCGAGCGCGGGCGTCGTCGTGATGGCCGCCGAGGACCTCAGCACCGGGTCGTTCGCGTCCGAGACATTCGATGCGCTGGGCGGGGTGTGCTTCATCGGGTCCCCGAGCGGACCTGCCAACTCAAACGGCTACTTCACGGGCCTCATGACCGAGTGGTACCACGGCGACCCGTACTACGCGAACGGCGAGCAGGTGACCTACTCCGACAGCGCGTTCAGGCTCTCCTCCGCATGGATGTGGTTGGATGAGTTCAACTCGAACACCCTGCAAGCGTTGTTCTCATCTGAGACCAGGGCTCCGATTTCGTATACAGCTCCTAGCACGCTGCAGGAGTTCTCATACAATGGCACGGACGAGTTCAGCGACGCCTATGAGTTCGTGACGGGGAACCTGACGAGCACGACGACTCCCACCACCTTCCCACTCACATTCAGCTACTCGGTCTCCGGAGGAGCTGCCGGCTCAGCCCCTCCGACGCTGACCTACGTCACCGACGGTGTCCCGCTCACGGCGACTCTGAACGCTACTGCCGTCGCCTACAACCTGGACCAAGGGAGCAGCTGGAGCGTCTCGCAGGTCCTCGGCGGCACCTCCAATACGGAGCGGTGGGAGACCGCGGAGGCCACCACGGGCATAGCTAGCTCTGCCCAGACGATTGCCTTTGTTTACTACCATCAGTTCTGGGTCGTCTTCGTCTACAGCGTCATCGGCGGGGGGACAGGTTACACTGCGCCTTCCGTCACGTACCAGTCATTCGGTTCGTCCGAGACCGTCGTCGCCTCGCCAACCCCCGTTCCGCAGGAGGTATGGGTAGACTCCGGCTCGCACTACAGCTACGTGAATCCACTTCCTGGCTCGTCGAGCAGCGCGAGATGGAACTCCGACGGAGCATCGGGGACCGTGAGCAGCGCTGGTGCTCTGTCTGCGACGTATGTCCGGCAGTACTCGGTGGCGGTCGAGGCTTCGTTCACAGGGAGCGGAATCTTCCCATCGGTCGAACTTAGCTCGACGGGCTCGGGTCTCCCCTTCCTCGGCACGATAATTCAGGGCACGAATTCATTCTGGCTCGATGCTGCCGCGACCTACTCGATACCCCAGACGATATCGCTCTCACAGGGTGAGCGCTGGGCGACCAACGGGACCACGACCGGAACGGTCTCGGGCCCTCTCTCGATCGCGCTGGACTACCAGTATGAGTATTATGTCTCAATAGGAGTGAACAACCCGGACGGGGGCACAGTCTCTGAGGCCTCTGGATGGTATCTCCCCGGGACGTCCCTGCAGCTGACGGCAACGCCGAGTCCAGGCTGGCAATTCGAAGGCTGGAGCGGCTTCGGGAGCCCCAGCTCTCCCGGCGGGCTCGATGTCGTCCTGGGAGGACCATTCAACTCCACCGCGTTGTTCTACCCCGGAATCACTCTGAACGCCGATGGGCCCGTCTCGATAACCTATCAGGACAGCTCCACTTCCGGGACCGTGTCAGCCGGGGCGAGGACGGTCGTCTATGTTCCCCCTAACTCAACACTGTCGCTGAGCGCGTCGCCCGCCCCGTTTCTCTACTCGTTTAAGGGGTGGAGCGGGGCGAGTACCTCGAGCTCGCCGAGCGTCGCCCTCGCGGTCAATGGGCCGGAGGCTGTGACTGCGAGCTCCTCTTACAGTTACATTGACATCGCGATCATTCTCGCCGTGTCGATTCTGATCATTCTAGGGGTCATCCTTGCTCTGCGAATGACCAAGAAGACGGCGACCTGAAGCTAGGCAGACCGATTAGGAACAAGAAAAACAGGATGAGACAGCCCGGTTGCGTAATAATGCAACCGGACCGTCCCGTGCAGTCTAACTGCTGTAGACCGATTCGTTCGAGGCTGAGGGTACCTCGGGGAACGAGTCGCCCATCCGCTTCTCGGCGACAGCTGCCGCCTCGGCCATGATCTTGTCCGCTTCTTCGCTGCTCTCCGGAGTGAAGAAGTTCCCGCCGCTCAGGCCGCCAACGTCTGACATCAGCCCGCTCAGGGACGCACCGATGTCTCCGAGCGCCGACTGGGCGTCAGGCATCGCGGTTCCGAGGGTGGTGCGGACGGTCCTGATCACGCCGATCGCCGGCGCGAGCGTGGCCGCGAAGTCACCGATGTCGGTGACGGTCTGGAGCCTGGTGGTTATCTGTTCGAGCGCTATCTTGGACTGGGTGACGATCTTAGCCATCTTCCTGACCTCGGCGAGCTCGTTCGAGTAGGCCTTGCTGGTCTGCTCGTCGTGCTGCTGGACGGCGGTGACGGTCTTCTTGAATATCGCCTGCTCTCTCTGCTTCAGGCGGTCCATCGAGCGGTCCAAGCGGGTTATCTCCTGCTGGAGCTGGCTCGTGGCCTTTGCGATCTGGGGCTTCATCGGCTGAGCGCCTCTGATGGCCTCCTTCGTCTTCTGACCGAAACTCGTCTGATTTGTTTGCGGCTTCCAGTTCTTTTCGAACTTGCTCAATGTAATCTCGCGGTATCTCGTGCAGGGTGATACGATGATACCAGCGTCTGACAACAATTCTTGACATCTTGCTCAAAGTGAGACGAATATCGTTGTCCAGTCGAGCAGGGGGCATCGCTTTTTAGCCAAGCGGAGGCAAGGCGCCGCGGCTTGGCTCTCGACCCGGCAATCTTCCTGGCGGCGCTGGGCATAACGCTCCTCGAGTTCACTGAAGCGGCCGCGGTTGGGCTGGCCCTGTACGCCGATTCAGGTAAGCACGCCGCGTTCCTGTACGTCGCGCTCGGATCCCTCGTCGTCCTAGTCCCGACGATACTGGTCGGTTCGCTGATCGGGCTGCTCCCGGCGGTCTACGTCAGGCTGGTAGCCGGAGTCCTCCTCCTCTACTTCGGGCTCAGGCTGACAAAGAGCGCGAGGAGGTCGGTGGTGAACGCCAGGAAGGGCGGTCAGCGGACGGAACACTTCGAGAAGGGAATCATGGCGACGGGCTTCTCAGTGGGCGCCGTCGAGGCCTTCGAGGCCGCCATAGTACTCGTGGGCCTCCTGCCGAACGGGTTCGCCGCGACCCTGGGTGGGTTGGGCACTGGGATCGTGCTCGTGGTCATCGCCACCTACGCGCTCCGATCCCAGGTCAGGAAGGTGAAGCAGGCCGACTCGAAGATTGTCGTCTCAGCGCTCCTCCTGTCGTTCGCGTTCTTCTGGTTCGGCGAGGCGGTCCTCTCTCCGCCCGACCTGGTCCTCGTACCGCTCTTCTGCGGGTTCGCGCTGGCTGTCTATTTCTTCGCGAACCGTCCCTCCGCCCCCAAGGTGGAGGGCGCCGCGGCTGGCGCCTAGCAGACCCCGCCCGGGATAGCCGAGGAGGGCGGACCGTCGTTCACAATTTCGCGAGTTCTTCGCGGAGCAGCCGCTGGGTCGCCGACAGGTTGGCATCGATGATCCTCCGCCCCAACTCCGCCGAGGCATAGACCCTCGGGTCAGCGCCCATTATCCCCAGCGGCCAGTCCTTGGGATTGCCCGGAAGGTTCTCCATCTTGACCAGTTCAGGGTTGGTTGCCAGCATTATCGAGGTCTCGTTGGCGCCTGCGTGGTCGATCATGAATCCGAGCTCACTCTCCGGGACGATCCCATGCAGTGTGAGCACCTTCAGGCCGAATTGGTACTCCCACACCCCCCGCTTCGAGACGAAGAGATCGGTGGAGGGTCCGTGGCCGTGGCCGACGACTACCCTTACCCCCGCTCGGCCGAGCTGCTTGAGCATGCCCTCGACGTAGCGTTGGAAGACCGGACCGTCCAGGTAGTATGCGCTCCCGGGCAGCCGCCTGGGCTTCTCGCCGCCGACGAGGAACTCAAAGTCCATCCCGTAGAATGCGGTCCCGTCTATCTTCGTCGCCTCGTCCGGCCCGAGCGCCAGAGGAGGCAGGACCACCCCGCCCACGACCTTGGCGAGCTCGGAGAAGAGCCCGATCGGCTGGAGCATGTCCGATCCCAGCGGGAGGTGAGGTCCGTGATACTCAAGAGTCCCCAGCGGGAGGTATGCCACCGGCACGTCCTGCAACCTCCGAAGGAGGGCGTCAGGGGTCAATCTCTGGTAGAGGGTCTCCATCGGGCAATCCGGTGGAGGGCGTCTTACTTAGTTCTTGGCAAAGCCGCTCCGAGCACCTGATTCGGGGGTCCCAGCGATAACTCGGCCCGACGCCAAAGGATAAATCCGGTTGCGGCCAGAATCGCCCATGCGAGACGGAACCAGAGTCATCAGAGCGGGCCTGCCGAGTGTCTCCCAGGGGGAACCCTTCCTCCCAGGCCCGACGTTTGCCGGGACCTACGGGTTCAGCGGCGAGGTGGGCACGTCGCCCTACACCTACGGCCGCTATCACAACCCCACGTGGACGAACTTCGAAGAGGCGCTCGGAGAGCTCGAGGGCGGGACCGCTCTGGCCTTCTCGTCCGGGATGGCCGCGGTCACGGCCGTATTCGGGTCGGTCCTCGCGCCCGGCTCTTCAGGTAGAGTACTGGTGATGCCCACAGACGGTTACTACACCGCCCGCATGCTCGCCGACGGGTACTTCGCCTCCCTTGGCGTGAAGGTGCGCAAAGCCCCGACGGCCGGAAGCGCCCAGGCCGGCCAGCTCGAGGGAGCGACCCTGGTCTGGCTCGAGAGTCCGAGCAACCCAGGGCTCGAGGTCTGCGACCTGGCCGAGGTCATCGAGCAGGCGCACAGGAGGGGAGTCCTTGTGGCGGTGGACAACACCACGGCCACGCCTCTGGGCCAGCAGCCGCTCAAGCTCGGGGCCGATTTCTCCGTCTCGAGCGACTCCAAGGGACTCACCGGGCACGGCGACCTGATTCTCGGCCACGTCGCGGCCCGCGAGAAGGAACTTGCCGAACGCCTCAGAACCTTCAGGACCCAGCAGGGATCAATCCCCGGTCCGATGGAGGTCTGGCTGGCGCACAGGTCGCTCTCGACGCTAGAGCTGCGGACACAGAGGCAGTGCGAGAACGCAATGAGTGTAGCGTCCCTGCTCGCGAAGCGCCCCGAGGTGGCGTCGCTGAGGTATCCCGGCCTACCCAATGACCCGTCCCATCCGATCGCCTCCAAGCAGATGAAGTATTTCGGCCCCATCGTAAGCTTCGTGCTCCAGAGTCAGGAGAAGGCGGAGCGGTTCCTGGGCGCATGCAAGCTGGTGATAACCGCGACGAGCTTCGGCGGTGTCCAGACGACTGCGGAGAGGCGCGCGAGGTGGGGCGGTGACGCCATACCTCCGGGGTTCATCCGGTTCAGCGCAGGGTGCGAGGACGAAGAGGACATCGTGGAGGACGTCTCCCGCGCCCTCGATGCAATCTAGGCGGGAGCACGCCGACGGCTCAGGCTCGTGTTCTACGGACACGTGTCGGAACGTGGGCCGAGACCCCGGAGCGGCAAGGAGCGTCCGCCGCCACAGGATATAACTAGAACTACTACGTCACTGGCGCGTCTTGGCTTCGACGAGAATTGCCGCTGAGCAGAAGTATGCGGGGGCCCAGGTCGCGGTCCTCGAGAACGAGAACCTGAGGGTGAAGGTGGTGCCGGAGAAAGGCTCCGACATCGTCGAGATAGTCTACAAGAAGCGGGACCTGAACCTCCTCTACGAGTCGCCGATCGGGTTCAGGCGGTTCGGGACCGTCTCCGCCCCTTCGGTCACGGGGGACTCTAGCTTCCTGGACTTCTACGAGGGCGGCTGGCAGGACATCGTCCCGAACCCCGGCCTGGTCTCCTCGAACAGGGGCGCCTCCTGGGGGATGCACGGGGAGAGCAGCCTTCTTCCGTGGAGCGCGGCCATAGCCGACGATGGGGACACGGCGCGTCTGAAGGTCTCGACGCCCCTCATGCGGTACCCCCTGCGGCTGGAGAAGACCCTCACGCTCGCCGAGGGAAGTTCCGTGCTGAAGGTCGAGGAGGTCCTGACCAACCTGGGCGAGCAGGACATCGAGTTCGCGTGGCTCCAGCACATCGTCTTCGCGCGGCCGATGGTCGGGCCCGGGATGTCGGTCGACATGCGGGCAGGGGCGTGCACGGCGGGAGCCTACAAGCAGACCCGGCTGAAGTCCGGGGTCGAGTTCGACTGGCCCAGGGCCCCGGCCTCCGACGGTTCCTTCATCGACATGTCCGACGCCCCTCCGACGGGCGCGCGGTACGAGGACAACCTCTACGTGACCATGAAGGAACCGTGGTACGCGATCCGGAACTCGCTGGCGGGGCTGACGGTGGGAGTCTCCTGGGACCTGAACGTCCTCCCCTCCCTCTGGTACTGGCTGAACAACGGGGCGGTCGACTACCCCTGGTGGGGACGGTCGTACAACCTCGGGCTCGAACCCTCGAGCAGCGTGACGGAGCTGGGCATCCAGGAGTACATGGGGAAGGGCAACGCGCTCAAGCTCCGTCAAGGCGGGTCGATGCGTCTCGGGCTGAGGTACGCCGTCGCAGAAGGGTCGGGCAAGGTAAGCAAGGTGGACAGCGAAGGAAGGCTCGAGCTGTAGCGGACCACGTGCAAGGCGGAAGGACAGGCACACCGGTGAGGGTCACGCCAACGGCTAGTCGGGCTCATTCAGCCTCGGCATGAACGTCGGGAACGCGGGTCGACCGACTCTGTCCTCTTCGTGCGTCCCCGGGCCCCCCCTGGGCTCGTCAAGGGTCTCGCTGAGATCTTCATGACGCTCGACGGTCCTGCGTCATCATCTTGGGACCGTCTCGCCTCAAATGAAATGGGAGAGCCAGTCTCTGGCCCGGGCTCGCCTGTCCCCGAGAGCGTGAAGCGCGGTCCGCCCGCGGGGACGGGCCGTGCTGGGGGCCGCGGTGAGCGTCTTCCCTCCGGTCGGGCCCTACTTCATCCTGCTCCGGAGCAGGAATCCTGCCCCGCCGAGGAGGATGCCGAGCGCCGCCACGAGGGCCAGCCCGCCGATGGGGTTCACCAGCGCGCTGAGGTAGGCCACGTGGATCTGGTAGTCGGTGTATCCCAGGCCACCCGACGAGACCGCCGCTCCTGCGTAGCCGGCCTCCCAGCCGCCGTAGATCATCAGTATCATTGCGCCAGCTACCCCCACGTTCATGAGGATGTACTGTCCCCAAGCGAGGTAGTTCGTGACGCCGTGGTACACCTTGCCCATGACCCCTTCAAGGTAGAAGTAGATCATGGCCGTGACCGCGACGGCCACGACGCCGACCACCAGGTAGATGATGTATCCCGTGAACAGCCAGGTCCCGCCGCCCCCTCCCGCGATCACCTTTGACGGAGCGAAATACGGGTTGTAGTTGAAGTAGCTGAGAGGCTGGATGATGAGCACAGTGATGGTCGCGACGATCGCGCCCTGGATGATCGCTGCCCAGATCCATCTTCCGGCCCACTTCCCCCTAGTGCCCGCAGTCAGACCCGCCAGACCGGCCGAGAGTCCCGTCGGCAATGATTCGACATTCTTCTGTGCCTTTAGTGATTCTGTCATGGCTTGTGCTTCCTGTGAATTACCCGTGAGTCACCGGTTAAGAAGCCGTCCGTACAAATGACCGCAAATGCCCACATCGGCGGAAATCCGTTGGGGCGGCTGAAGCGCCGAACCTAGGTGCTTATGAGGGCCTCCGGCGTTGACCACCATTGAGCGGACGAGACCCCGAGCCCCCATCAACCGAAGTCCAGCAGCCCCCCGTTCCATCAGAGGTACAGGGGGAGGAGGGCGCCTCAGGGCCAGCCAGAACCAAGGAGGGCAGATATCGAGGGCGGAAACAGCCCGAAAGGATCCTGACGGAGGCGAACCTTTCTTGGCCGCCCACGAAGGAAGACCTCGAGCGGCTGTACGTGAAGCAACGGTTGTCGGCGATGAAGATCGCCAGGCTCTACGGCCTCAAGTACCCGAACCCGAAGTCGAGCGAGGCGATGATCCTCTACCACCTGAAGCACAGGGGGATCGCCCGCCGGGACCCGGCCGAGCACAGCCGAAAGGCGACTAAGAAGGTGGTGGACGCGTGGGTGAAGCGGTACGAGTGCGGGGAGTCGATTAGACAGATAGCCGGTGACGAGTTCTCGCCGGTGACGGTCTTCGAGCACCTGAGGAAGCGGGGTGTGAAGTTGAGGGACAAGGTGGAAGAGGCGATCAGGTTCAACACGAAACACCATAGAACTCAATTCAACGGGAGCGACTCGGACAGGGAGTATCTTCTAGGATTTGTTTGGGGTGATTGCGCCGCGGAAAGACACGGCAGAGGCGTTAGAATCAAGACGGGCACGACACACCCCGAGTTCGTCAACCTGTTCAAAGAATTATTTGAGGCGCATGGCAACCTGCGTAGCTACCCAAAACGCGCCAAGGTTACCCCAGCTGAAATGAACTTAGAAATCGACATTGATGGTTCATTTGAATTCCTGCTGATGAAGAAGGCAATTGGGCACCTGCCTGATCTGACTAATTCCGGAACCGTACTTGCTTTCGTCGCTGGATTCTTCGACGCGGAAGGCTGCATCACATTTCACAGGAAAGGGGCTTATTCGGATTTCGAGGTCCAAATGTCCAATTCGAATGGAGAGTTGCTCGCCAAGATCCAAGCCGCCTTAGAAGAATTAGGATACCATCCGACTTTGTATCGTTCGGTCGATGATGATCCTCAGGTAGGGCACAAGACGGAGAGCGTGATGTGGAAACTCGCGCTCTATCGACACGAAGAAGTGAAGAAATTCCTCGCCGAGATTCCACTCCGGCATAAGGAGAAAGTGACGAAAGCTCGTTTGGCTCTAGCTCACATGAATTCCACATCTGTGCTAGATTCGGAGGGTTTTCCCGAAGGCTGGCGCGATTACCTTGACGTTGTGAAAAGAGGTTGTGATAGGCTCATCCATCAAATGGTCAAGGCTCTGAAGAAGCCTGACTCAGGAGATACCTCTGCTTCAGGAGACGTTCCAGACTGAGTAAGAATGGTCGCGTCAAAGCCCAATAAGTAGTAAATAACTACTAAGTTAGCGGTCGCAACTGACAGGCCAGTAATTCGTTCCCCAGTACACGAGCGGGATGTCGGCCACGTGCACCCCCCTGAGGAGCTCCCTGATGATTATCATGTTCCGGAAGTTCGGGTCCCCCATCTTGAGCCTGTAGGGCCTGGGAGAGCCGTCGCTGACCAGGTGGTAGGACCGCTCCCCGTGCGCCGCCTCGGTCCTGAAGTAGGACTCGCCCGCGGGGACCCTCGGCTGAGGGCCCAGCTTGACCCGGACCGGGCCCGGCGGGATGTTCTTGAAGGCCTGGCGCAGGATGCGCATCGACTGCTTCAGCTCCTCGACGGCGACCCAGGCCCGCGCCCAGCAGTCGCCGTCCTGGGAGACCGGGACCTCGAAGTCGAACTCCGGGTAGGCGCTGTAGGGTTCGGCCTTCCTGATGTCGTGCTTCACACCCGAGGCCCTCAGGACCGTCCCGGTCGCTCCGAACCTCACGGCGTCCCCGCGGCTCAGGACCCCCACCCCCCTGGTCCGCTGCTCGAA
>JBEKFK010000046.1:0-3689 GCA_050013375.1 Nitrososphaerales archaeon | reverse complement strand
GACCTTCTCGTACTCCTCTATGCGCTTCTCGAACCAGTCGAAGGTCCTGTTCGCGCGCTCCGCCAGCCCCTCGGGCATGTCGTTCCTGACGCCCCCTGGGACGAGGTAGGCGAAGGTGACCCGGGCGCCGCCTATCCTCTCGGCGAGGTCGATGAAGTAGTCCCTGTCGCCGACGCCCCAGGTGATCATCGTGGTGTGCCCCGAGAAGAGGCCGTAGATCGAGAGGAAGTACATGTGCGAGATTATCCTGTTGAGCTCGGCCATGATCACCCGGAGGTACCTCGCCCGGGGCGATATCTTGTTCGACATCAGTTCGTCCACGGCCTCGACGTAGGGGAAAAGGATCCCGGAGCTGTCGAGGATCGCGGGGCGCTCGAGGTGCGGGATGTTCTGGATGTAGTTCCGGTACTCGGCCATCTTCTCCTCGCCCCGGTGCACGTAGCCGGGGTCAGGGTCGGCCCTCACGACGTAGTCGCCATCGAGCCAGAGCCTGATCCTGAAGTGGCCGGACCCGGGGTGCTGCGGGCCCAGCGAGACGGCCATGACCCTGTCGGGGTCGGGGGAGTACTCGCTCTCGGTGGTTGGCATCGTCATCTCCCCGGCGAGCGGTAGTCCTTGCGGAGCGGCGGGATGTCATCCCAGTCCTCGGGGAGAAGAATCCCCCTCAGGTCGGGGTGGGACGTGAAGGTGACCCCGAGCATCTCGAACGTCTCCCGCTCGTGGTACTCGGCACCGGGCCAGACCTCGACGAGCGAGGGCATCACCGGCGACTCACGGGGCAGGCGCACTGCGAGGGCGAAAACGAGGTTCTCAGTGCCTTGCCGGACCGACCCGGCGAAGTAGATGACCTCTATCTCCTTCTTTGCCATGTAGTCCGTCCCGGAGACCGTCGCGAAGTGGTCGAAGCCCAGCTCGTCGCGCACGAAGAGCGCGGCCTCCTTCACGGACTCGGGCGCGATTGTAACCTTGAGGCGGGCCGGCTTGACGTAGTCCACCTTGGCCGACGAGAACCTGGCCGCGAGCTTCTCGGACATCTCTCTCGTACGGCTATCGGCCGGAAGTGCCGGAGCGGCGGCGGCCTGACCTGGCGGTGGCTGTGCCATCTCCAGTCACTTCCCGCCTATGGTGCTGGACTTGCGGATCTTGTCCTGGAGCAGGACGATCCCCTGGAGCAGGGCCTCGACCCTTGGCGGGCAGCCCGGGACGTAGACGTCGACGGGGATGAGGTCGTCGATCCCGCGGAGGACGTTGTACGAGTCGAAGTAGAGGCCACCGGTTATGGCACACGCGCCCATGGCGATTGTCCACCGCGGTTCCGCCATCTGGTCGTAGATCAGCTTGAGTCTGGGGGCGAGCTTGCGGGTGACAGTTCCCATGACTATGAGCAGGTCGCACTGCCTAAGGGACCCGAAGGCCTCGAGGACCCCGAACCGCTCCATGTCGAAGCGGGCTCCGCCGGCTGCCCCTACCTCGACGCTGCAGTTGTGGACGACGGCGTTCGAGACCAGATATGTGTTGTCGGCCGTCTCCAGATTGTTTACCGGCCCAGAGTAGGGGACGCTCGTTATACTCCTAATCGGGACGGAGATGAAATCGGGCTGGACGTCGAAACCATAGCACTTTCTGTTGGTCTGCAGCCAGATCTCGTAAGAGTCATTCGTATTCACGGACCGGCCCATAATGATGGACTTGCCCCCCTTCGCTTTAAGCCGGACGCTCGCGAAGAGCCCGAGGCGAGCGTAGGCAAGTTGGAGCTGGAGGACGAGGATGCGGGAGGTAGAGCTGGCCCTGTCGTACTCCGGACCCCTTTCGTCGACGGTCTCGTTCCCATCTCCCTCACGATAACCCGATATGAATGCCTTCAGAATCTCGATGTCCTTGTGATAGAAGATGAAGTCCGGAATCCTCTTGTTCTCCGCGAGGTGGCCGCACCACTCCCGCAGTGCCCGCGCGAGTATGCTTGAAGAAAATCTGACGTTTACTCCTGTCTCTCTGACCTTGACAAAGGGAGAATATCCCAGAGACCTAGCGATCCTTTCGACCCTGCGAGCCAGAACGTCTTCGTGGTGTCCGAACGAGAAGAGAACGTCGTGATTCGCACTGGTCCAACCTTCAGCGGTGTAGATTCCCAGGAGCCAGGCGGTCTCAACGTTGAGCGGCAACTCGAGGGGCGGGTCTTCTCCTCGCCCCCTGACGATGTTCAACCCCCGCTGCGTGGCCCAGTCGTCGAGTTTGATGGTTCGGAGTTCCATGGAGCCTCGTATCCTGGGTATCACGAGGCAGTCGTGTTCGCCCGAAGGATAGAGGTATCTTCCGTTCTTCTTCACAGGAGGCGACGCCCTCAAGTCTGTGGCGCTCCTCCATGACCGGGTGTCAGAGTACTCGCCCTTGCCGCTGCGTAGCTTCCTCCCCACGGTCATTATAGGGTGCTCGGGAGTCACGAGGTACGGGAGCATTCCCCTGCCCCGTACCTTCAGGAGTTCTCCTTGAAAATCCCTCGAAAAGGTCTGTGTAACCCCCACGTGCCCGGTGGCCCCGATTACTTTGTCACCGGCCCGATACGAGGAGATCGCCTTGTTGTCGCCAAGTATCACCGTATCCGGCGGTGTACAGCACGCCGTCTCGAGATGGACCGGCCACAGGCTGTAGAGCCGTCCCCAGTTCACGACGTAGCGGACAGGCGCGCCCACCGAGTCCTGGAGGACCTCGCTGGCCCTGCCGACGAGGGCGTCGAAGGCGCCGGTCTTCTGGTGCTGCGCTACCATATCTCGCGCCGTCCCGCCATGTAGACCGCGAAGCCCATCGGGAGGAGCAGGCCGGCGACGAAGATCGTCATCATCCAGCCCGAGGCGTTGCCGAGGGCGAGGGGCTGGTATGCGGCTGCCCAGGCGTAGAGGAACATCGCCATGACGTCGAAGACTACGAACATCAGGAGGTAGGCGTAGTACTGCATCATGAAGTGCATCTTGCCCCCTCCGGCAGGCACCTGGCCGCACTCGTACGGGGCGTTCTTGATTGGGTTGGGCTTGCGCGGGGCGAGCAGCCGCGGAATGACGAGCATCGGGACGGTGAAGCCCATCCCGAGGAGACCCATGACGAAGACCGCCCCGATATCCCCGAACAGGACCATGGCCGTACAGTTTCGCCGCGGCTCTGGTTGATAAAGGCTTGGAGGCCCAGCGCTCTGGTCTTTACATGGGCAAGGCTAGAACAACACAGGACGGCAACCTGAATCAGAGGCCTCAGAGGCTCAGCGGGAGCCAGCGGCCCTCTCTTGCGGAGGCGTAGGCCGTGTCCATGATCGCGTTCACGAGCCTCCCGTCCTCGAAGCTCTCCGTGGGCTGCTTGCCCTCAGCGATCGCGCCGACGAAGTGCCGGAGCTCCGCGAGGTAACCGTTGTTGATGAACTCGTTCCAGGCGGGGTAGAGCCATCCCTGCTTGGCGTCGGCCTTCTCGACGATGTAGCCGGTCTTCTCCTCCGAGGCGGTGGTGAAGACCCTGATCCCGGTCTCCCTTGTGGTGTCGATGAAGAGCGAGCCCTCGGACCCGAATACCTCCAGCCGCACGTCGAGGCCTCCTCTGGCGGTCCAGCTGTTCTCGCACTGGCCGAGCGACCCCCCCGGGTACCGGAGGAGCACGAGGCTGTTGTCCTCGAGCGTGGTCTTGTGGCCGAGTGTGGCGGTCCAGCC
>JBEKFK010000045.1:0-12601 GCA_050013375.1 Nitrososphaerales archaeon | reverse complement strand
CGCGGCGCCAGTACTCGTCGGAGGAGGGATGCTGGACCCATTCCTGCCAGATTCGCGATCGCCTGCCGAACTCCTCGTCCATCGTCTTCAGGGGGAGGTGACGGAAGAGCCTCTCGCTGTCGTAGAGCGAGGTCGTCGTGTTCCTCTTACCCTCGATCATCGCCATCCACTGGGCCATCCAGAGAACGAGCGCGCCGTTCTGATATGGGACGTTGAGGACCGGGTCAGGGAGCGATACGGTGCAGACCATCGCCTTTAGACCGGGCGGCTTCAGCGTCGCTGCGGTCCACTGGTTCCACGCCGAATAGGAGGCGCCGATGGTTCCCAGACTCCCGTTCGACCACTTCTGAGCGGAGCACCAGGCCAGGGTGTCGAACCCGTCCCGGGCATCGTCGTCTTGGAAGGGCCTGAAGGTCCCTTCTGAGTCGTTCTTCCCCCTGCAGTCTTGGATGACGTACGCGTAGCCGTGCTTGGCGAAGAAGAGGGCTTCGTCGTTCTGTGTCTTCTGGTAGCCGTCGACAGTCCGGTAGGGCGTCCTCATGAGGATCACGGGGAACTTCCCCTCGGAATCGGGCCTGAACACGTCGGAGGAGAGCCTCTTCCCGTCCCGCATCTCCTGCCTTACGCCGAGCTCGAGCCTGACCGGGTGCTCCGGGCTGGGCATCGAGTTCAACGGACCCCGCCTACTCTGGAGGAATCTCTTGGGAGATCAGGTTCAGGTTGATGCCCTGACCGCGCCTCGCTACGTATGCGATCACGTAGATGACTATGCCGAGGACGAAGGTGGGGAGTATTCCTTCCTCCAGTACGCTCCCAGCTGTCGGTCCGCCTATCGCCGGCGCCAAGAGGGCGTAGACCACATAGACAGAGACGATCAGGCTAAGCACGCCGAGGATCGTTATCAGAGGGATGCCTCCGTACTTCTTCTTGGCACCCTCGTCGGAGGCGGTAGCGAACAGGTCCTTGCGCCTGTAAGGATAGACGATCGCCGCCACGGCGACGAAGATGAACGCCAGGAAGGTCCCGGCGGTCCCGTACGAGAAGAGCACGCTGAGATAGCTGGTCTGGAATATGGAGATCCACAGGTAGATCAGCGAGGCCACGACCATTACCGCCACTGCGTTAACAGGGGTCCTCGTCTTCGAGTTTACAGACGCAAAGGCTCCGGGGAGCACTCTATCGAACGACCAGGCGAAGATGTTGCGGCTCAGAACGAATAGCTCAGAGACGAACATCACTATGATGGTCCCTGCGAACGCGATGTTGAAGAGGACGATTAGCGCTGCGTTGTGCGTCCAGAAGATCGAGAGCCCTGACGAGAGCGGGATGGTCAGGTAGGGATTGGCCGAAGAGCCGATCAGCCATAGGCCAGCGATGGCGTTCACGAAGGCAGGTCCTTCGCCGAAGTACTCGACCGCGAAAATGATCGTTACGAAGACCATGAAGATGACGCTCCCACCTACTTGGGCTAGCAGCTGGCTCCTCCTGTTCTGCTTCACCTCGCCCGCGAAGTAGGCAGGATAGTAGAACCCGAGATAGCCGAGAAGACCCAGCGCGCCCGCAGCGAGCGTCGTCGTCGACAGTACCGGCGGGACACCGTTGTAGGACCCGTACTGGCTCTGTCCGGCCGCGATCACAGCGTTGTAGGCGGAGGTTCCGTTAACCGACGGGTACTGGGCGTTGAAGTTCGCCTGGAAAGTCGAGTTGCCCGCGGAGAGCACCGTCGCGACGAAGATTAGCCCGATGATTATGGCCAGCACGGTCCAGTACTTCACGATGGCGCCGGATAGCTTCGTGCTCGCGGCGACCGCAAGGCCCGTCCCGACGATGGCCACAGCGGCGATCCAGAACGTCGCGCTGGTTCCGAGCAGAGTGTTGGCTAGGTTGATGTACGACGCGTTGTGCTGGAGGATTCCCAGGTCGTAGAACATCGGTGCGAAGGACCACTGCGAGAGCCAGGGGCTGACCGACCCGATCGTTGAGAGCGCAAGAAGTGTGAGCGAGAAGTTAACCACGAAACCTGTCCCGGAGTTGAGGACCCTGCTGGTCCAGACGTAGTCACCTCCGGTTCTCGGCATGGCGATTGAGAAGAGAGCGTACATCCCGGCCACAGGCAGGATAAGAAGAAGCCCGATCAGAGGACCTACGAGTGGGTTCGCATCAGGATAGAACGCTGGCGTGAAGACGCTCGCGTTGAAGACGTAGAGCAACCCCATCCCCGAGAGCGCCATACCGAGCGCCTCGATACCCGAAATCTGCTTGGTTAGACCGGTAGCTTCCCTCACAAAGGTAGCCGGCGACTTCGCCATCGTTGAGCCGTGGAGTGTAGTGATATTTCAATTACGCGAATTAAAGATTATTCATAAAATAATTGCCGGCTCGGGTCTTCGGAGCGGTCTTCGGGCCTTCAGTTCCCCATCTGACCGGAGGTGCCCGACCTAGAGGCGACCGCGAGCCACGAGAGTGGCACCGGCGACGGCGAGGGAAGCTCTGTTCGTCGTGAAGTTCACGCCGAGCACTCTTACCCCTACTACTCCAGCCGAGTTCGCGTTGAGGCCGTAGCCATACGCAAGGAGCGGATTCAGACCGACGAAGAGCGCGGTGGCCCTCTTTGACTTCTCGGAGGCTGCTGCAGCGACCTTTCCGAGGGCGGTCGGCGAAGTCTTGCTTCTCCAAGCAACCAGTTGGCCGTCCCTGAAGTCAAGCGTCCCATCCTTGATCATCCCGAATCGTGTGACGGTCGGAGCGAATGTAAACGAGCCGGAGACAGAGTCGGGGTCGATCTCGGAATAGACGTAGCCGGGCGGGATGTAACAGACATTGTTCTCGGCCTCCACGTCCCCTTCGTCGACGATGCCGTCCTCAACTTCGATCTTCCCCGCCAGCTTGAATGTGAGTTTCGAGCCGGGCGACTTGACTGTCGTGCGGGAGCCGTCAGCCAGTCCTGATGACAGCTTCTTTGCCGTCTTTCCTATGCTCCTGTAGTCCACCAGAGCGGCCTTTAGTTGGTGCGTGGCCACCACTTCGACCGATTTGCCCAGAATCGCCTGCGTCTCCTCTCCGAGGTAGCCGAAGGCCATTCGGACCCCCCGAAGCTTTGCCTTTGACGCGGCCTTGTACCACGATTCGCCGTAGGCGGTGGAATCGAGCTGCTCTCCGCGGGCGAGCCTGTGGGAGAAATTCCCGAGCACAGGTCCGGGTATGAAGACATACGCGTCCGTGCCAGAGAGCAGCCTGTATTCCTGCTTCCCCATCTTCCCGAGGACGTCCTTGGGCGTCTTGCGGACACCTTCGACGTATGCGTCCTCATCCTCGAAGATTGTCAGTGGGATGGCTCCCATCTTCCTCGCCTCCAGGACCACGTGGCGCGCGAAGGAGAGCCCGTTGTTCCACGTCTCGACTGTGACGGATTCTCCCTTCTTGACCGAGAGCGACTCGACTAGAATCTTCCTTGCCACTTTTCTGTAGAGGTCGTCGGCCGAGGAACTTGAGCTCATCTGTCTTCCAAGGGCCCGTGCTCGATACTTAACCCTTTGAAGGCGGGGTCATCAGCTACGGGAGGACCGACAAGCGTTATAACCGAGGTCTGGCCTTTTGTTGGGAGCTATGGCGAGGAAAGCCCTCAGGGGAGTCTTCCCCCTGATGCCCTTCGTACTGAAGAAGAATCGAGAGATCGACCTGGCCGGGTTGGAGGAGAACGTCCGCGCCTATGAGGAAGCAGGTTTTGACGGATTCGTCTCCTTCGGTTGCATGGGCGAGTTCTACGCCTCGAATCTCGAGGAGTTCAAGAAGGTCGTGGACGTCGCCGTCGGAGCCTCGCGCAAGATGAGCTGCGTCATCGGGACCACCTTCCATAACACGCGCGACTGCATCGAGCGGACGAAGTACGCCCAGGACGCGGGGGCCGACGGGGTGATGATCGGTCTGCCCTATCTGATTCCCTGCACCGCAGAGGCAGCTTTCGAGCACTTTCGGATGGTGAACGATGTCGCGGACGAGGTGCAGATCATGATCTACAACAATCCGTCCTCCTTCCGGTTCAACATTGACGTCGGCCTGTGGGACAGGCTCATGCAGCTCGACCGAGTGAAGGCCGTGAAGGAGTCGAATGGGGACGTGACGCACAGGACCAGGGTCGTGAGCCACATCTCCAAACGGATCAACGTCTTCTCCGGAGGAGAGAACTGGCTCCTCGGCGACTCCCTGGTCGGCGCGAACAGCCTCGTCGGAGTCGTCGCTCCGGGAGCTCCCCGGGCGGCGCTGCGGTTCTTCGAGGCCTGCATGAAGCGAGACCTCGCCCGGGCGGTGCCCTACCACGTCAAGTTCACGCAGGTCTACGACGACCTGACGGCCCAGAATGAGGTCGCCTGGGAGAAGGCCTGCGCGGAGCTCGGGGGATTCAAGGCCGGGCCGCCGAGGGAGCCGTACCTCCCGCTCGAAGGCGCGCCGAGGTCCAGGCTGGCATCGGGTCTAGGGACCCTGAGGCGGATGGCGGCGAGCCACAGCGGCGCGCGGCGACCCTGAATCGGATCCTGATCGAGGTACCCCCGGGGTTCGTCCGATCGAGGGGTCGGTTCTGCGGCTCGCGGCGAAGGTATATCCGCAGGAAGTCCTCGGCGAGGGGCGTTCCAGAGTGCGAGTGGTAGTCCTCGGAGGCGGCATCACGGGATTGTTCGTCGCATACTATCTGCTCGAAGGTGGCCACACTGTCACCCTCGTAGAGGCGCGGAGGGAGGGCCTAACGACTTCCGCCTACAACGGCGGCTTCATCACCCCTTCGTTCAGCCCGGCACCCCCAATCGGCATAGCCAAAGTGGCGTCTACGGTCTTTGGGGCGAGTGGACCGCTCTACATCTCGTTGCTCGAGGTCGCCAAGAACGCGGGCTGGTTCGCACGTGCCGCGCGCGAGGGAGTGACGGCCCACGAGACAGAGGTCCTGGAACTTGGCGCGAGGAGTCTCCAGCTCTATCGGGAGTTCTTCGAGAAAGAGAACTTGCAGCCCGAGCGGCAGAAGGGGATAATCGGGCTCTACAAGCAGGAGGGAGACGCGCGCAGGCTCGCGCTCAAGTTCGGAGGTAGGTTCGTCGGAGCGGGTCAACTGACAGAGATGGGATACGTCGGTTTCGGGGGGGCGGTGATGGCCGAGGACGAGATCTCGATCGACCCGGCGAGCTTCTGCGAATCCCTGCTCGCGAGACTCCGCTCGATGGGTGTGGATCTGAGGCTCGGAGAGAAGGGCACCCTGGCTCGCACGGGGAGTCGGGCAGAGGCGACCCTGTCCGGTGGGGAGAGACTTGAAGCCGATTCGATAGTCGTCGCATCAGGAGCGATGAGCAAGGGCGTGCTCGCACCGCTTGGGTACGACCCGAGGGTGCTGCCGGCGAGGGGATTCACGCGGCTCTACGACGGCGGCGGCAGGAAGATAGTCCCGATGCCCAGCCTGCTCGAGGACTACGGAATCGCCCTCGTCCAGCACGAATCGGGGACGGTCCGGCTCACGAGCTTCTTCGAGATGACGGGCTTCAAGGAGGATTTCGCGGAGGACCGGATATCCTGGTTGGAGACGACCGCACGCACCCATCTTCCGGCTATGGCCGGCCTCAGGCTCATCCAGGAGGGCACAGGTTTCAGACCCTGCACCTCCGACCAGATGCCAGTCATAGGGAGAGTCCCGCAATACGACAACCTATTCGTCGCCACCGGCAACTGCAGGTTGGGTGTCACACTCGCCCCGGTCACGGCGTACATCATAAGGTCCATGATGGACGGCGTCGATCCGGTGGGCGTGGCCTGGAGGCTCTTCGACCCTGCCAGGTTTGCCTGAGCCCTGGCCATCTTTTTAAGCCGAGGGAGACTGACGTTTTCCCCGATGCCCCAAGCAAAGAGCGCAGGGATCTTCGACCTCCATGCAGACCTTCCCGCGGACATCATAAAATTCCGAGACCGAGGGGAACACTCGGTCATGGAGAGGCGTCATCTGCCCAAACTGCGGAAGGGCGGAGTTACAGGTCTGGTGGCGCCGATATGGGTCGAGAGCAAGTTCAAGCCGGGCGGTGCTATGAAGAGGGGGTTGCGGATTGCTGACGCCTTCTTCGAGGATCTTTCGGAATCGACTAGTTTCTCCTTGGCGAAGGACTACTCGGGCGTGGTCAAGGCAAAAACTGAGGGGAGGATCGCGGTAGTGCTCGGCTGCGAGGGGGGCGAGTTCATCGACAGGGACCTTGGAATCCTTCGTAACTACAAGAGACTCGGCCTGCGCACCTTCGGGTTCGTCTGGAACGAGCGCAACGCGCTGGCGGACGGGATGTACCACAAGGACGATGACAGGGGGTTGACCAAGCTGGGCAGGCAGGTCGTGGAGGAGCTCGACGATCTCCGGATACTCGTGGACCTCGCTCACATCGCACCCAAGAGCTTCTGGGGGATAATCGACGTGGCAAAGCGACCGGTTATGGTATCCCACGGTGCAACCTCCGTGCACAAGTCGCTCAGGAACTCGACCGACGACCAGCTGAAGGCGGTCGCCGAGAGCGGCGGAGTCTTCGGAATCTTCGCAGTCAACTCGGGAGAGACGCACGACATCGATGATTACGTCGACCATGTCATGCACGCGGTCAAGGTGGCGGGCGTCGAACACGTGGCCCTCGGACCGGACTTCTACGACTATCTCTATGACGAGCTGAAGGGAGGGGGCGAGCTCCCCGCGATGAAGGGTCTGGAGGACACCACCAAGGTCGGGGCGGTCATCGGGAAACTGGCTCTGAAGGGACTCTCGGAGGACGAGATCCGCATGATAGCCAGAGACAACTTCCTGAGGGTCTTCCGGACCGTGGTGGGTTAGGGATAATCCGAGCGGGGCCGGGCTCCAGTCTTGCCGCCGTAGAGGTGGCAGGCGACGAAGTGACCCTTGGATACCTCCTCCAGTGCCGGGTCGACTCTTGAGCAGACGTCCATGGCGGCGGGGCAGCGCGTGTGGAACCTGCAACCGGGCGGGAGGTTCATGGGGCTCGGGATGCTCCCGGACAGCGGGACTCTCTGGCTGGTCTTGGTCGGGTCAGGTACGGGGACGGCGTCGAGGAGGGCCTTCGTGTACGGGTGCAGCGGGTTCTCGAAGAGCTCCTGCGTCTCGCACATCTCGACGATCCTCCCGAGGTACATCACGGCGATGTTGTGGCACATGTAGCGCACCACGCTGAGGTCGTGCGCGATGAACAGGTAGGTCAGGTCGAAACCGCCCTGGATGTCCTGCAAGAGGTTCAGGACTTGGGCGCGGACTGACATGTCCAGTGCCGAGACGGGCTCATCAAGCACGATCAGCTTGGGCTTGAGAGTCAGCGCCCTCGCGATCGCGACGCGCTGCTGCTGCCCCCCGCTGAGCTCGTGGGCGTATCTCGAGTACGTCTCCCTCTTCAGACCTACCGCCTGCAGTATCCCGAGGGCGGTCTCTCTCCTGTTGGACGCGGTGCCCTCGCCATGTATGACCAGGGGTTCCTCGATTATGCGGCCTATCTTCATTCGCGGATCGAGGGAGGCCGCCGGATCCTGGAAGACCGCCTGTATGTCGCGGCGGGCAGCCCTCCTCTCCGAGCGGGACATCCCCTGGTGCAGGTCCCTTCCCTCGAACCGCACGGAGCCGGATGTCGGACGGTACATCCCGAGTATGACCTTTGCCGTCGTCGTCTTTCCGCAGCCGCTCTCTCCGACCAGACCGAGGGTGTCTCCCTGCTTTATCGTGAAGGATATGCCGTCGACCGCCCGGACAGACCTCCTCCTTCCTGCGAAGAAGTCGCTCACGCTCCTTGCTGCTGGGAACTGCTTCGTCAGGTCTGTGACCTCCAGGAGGGGCTCCTCTGTTCCAGACATCCATCTACACCTTCTGTTCTCCAGAGCCTTCCAGAAGCCAGCACTTCGACGTGCCTCCTGCCTTGGTCGGGAAGGTGGGAGGCTCCTCGACCCGGCATCTCTCGTAGACGAACGGGCACCTCGGATTAAAGCGGCAGCCGCTGGGAGGGTGGATGAGGTCGGGGATCTCTCCCGGAATCGACTGAAGGCGGCTCACGTTGCGCTCTACCCGAGTTATCGAGTTCAGCAGTCCCTTGGTGTACGGGTGCTGGGGGTTCAGGAAGATTTCGCGCGTCGTCCCAGTCTCCATCCCGTGTCCGGCGTACATGACAAGGACCTCATCGCAGAACTCCGCGACGATGCCGAGGTCGTGCGTGATCAGAATGATGGTCATCTTCCTCTCCTTCTGGAGGGACTTGAGCAGCGCCAGGATCTGCGCCTGGGTTATGACGTCCAGCGCGGTCGTAGGCTCATCAGCTATCAGTAGGTCAGGGTTGTTGGCAAGCGCCATCGCTATGACCACCCGCTGGCGCATCCCTCCGCTGAACTGGTGAGGATACCCACGGGCCCTCTTCTCCGGTTCCGGGATTCCGGTGGCGCGCATCAGGTCGATGGCCTTCTTCTCCGCCTCAGCTCGGGGCAGACCCTCGTGCACCATCAGGGTCTCGGCTATCTGAAACCCGATCCTCAGGACGGGATTGAGCGCGGTCATCGGGTCCTGATAGACCATGGAGATTCGCTTCCCGCGGTACTCCCTCATCTCGTCCTTGGTCTTACGGAGCAGGTCCTCGCCCCTATAGAGTATCCTCCCCGACTCGACCCTCCCGGGAGGGGAGGCTAGGAGGCCCATGATGGTGAGGGCGGTGACGCTTTTCCCAGAGCCAGACTCTCCGACGATGCCGAAGGCGGAGCCCTGGCTGACGTTGAAAGAGAGCCCGTTCACGGCGTCGACGGATCCCCGGGCCAGGTGGAACTGCACCGAGAGGTTCTCGACCTTCAGGAGGGCGTCAGCGGCCATCGGTCATCTCTTCTCCTCCGCAAGCTGGACGGCGATGGACTCTCCCCTCCTTCTGAGCTTTGGCGTGAGTGCTCCCTTCAGACCTTCGCTGATGAGATAGAATGAAAGTGAGGTCCCGAAGATCGCCAGTCCGGGGAAGACGGACATCCACCAGGCGCCCTGTATCATGTAGCTGAGTGAGATGTTGATCAGAAACCCCCAGCTCAGCGAGAGCGGGGCGAGGCCGAGGAATTCGATAGTGGCCTCGGTGAGGATGACGACCGGTATGACCAGGGAGGTGTAGACGAGGATCACGTTGGTCATGTTCGGAAGGAGGTGCCTGAAGATTATCCGCCCCGTCCCCGCCCCCATGACTCTCTCGATCTGGATGAACTCCTGCTTCGCCAGGGCCAGCACGTTCGACCTGACCAGACGCGCCATTCCCGGCCATCCGGTCAGAGCTATGACGAGGAAGATGTTAAGCAGGCTCGGCTGCGCGACCGCGACTACCACGAGTATGAGGGGCAGGGTCGGCAGGGTGAGGAAGATGTCGACTATTCGCATCAGGATTCCGTCGACCCTCCCCCCGTAGTATCCGGCCACGAGCCCGCTGAGCGTACCCAGGACGGCGATGAGACCTCCGGCCGCAAAGGCCACGAGGAGGTCGGTCCTCGCACCGTACGCGATGAGCATGAGCATGTTGCGGCCGAGGTAGTCGGTCCCGAAGGGATGGGCGAGGCTCGGGGCCTCGAGCTGGTCGTTGATGAAGTACTTGGACGGGCCCGCCGGGAAGAGGTAGTTCGCGAACACTGCCGCGAGGGTAATGACTATCAGGAAGACGAGGGCCCCAAGTGCGACCCTGTTCCTCGCGAAGCTGCGGAGGAGGTCCGACGCTGAGTCCAGCGTCCCTTCCCGGTCCTCCTCAGTCATAGGAGATCCTCGGGTCGAGGAAGCCGTAGACTATGTCTGTGAGGAGGTTCACGACGATGATGCTGACAGCGAAGATGAAGAAGAGGGACAGTACGACGGGATAGTCCCGGTTGATTATCGACTGGTACGTGAGCAGGCCCAGCCCGGGCCAAGTGAAGACAGTCTCGGTCACGATGGCGCCGGTCAGCAGAAACGCGACGTAGAGGCCGGTCATGGTCACCGTCGGGAGGAGAGCGTTCCTGAGAGCGTGCCTGAAGAAGATTGTCCGCTCGGGAAGTCCCTTCCCCCGGGCGGTCATAATGTAGTTCTGGTCCAGAACGTCCACCAAGCTCGTCCGCATCACCATGGAGAAGTTTGCGAGGTTCACGAGCGCGAGGCTCACCATCGGAAGGATGAGGTGGCTGAGGATGTCAGTGACCGAGCCTCCGCCTACCGCAGAGGTGATCCCGCTCGCCGGAAGGAGCCTGAAGTCGAGGGCGAACACGGTCAGGAGTATGAAGCCGAGCCAGAACGCGGGCATGGCATAGAAGAAGAACGAGAAACCCGACAGGGCCCTGTCGAAGATGGAGAACGGCTTCCTTGCCGCCAGGATGCCGAGCGAGATCCCGAGCGCTATTGTGAGGATCAGGCTCGGGACCATCAGGAGCAGGGTCGCGGGGATCTTCTGGGCGATTACCTGCTGGGCTGGCTCGAGGTAGAAGTAGGAGATGCCCCAGTTGCCGGTGAACAGCCCCTCGATGTATGTGACGAACTGCACGTAGATCGGGCTGGAGAGCCCAAGTGAAGCTAGGATTTGCGCCCTCTCTGCCGGGGTGATCCTCGGATTCGAGGCGAGCAGGTGGCCCGGGCCCCCGGGAGCCAGATGGATTATGGCGAAGTTGATGACTGCTACGAGGATGATGAGCCCGAAGGCGATGATCGAGCGCCGCACTAGGTAGGTCGCGAGGCCCATCCGAGTATCTCGACCCCTCTAGGTGGCGGGGTGCGCGGGACTACGCCCCGCTGATGGAGTGTGGAAGGGTTCGGCCTCTGCGGCTCTTGGCGACCCCGAGGGCCAGCGCCCCAGAGACGACTGCCACCGCGGCGATTGTGCCGATAAGGGCCAACGGCGTGTAGCTGGTCGAGCTTGATGTGCTGGAGGCCGAGGTGCCACCAGTGGGACTCGAAGTCGAAGTCGAGCTGACGATGCTCACCTGAGAGATCGAGGATGGCTTCAGATCGCCCCAGTAGTCATACTCCGGGTCACCGAGTCCAAAATGGAAGCCCTGGTAGTTCGAGTCGTAAGCGATCAGCTCGATGTTGTAGTAGACGGGGAAGACCGGGAAGTCCTGATAGGCGATCGAGTCTATCTCCCTCAGGATTGCCACCCTGGCCGCCGCGTTCGTCGTCGCCTCTTCCTTCTGCAGGAGGCCGTTGACGACGGTGTTGTTGTAGCCGCCGGAGTTCCAGCCGCCGGCACCAGCGTTCCCACCGAGTCCTCCTATGATGTAGAAGGGTCCGACGTCGCCGTCAGGGGACTCAGATATGGTCTGGACGCTCATGCTCCACTGCAACGGCTGCCCGTTGAACATCTCAGCGTTGAAGGTCCCTGGGTCGAGCAGCACCAGGTTGAGCGTTATTCCAACGTTGGCAAGGTCGGCCTGGAAGAGCTGCAGGATCTTGATTGACGCGCCGGTCCCGGCGCTCCCGAAGCCGTTGGTCGGGACGATCATGCTGATCGTGAATCGGTTGCCGTTGACGAGCGGGTAGCCGGCCTGGTCGAGAAGCTGTCCCGCCGCCGTCGGGTTATAGGCGTAGGCCGGACTTGGGATGCTGCTGTTCTGAGTGCTGAGGCCCAGGTAGAGCATGTTCGGGACCTCTATCTGGTTAGCCAGAAGGTAGTGTCCTGCGCCGAGCGACGCGTTCAGAATTGTGTTCATGTCGGTGGCCATGGCTATCGCATGCCTCACCTGGATGTTCGCTACGGGGTTGGTCGAGTTGTCAGCCAGCTTGGAGCCCATGTTGAAAATGAAGTACACCATCGACTGATCTTCCTCGGTGGCGAGCGTAATCCCAGGGACGGCGCTGAGCGCGGCGGCGTCCGTGGGCGGGACGTCCTGCAGTACGTTGATCTGGCCGCTCTCGAGAGCGAGCTCGGCCGACGGAGAGTCGGAGAAGAACTTCAGTATCTCCTCGCTGAGCTTTGGTGCCCCGAGATAGTAGTTCGGGTTGGCCGCCTCTGTCAGTTGGACCCCCGAAGTGAAGGAAGTGGGAATGAACGCCCCCGAACCCACGATCTTCGTCATGTCGGGGTTGTTGGTATTCCAGTTGAAGTTGGCATAGGTGTGCTGCGGTATTATCTCCCACCCGCCCGCGTTGAGGAAGAAGGGCGCCGAAGGGGCCGAGAGATGGAACACCACCTCGGTCGAGTTCGGAGCGGTCACCGCACCGGGCGCCAACGCCTCCCCTGAGGGGTTGTTGCCGTTCGACACGAGCAGCGGTCCGTAGATTCCGACCGCCCAGAACGAGGACTGGGTTGCGGTGGCATTCACCGAGAAGAGGACGTCCGCCGAGGTAAGAGGCTGTCCGTCGCTCCACTTGAGCCCGCTTCTAAGATTGAAGGTGTAGGTCAGGCCGTCAGACGAGATCTTCCACCAGTCTGCGAGCTGCGGAATAGCGGTTCCGTTCGATGTCCAGCCGACTAGCCCCTGCCAGATCGCGCTGACATAGTAGGTCTGTGTGCTCCTCATTACGTTGAAGGTGGTCGGAGTGACCGCGTTGGTCGTTCCGATGATGATCGTGCCTCCCGACGAGGTTTGAGCCAGGACGGGACCGAAGGAAGAGACCAGAAGA
>JBEKFK010000044.1:0-12734 GCA_050013375.1 Nitrososphaerales archaeon | reverse complement strand
CCCAGTTCCTTCGGTTATAGGGTTTGCAAGCGAAGCTATGCAGAGCGAAAAGGGCACACTCCCCAACTGATTCGGGGATTTCGACAAATAGTACACTCCGGTCTGCGCCATCAAGCGAATGACTTGCCAGACAGGGCTGCTAAGGCAAAAGTCGTTAAAGCAAGATTAGATACAAAGAAGGCTGCTCCCAAGACTGCGGCGGACAAGGGCAAAATCGAAGCAGGCCCCCTCGAAAAAGTTCTAGACAACAAGATAACCAAGCGCACCTTCCTGAAGGGAACGCTCGCTGCCGGCGCCGTCGTCGGAGTATCCGCCTTGGCAGCGAAGAGCCCTATCAGTCCCCTACAAGCGGTTTCGTCCTACCCGGGCGTGCAGATAGCGAGTTCCATCGTGCTTCCTACTTCAACTCCTTCGGTGGACCCCTTCGCCCCGCAGAATGTGTCGCTCAACGTCAACGGCACAAACTACAGCGTCTCCATCGAGCCAAGGGCCATGCTAGCCAACGTGCTCAGAGACAACCTCGGGCTGATAGGTACGAAGATGGGGTGCAACCGGATGTCGTGCGGGGCCTGTACCGTCCTTATCGATGGTCTGGCACACGAAGCATGTCAATACCCCGCATATCGCGCCGTCGGTCACACCATACTGACCGTCGAGGGAGGCGTTCCAGCACAGGCGCCCGGTTCGAAGGTGACTCCAGACCCTGTCGTCGTAGCTCTCCAGAACGCCTGGGTAGATAATGACGGGGGTCAGTGTGCCTTCTGCGGTCCGGGAATGATAATGGCGGCAGCACAACTCCTGAAGCAGAACCCGAATCCCACGGTCGACGAGATCAAGGCAACACTATCGGGCAACCTCTGTCGTTGCGGAAACTATCTTAACATTATCGCCTCCGTTCAGGCTGCGGCTACTACCCTAGGAGGGACTTGAGATGACCTACACAATTCTCGGCAACCCCGACATCAAGAGAAGGAGCCTGATGGAAAGGATCACGGGGACGAATCACTACACGGAGGACATCTCCGCGTCGGACCTCGGCGCGAGCAACATGGTGTACATGGGGCTCGTAACTTGCCCCTATCCGAGAGCCACGGTCAAGAGCATCGACGTAAGCCAGGCCGAGGCCGCTGGCTACGTGACCCTTACCGGCTTCGACCTCCCCGCGTACAACTATTCAAACCCCGGTCGTCCATACGTACCAATCGCCAGCGATACCGTCCTATTCTCCGGCCAGCCAGTGGTGGCCGTAGCGGCCAATTCGCCTGAAGAGGTCGTAGACGCCGAGGACCTAGTGGTCGTCGAGTACGAGCCCCTGACTCCTGTCTTCGACCCAGAGGAGGCACTCGCTCCGGGCGCGCCACAGCTCTTCGAAGGAGGGAACAGCCTGATTGGTCCCACGCCCATGACCACCAAGTTCGGCGATCCGGACGGGGCCCTCTCGCAGGCTGACACCGTGATCTCACTGCGCTACGACTACCCGGTCATTACACACTTCGAACTCGAGCCCGACGGGTGCGTCGCCTCCTGGTCGAACGGAACCCTGAACACCTATCAGAAGACAAGCTACGTCTGGGGTGACCTCTACGGCCTCGCGGCGTACTTCGGCATACCAATGTCTGACGTGGTCTGCCGCGGCGGCCTCGGCGGCACAACCAATTCGATGGCAGGCGGAATGTTCGGAAACAGCATGCAGGGCGACATGCTCATCGTCGCAGCAGTCATGTCGAAGAAGGTGGGGGCCCCGGTCAAGTGGGTCGCCACTCGCTACGAGAACGCACGAGCAACATCCAACCGCTTCCCGATAAGGGGGTACGTCACCCTCGGCGCCAAGGCGGGGGTCCTAACAGCGCTGAAGGTCAACCTCTACTTCAACATGGGCGCCCGCGGCGGAGCCGTCGCGGACGGACCGGACGACCTCTACAACCTCTACGTCATCCCCAACGTCGAGGTCAACAGCTACTTCGCCAGCACCAACTCCTACGGCATTGGGGCCTACATGAGAGACGTGGGGGAGAGCCAGTGCCACTTCATGCTGGAGAGCACCATCGACATGATGGCCCAGAAGCTGAACGTCGACCCAACCCAGTTCAGGCTGAACAACATGAGGACGGGCGGTCCGAACGCCGTCGACCCATCGGATGGCATCCCATACTCGCAGCTCAACCAACCTGCGACCTTCAACGCTGGTCTGAACTCCTTCAACTGGAGCTCGCAGTGGAAGGGATGGGGCGTCCCCAGCTCAGTCAATGGGCCGAAGCGGCGCGGCGTCGGCGTCGCCCTAGAGAGCGGCAACAAGGGCGCAGCGTTCGGTCCTTCGTCGGGCCAGATTCAAGTCAACCCTGATGGCAGCGTGGTAGTCTTCCACTGCACCGGCGACCACGGGGGTGGGAGCACAACCAGCGTCCCAATCCAAGCAGCCCAAGCACTCGGCCTATCCTCGTTGGACAACGTGTCAATGGTCTCCGCAGACACCAGTCTAACGACCGACGGCGGAGTCACGGCAGGCAGCCAGATGACCCAGTGTGGAGGCTTCGCAATGATAGCCGCTGCCCTCGACCTCGGCAACCAGTGGTTCCCTCTCGTCGCCGCGAAGCTGGCGCCCGGAACCAAGGCGTCCAACCTCGCCTTCGGCGGCGGTGTCGGCGCTGGGATCACGGGTCTCGGTGCGAGCATCTCCAACCAGCCGGGAGGAATGATCTACGACACGACCAACCCCGCGAACCAGATGTCATGGAAGGCAGCCGCGGCCCTTCTCCCAGGACCGATTACCGGACACGGCAACGGTAACCCACTCATCAATTTCGGTCTCACGCACCGTGAGGTCGGTGCCAAGTTCGCCGAGGTGGAGGTCGACACGGAGACAGGCGACGTGAGAGTGGTGAACGCCGTGAGCGCTCTCGACCTGGGCCGCGTCAACTGGGCCAAAGGTGCCCAATCCCAGATGGAGGGAGGCTTCATCGGTCTAGGACAGGGAGAAGTCTTCTTCGAGGAGCATCTCTTGGACCCGACCACCGGCTTCAACTACTCCGGCAGAACAATCAACTCGAACTTCCTCGACTACAAGGTCCCAACAATCATGCAGGTCCCAGACACATTCACCGCTCTTCCCGTAGAGGGAGTGGATCCGTCGGGCCCATTCGGCGCCAAGGGAATTGGTGAGAACTGCGTAACATCATCATCCGCGGCCATAGCGAACGCCCTGAGCAACGCGCTGGGAGGATACAGGTTCATCAGGGCACCAATCAGGAAGGGGGACATAATAGCGGCGCTGCAATACATGCAGGCGAATGGGGAACTGTGATTGGTGGAGAGTGAATAAGAAATGAGACCCGAAACAAGGAAATTCGGACTCCTGACTCCTACCTCGGTGAGCGACGCAGTCTCGCTCCTGACCAAATACGGCGGCCAGGCGAAGGTCATGGCGGGAGGAACCGACCTCCTCTATCAGATCAAGGAGAACATAGCCGGGCTCGTTCCGCAGTACGTGGTAGACATAACTGGTCTCGGACTCGACAACATATCCTACGACTCAAGCAACGGTCTCACCGTTGGGGCCGCGGCCAACGTCTCGACAATTCTCGCGGACACCGACGTCCAGACCAACTACGGGGCGCTGTACGGTGCCGTGGCCGGCCACGCAGTGCAGATTGCAAACCAGGCGACGATTGGGGGGGACCTCATGCAGGAGGTCTGGTGCTGGTACCTCCGAAACAACTTCGACTGCTGGAGGAATGGCGGGAACGTCTGCTATGGTGCGGGGGGTGACAACCGCTACTACCACACCATCTTCGGTGGCAACCTGTGCTACGCAGTACACGCCGGAGACATCGCGACTGCGCTGTTCGCGCTGGACGCGGACGTGACCATCCAGGGCCCGGGAGGCTCGAGGACAGCTTCCATGGACCAGTTCATGCCTGGCATCACCGTCGTAGACGGACGGATCAAGGAGAATAGCCTCCGCTTCAACGAGATTCTGACCCAGGTACACATCCCGGCACCGGCAGCAAACTCGGCGAGCTTCTTCTACAAGTGCAGCGACAGGAACGCCATCGACTTCGCACTCGCTAGCTGCGCTGTGAACGTCACCTTCAACGGCACGAACGTTTCGAGCGCAAGGGTCGTCCTCGGTGGGGTCGCGGAGAAGCCGCTACGGGCCACAGATGCGGAGAACTTCCTCGCAGGCCAGCAGCTGAACGAGGCCAACATCGCCACAGCAGCGACCAAGGCACTGGCCGGGGCAACCCCGCTCACGGACGGTACAGGAAACGCCTTCCGCGTCTACATCGCCCAAGGGGTGGTCAAGAAGGCACTCCGCAGCCTACCCAACAGTTCATAAGGCCACAGCCGCAGAACCGAGGCATGAGCCAGAGCGGCGCTGAGGAGAGCGCCAAGCCAGAGGAGCTGACGCTCTCCCAGATCTCGCAGCGGTACCACGACAGGTGGGTCGCCGTCGAGGTCACAGGAAGAGACAGGAACGGCCAGCCGGTCAGGGGAAGGGTGGTCGCATCTGACGTCGACCGATACAACATAAGGGAGAAGACGATGAGGCTGACGGACATCTGTATCTTCTACGCAGGTGAGATACCGTACAGTCTGCACGTGTGACTCCGCTCCCATCCGTCGGGGGCGTAACCGAGAGACTCCCGGCTGTCTTCGCCCGTCGGACGGGAGGGAAGGGCGAAGTGAGGGTGTACAACGCCCTTGCTGCCCCCGTGGCCGAGTTCTGCATGATCCCGACTGATTCCAGAATCGCTCTTCCCAACACGAAGACTTCTCCTAGCTACACCGGCTATGGGAGGGGCTCGGCAACCAAGATGACTCGAGTTGACTCGGGCGCCATTAGCTTAATGGGTGTGGGTTTCCTGGCCTGCGACTTCATGCAGACCTTGGGCGTCTATGTGGAACGTGGACGAAACCTGCCCAGGGAAACCCGCCTCGGTCGAGACATCACCTCGGGCAGATTTCGGCTGGAGAGAGTGGGAGCCGCGCCATGAGATTCCCGCTTAAGGACCCGATGTTCGTCTTCGCTAGGGTCAGGGGTCGGAACGGATTCGTGCGGGAACTCAGGGCGATACTCGACTTCAACTCGCCGTACTGTGTTCTGCTTTCGAAGGATGGTCTTAGCCTAGGCTACCAGGAGGCTGCACTCCGCCCCCGCGACTGGCGGAAGAACCACCCCGACATGTCCCCCGCAATTCTCAATTTTCGCGGATTGGAGAGAAGTATCCAGGTGAACCTTGCAGAGGTTTCGCTTGGTAACATCGTCGCCAAAGACGTGGGAGCGGTTATTCTGGAGCTCGACCTGTATCGTTTGCTCCCCTTCGAGCTGATTCTTGGTCGATCTTTCCTCGACAACTTCACCCTCACCTTGGACGCCCGCAAGGGTCACCTCTCTCTCCGAGAACTGAGACCGAATCCAAAACCCCGTTGAGGAGGACCAAATCAGGGGTGTTGAATCCCTATATACCAAGGGAGCGTAGGATTCAGTAGTCCCCGAAATGGCAGCGGGATCCCCCAAGCGGAGGATCGTAATCATCGCGGCCGTAGTCCTGGCAGTGGGCGCGATGACACTCCTAGCAATCTCGTCTTCGCAAGGGACTACGCGCTCCACTACCCAACAGACCTCTCCTGCCGAGTCAATCTCCGGCGCGAAGCAGGCGAGCATATCGTTCACAAGCCCGCTCGACGGCGCAGTGCTTACACCTGGTCAAAGCCTCACGATAAGTGGAGTCGTCACCCCCCCGCCGCAGGGTCCCGACAGCGTCGTCATCGAGGCCGGCCAGTCTGACTCAACGGCGGCTATCTTGCCACTCCGCGTGCCCCTCCAACCCGACGGTACCTTCACTTACTCCATCACGGTGAGCCCTGACTGGTATCCGGGAGCCTACCTTGTCGTTGTCTCCGATGCTTCCGGAGCGACCGGGTCAGAGTACTTCATCGTGGGGACTCAAAGCTGAATCAACGACAGGAGCGCAATTTAATGGCGCGCTCCTTGCGCGTGGCTGTCTATCGAGACGGTCCAAGCCCCACAGGTCAACCCATTCCGACCCATCTTGGTGCCGGACAAACTTTGGTCGTCCCTTAACAGGTTGGTGAGCACCTCACTCGGTTCGACAATTGCGCGGTAGTCCGTGCCGGTGATATCTTGCGTGATTTTTTGGGGTGGGAATGAATTGGCCGCGGCCTCGGCATCTGACCGCGGTCGGGCGGTCTGGGCAGACTGCAGACCCTAGTTACCCTGGACCGGGCGGCTCCCTGGATCGCGATCGGTCCCGGCGACCATCCTTTGGGTCTCGGTGCCGCTGACTTGTCCTCCAGCCAAGAACCCAACAACCTCTGAGGCGGCCAGTCCCGCTTGCTTTATGCAGTCCGGCAGGCCGACCCCCCTGTAGGCCGAGCCAGTCAGGAAGACCCCTGGCAGCTTTTCCATAGCCTCGTCCAGGGCCTTGAGTTTGTCGGAGTGGCCGAGGTTGTACTGGGCCAGAGACTTGCCGCATCGGTGCAGCCGCCTCTGCAGCGGCAATGCCGAGATGCCGAGGATTGAGTTCAGCTCGTCCTGGGCTAGCTGGCAAAGCTCATCGTCCCCTCGCTGGAGCACCTCCTCGTGCCCTGCACGGCCGAGGAAGCACCGCAGCAGGACGCGGTCGCTAGGGGAGTGTGTCGGCCACTTGGAGGAGACCCAGGTGCATGCGGTGATCTTCCTGTTGTCGTTCGGCGCGATAACAAAGCCCGACCCGTCGAGGGGAAGAGGGAACGTGGCTCTGTCGAATATCAATGATACGGTAGCCGTGGAGACGTAGGGGATGCTGCCCAGGATCGCCGAGGCCTCTGGGCTGAGGTCCTTGAGGAGCTCTGCGGATGCGTACGCCGGGGTCGCCAATACGACGCTTCTGCTCCCAATGACGGTCCCGTCATCGAGCGCCAGCTCGTAGCGCTCTTCGCCGGCTGTCCCAGCGCGCTTGAGCGCGATCGGTCTCTTGCCGGTGAAGATTCGAGCGTCTTTCAGCTGAGAGACGAGAGCGTCGACCATCTGCCCGAGGCCCCCTCTCAGCGACATGAACGTCGGCCTGCGAACTCGTTGCCCCTCCCCCGGGACGGGGTGTCGGCTATTCTCCAGGGTCCCCAAGACGAGGCTCCTCCTCTTGGCTTCGAGCTGGACGAGCTGGGGGAAGTTGGTAGACATGCTTAGGTGTTCCGCGTCTCCGGCGTAGATCCCTGCCATGAGTGGCTCGGCGATCCGCTCGAGTGCTTCGTGTCCGAGCCGTCTCCTGACGAAACCAGCGAGGGACTCGTCTCCCACGTCCTTCCGTCGGGGCACCAGCACGTCCAGGAGCATCCTAGTCTTCCCCCAGGGTGTGAGCAGGTTTGTCCAGAGAAATGGCGTCAGCTTCTTCGGCACGACCGAGGTGAGGCCGTCCGGGAGCCGCCGGAGCTTTCCTCCGACCAGAACGTAGACCTTCGACCGCGCCGAGTTGGTGCCGATGAGCAACTCGGAAAGGCCAAGCTTCTCACAGAGATCAACGGCCTGCGGCTTCAGCGTCAGGAACGAGTCCGGACCGGCCTCGATTACGCACCCATCGACGAACTCAGTCTCCACCCTCCCCCCCAGTCGACTCTCAGACTCGACCACCGTGGTTTCCAGGTGCAAGTCCGACTTGACGACGCCTTCCTTCAGGAAGTAGGCGGTCGCGAGACCAGCCAATCCTCCTCCGACTATGGTGACTGTCTTGTCCATCCCAGACCAACTTCAGGGAAGCTCATCCAAAGTCATCGTGAAGCTACCTCACGTCGGACCGCTTTGCCTTGCGGGGTTAAACATTTGGATTGACGACGTGTTTCTCGGATTGGAGAATCCTAACAAACGTTAAATAAACGATGACGGCGCCCGACTGGGGAGTTGCAATGGAGGTTTCACTGGCGGCTGGAACCGAGGAAATCGTCTCTGCGCAACGACCACACGGTGTCGCTCCCCTAACATCGATCGTGCTCATCGGGACCTCGTTCAAGACGTCGTCGATCGCCTACAGAGAGCGAGCGCTGAAGTCGTTCCAGGCTGGCAGCCGCAGAGCCATCCGGCGCGCCGCACGCCACACGTTAGAGAGCTGCCTCCTCGTCACATGCAACAGGATCGAGCTCTACGTGGCGACGGACGACCCGGTTTGGGTCGCCGAGTCGGTCCTCTCCGGGATGCCGAAGCCGGAGGCGGGACCCGGTTCCTTCTATGTGAAGAGCGATCTCGAAGCGGTCTCGCACATCTTTGAAGTGGCCTCCGGGCTCGATTCGTTGGTCCTAGGCGAAGACCAGATACTTCAGCAGATCAGGGAGGCCGGCGCCAAAGCCAGGGCTTCGGGCAACGCCGGCTCCATTCTATCCTCGCTGTTCGTGGCGGCTTACAACGTGGGGAAGCGCGTCAGGACATCCTTGGAGGTAGCGCAGGCAAATACCTCGGTGAGCGCCTTCGCGCTCGAGTTCGCGCTGGAGAAGCTCGGGAGGCGCCCGAAGAAGATACTCCTGATCGGCACAGGGAAGACGGCTAGGCTCGCTGCCACCAAGCTAAAGGGAACGAAGATCTACATCGCCTCGAGGCGCAAGGATGCACGCGACTTCTTCCCGACCGCCACGGTCGTGACGTACAAGCAGCTGAAGAGTCTGGCGTGGGACGGCGATCTCGTGATCTCGGCTACGAGACATGCAGGATACGTCATCAAGAGGGGAGACCTCCCTGACGAGCGGAAGCTCGTCCTCCTCGACCTCGCGTTTCCCCGCAACATCGACCCGGCATTGAAGAATTCCGGGGCCATCGAGCTCTACGACCTGGACGACCTAGCGGTCCGTGCCAAATCGGTCCCGCGAGCACCTGCCTTTGCCGCTGGCGAGAAGATGGTTCGGGAAGAGGCGGAGAGATTCACGAGTCGGATCGTTGCGAGCCGGCTGTCCCCCATACTGGCGATAATCTACCGGTGGGCCGAGGACATCCGCAGCTCCGAAGCCGACGTTGCCCTGAGGATGCTCCCGAACCTCTCCGAGAGCGAAAGGAAGGTGCTGGAGGCCATGAGCAAGAGCATCGTCGGAAAGCTGCTCGCCCCACACACGGCATTTGCAAAGCAGCCCGGCGGTGAGATAAGCCAGGCCGAGAGGCTGCGCATGCTCGAGACCTTGTTCTGCCCAGAGGCGAGCAAATGACTTGGGGCGGCTGAGAATTGGGGCCCGGGGAAGCAAGCTCTCCAGGGCACAGACTCAGATGGTGGTCGAGATGCTCTTGCGGCGAGTGCCTGGGCTGGAGGTCGAGGTCGTCCCGATCACGACCGCAGGCGACAGGCTCCCGCCTGAGAGGCGTAGAGCCGTCGACGGGAAGACCGCCTTCACGGGTGACATTCAATCCCTCCTCCTGAGCGGCAAAGTGGATGCGGCCGTCCACAGCATGAAGGATGTGTCGGTTGAGCCAAAGGACGGACTGAAGATTGCTGCGACGCCCCCACGCGGCGACCCCCGCGACGTGCTCGTCTCTGAACACGGAGCGGCGCTGTCGAACCTTCGGGAGGGCGCGGCGGTTGGCACGAGCAGCCTGCGGAGGAAGGCCCAGCTCCTGAACCTGAGGCCTAACCTGAACATCGTAGACCTTCACGGGAACGTCGAGTCCAGGATAGAGCGGATGAACCGGCTTGGGCTGGACGCGGTCGTGCTTGCGGCGGCGGGAGTTGAGAGGATCGCCGAGTCCCGGAGGGTGTCGCAGTTCTTCTCGACCGAGGAGATGGTCCCGGCGGTCGGCCAGGCGACACTGGCCGTTGAAGTGAGAGAAGGCGATCAAGATACGGGCATGATAATCTCAAAGATAGACGACGGGAAGACCAGGACCGAGTCCGATTGTGAACGGGCATTCGCGAGGAGGGTGGGGGGAGACTGCTTCGTGCCGGTCGGAGCCTTCGCGCGAGTTGTGGCCGGCTCGCTGACGGTATCGGGCATGATCGCATCGCCCGACGGGAAAGAGCTACTGAGGAGGACGCTGTCATCCACCGCTGACGACGCCGGGGCGCTTGGAAGGAAGCTCGGGGAGGAGATGCTCGAGCAAGGAGGGGAGAAGATACTCAGGGGGATACTGTCGTGACCGCCGGGCCGACGCGGATCCAGAATGTGGTGATCACGCGCTCGAAGAAGGGTAACGACGAGCTCGCTGCCGACCTGAGGCGGCGCGGGTTCAACCCCATCGCTGTGGACACGATATCCTTCTTACCCCCGGAGAGCTGGTCGGGCGTCGATGCAAGCCTGAAGGTCCTCGGGTCGTACGACTGGGTCGTCTTCACATCGGTAACCGGGGTTGAGTTCTTTGCCCGGCGGATTGAGGAGCTTTCGATCGAGATGCCACGCAGCGTGCCGCCTAGCTTCGCTGCAGTCGGCAAGGGGACCGCGGGGGCGCTCTCCAGATTGGGGGTGGTCGGCGCCTTCACGCCCTCCGTCTACCTCACACACAAGCTGGCCGAAGAACTGCCCCTCACCCGCGGGAAGAGGGTGTTGGTTCTCAGGGCCGACATCGCAGACCCTGCGTTGTCCGAGACGCTGAGGACAAGGGGCTTCGGAGTGACGGAGTTCACTATCTACAGGACAGAGTACGGAGCGACCGAGAAGGTCAGCCTAGACGGGGCCGACATCATCGTTTTCGCAAGCCCGTCATCGGTAGCGGGGTTCTGCCTGAAGTCTACCGCGAGCGAGCTCGATTCCTACAGGGCTCTGAGGGTGGCGTGCATCGGGCCCGTCACGGCGAACGCCGCCAGGGAGCATGGCTTCAAGAACATCGTCACGCCACAGGTCCAGACCTTCGATTCGCTCATCGAGGAGATAGAGGGGATGAATAGCGTTGATTGAGAAGAAGAACCAAGGCGTCCGGCTGAGGCGGCTGCGGCGGTCGGACACCATCAGGCGGCTGGCAACTGAGACCGACCTCCAGGCCTCGAGACTGGTCGCCCCAATCTTCGTCAGGTATGGGGAGAAGGTAGTGGAGCCGATAGCGGCGATGCCCGGCGTCAACCGGTACTCGGTGGACCAGCTGGGGGGTTATGTCAATCGTCTCTGGGAGGCTGGCATCCGCACTGTCCTCCTGTTCGGGATACCAGAGTCAAAGGACGAGCTTGGGACCCAAGCGTACTCCAACGTCGGGCTGGTCCCGAAAGCAATCACGGAGATCAAGAGGCGCCTCCCTTCGATGGCAGTCGCGGCGGATGTCTGCCTCTGCGAGTACACCTCACACGGGCACTGCGGAGTCCTGACTGGTGGGGAGGTCGACAACGACAAGACGCTACCGTTGCTCGCTAAGGCTGCTGTGGAGTATGCATCGGCCGGAGCCGAGATAGTGGCCCCGAGCGCGATGATGGACCGGCAGGTCGCCGCGATCCGGTCTGCCCTGGACGATTCCAACTTGTCTGAGACGCTGGTGATGGGATACTCCGCCAAGTTCGCCTCGTCCTTCTACGGGCCATTCCGGGAGGCCGCGGGATCGACCCCCTCCTTCGGTGACAGGAGGTCCTACCAGATGAACGGCGCGAACTCGAGGGAGGCGATGCGAGAGATAGAGGAAGACGTCAGCGAAGGAGCCGACATGATAATGGTGAAGCCCGCTCTGGCGTACCTCGACGTCATCGCAAGGGCCAGGGCCAAGTTCGAGATGCCGATAGCAGCGTACAGCGTCAGCGGCGAGTACTCTATGATAAAGGCGGCCAGCCTGAACGGATGGCTGGACGAGAGGAGGGCCGCGATGGAGGTTCTGACCTCCATCAGGAGGGCGGGAGCCGACATCATAATCACCTACTTCGCCGAGCAGGCCGCGAACTGGCTAGGGGAGGCGACCTAGATGGAAGAGAAGTCCGCAGGCGAATCTGCAAAGGCACCGGTCGTCAACCGTTACCTCAAGTACACCTTCTTCAAGGTAGCCCGCGAGTGGCGGTTCCTCGACTCCGCGGCCAGAGTGGAAGGGAGGTTAGAGTTCCTCGAAGTGCTGAAGCACCAGGCGCCCGTAGACCTCTCCTACTTCTCGCTGGTCGGTTTCAGGGGGGACGTCGACTTTATGATCCTCGCAAACTCGGCAAGCATCGACCCATTCCAGGATCTCGTCTCCGGTCTCCTCCTCACCAAACTCGGGAGGTACCTCGAGACCCCCTACTCCTATCTCACCATGACCAGACGCTCGCACTACCTGGGTTCCCACATCCACCCCGGCCAGGAGGGCTCGGGGGACGAGGGGCCATCCGGCTCGAAATTCGTCTTCGTCTATCCCTTCGTGAAGAAGAGGGAGTGGTACAAGCTCCCCTTCGTCGAGAGACAGAGGATGATGGCCGATCACTTCAAGGTGGGTCACAAGTACCCTCGCATCAAGATTAACACGGGATACTCGTTCGGTCTCGACGACCAGGAGTTCGTGCTCGCCTTCGAGGGAGACGATCCAGCAGAGTTCCTCGCCCTGGTGGAAGAGCTGAGGGGCTCCGACTCGAGCATGTACACGCAGCTCGAGACCCCTATCTTCACGTGCCGGCGTGTGGATCCGAAGCGAATGCTGGCGTTGGTGGGCTAGGCGACCAGTATGAAGACAACTCTTTCCAAGCGGTTCTACGAGAGAGCGGGGCACGTGATGGTCGGCGGCGTCAGCAGCCCGGTGAGGGCATTCAAGGCGGTCGGCGGCTCTCCTATCTTCATGGCCAGCGGCCGCGGCTCGAAGATAACGGACGTCGACGGGAACGCGTACATCG
>JBEKFK010000043.1:0-12759 GCA_050013375.1 Nitrososphaerales archaeon | reverse complement strand
GCCGCCCAGCTCGTAGGCGGGCTCGGGGTCGCGCCCTCTGCCAACATCGGGGAGTCCTCGGCCATCTTCGAGCCCGTCCACGGAGCCGCGCCCGACATCGCGGGCAAGGGACTCGCCAACCCCGTAGCGATGCTCCTCACGTGCGCGATGATGCTCGAATGGCTCTCGAAGACCCGCGGCGACGCTGCCTGCACGGGGGGCGCGTCTGCAATCCGGTCGGCGGTCAACCTCGCGCTCGAAGGCGGGCTGAAGACCAAGGACCTTGGGGGGAGCTGCTCCACGTCGGAGTTCGGAACCGCCATAGTCAGACACCTGCAGGCCTGAGCGAGAATTAAATAGCCTCGGAACGGGAGAACAAGGCGTTAACTCGATGCAACCGACCAAGACGATCTGGTTCGACGGGAAGTTCGTCCCCTGGGACGATGCCAAGATTCACGTGCTAACCCACGCTCTTCACTACGGCTATTCCATCTTCGAAGGCATCCGCTGCAACGACACCGCCGACGGTCCAGCCATATTCAGGCTTAGGGAGCACGTCGACCGGCTCTTCGACGGCGCCAAGGTCTACAGGATGACCCTACCCTACACCAAGGAGCAACTCGTCAGCGCGTGCCTGGACCTCGTGAAGGAGAACGGCCTGCAGGCATGCTACGTCCGTCCGATCGTGTTCAGCTCCTTCGGCGAGATGGGCGTCAACCCGCTGAAGAACAAGGTCATCGGCGCGGTCGCCTGCTGGGAGTGGGGGGCGTACCTCGGGGATGAGGGCATGGAGAAGGGCATAAGGTGCGGCGTCTCGAGCTGGGCCAGGATAGACTCACGGATCCTCCCGCCTCAGGCAAAGTGCTCCGCGAACTACGCCAACTCGATACTAGCCAAGACCGACGCGCTCGCGGCCGGATACGACGAGGCCATACTCCTGACCCTGGACGGGCACGTCGCCGAGGGCTCGGGCGAGAACATCTTCAGGGTGAGGAACGGCGTCGTGTACACCCCGACCATGCAGTCGGGCATACTCGGAGGCGTGACACGGGCGTCCGTCATCCAGATAGCGCGGGACAACGGGATTGAGGTGCACGAGAGGGACTTCACCAAGGACGAGCTCTACACCGCGGACGAGCTCTTCTTCACCGGCACCGCGGCTAACGTCACCCCGATAAGGGAGGTCGACGGGAGGATGATCGGGGACGGCAACTACCCGGTGACGAAGATGATTCAGAAGGTCTATCTCGACGCCATCCACGGCAGGATCGACAAGTACAAGCCCTGGCTCTCCTACGTGCGATGAGCCTCGCCGGCGCCTGAGCAAGGTTTAAGGAGAATAGGGCGCCGCCGGAAATCAGAATCGCCAGTTGAGAGAGGTAGACCTAGTAGTCATCGGTGGAGGGCCGGGCGGGTACGTCTGCGCAATCCGCGCGTCGCAGTTGGGCCTCAAGACTGTCCTCGTCGAGAAGGCGAGGCTCGGCGGCGAGTGCCTCATCGCGGGCTGCATCCCTTCGAAATCCATCATCTCGGTCGCCAAGGCGTACGACAAGGTCCGTGAAGGGGCGAAGTTCGGGATACACGCCGAGAACATCAGCATCGACTTCACCGCGCTGCAGGCCTGGAAGGCGGGGGTCGTGCGGAGCCTGGAGACGGGGGTGGCCACGCTCTGCCAGGGCTACAAGGTGGAGGTGGTCAAGGGGGAGGCCGAGCTCATCGACCCAAACAAGGTCGTGGTCAAGACAGAGGGCGGCACAGATGAGATCTCGACCAAGAACGTCGTCATCGCCACGGGTTCGAGCTCGATCTCGCTGCCCGGGCTGCAATTCGACGGCAAGACCGTCGTGAGCTCGAGGGAGGCGCTCGAGCTCGACAGGCTCCCGAAGAGAATGCTGATCGTGGGAGGAGGGTACATCGGGCTCGAGATAGCTGGGATGTACCAGCGACTGGGGAGCCAGATCACAGTAGTCGAGCTCATGGACCAGCTGCTCCCCGGGACCGAGGCCGACCTCGTGAGGTACGTCCAGAAGGGCCTCGAGCGGAGGGGAGCGGCCATTCACCTGAAGTCGAAGGTGCTCTCGGTCGAGAGGACCGGCGAGGGCGCGCGCGCCAAGGTCGAGACCCCGCAGGGAGAGGTCGTGGTCGAGACGGACATCGTCCTGGTAAGCGTGGGGAGGCGCCCCGTCACGCGCAACCTCAACCTGGACAAGATCGGCGTCGAGGTCGACCCGAAGGGGTACATCAAGAGCGACCAGCAGATGCGGACGAACGTCAGGAACATCTTCGCCATAGGCGATGTCCGCGGCATGCCGCTCCTCGCCCACAAGGCGCAGAAGGAGGGGATAGTGGCTGCCGCATCGGCCTCCGGCCTGCCGACGGGAGCGGAGTGGACGGCCATCCCTGGGGCGATATTCACCGATCCCGAGATCTCCGGTGCCGGCCTCACCGAGAAGCAGGCTTTGGAGGCCGGGTATCAGGTCAAACGGTCGCGGTTCCCGTTCTCGGCCCTCGGGAGGGCCATCGCCGCTGGAGAGACGGAGGGGTTCGTCAGGATAATCTCTGACGCTACCACCCGCGTCGTCCTAGGGGTGCAGATAGTAGGACCCGAGGCTTCGGATCTCATCGGCGAGGCCGCTCTCGCCATAGAGATGGGCGCGACGACCGAGGACCTGGCGCTGACGATCCACCCTCACCCAACGCTGCCGGAGGCGATCATGGAGGCGGCCGAGTCCGCGGTCGGCAGGCCGATTCACCAGCTGAGACTATGAGCGTCTCCCTGCTCGACCTCGGGACGAGGCCGTATCCTGAGGTCTGGGCGCTCCAGAGGCGGCTCGTCGAGGCGAGGTCGAAGGGGGAGGTGCCGGACACGCTTATCCTGGTCGAGCACGAGAACGTCATCACCCTGGGGAGGAAGACCTCTCCGGAGAACTTCAAACCCCTCGAAGTGCCTGTCTTCCAGGTCGAGCGGGGAGGGGACGCCACTTACCACGGCCCCGGGCAGCTCGTCGGCTACCCCATCACCAAGATGGACGTGCCGGACGTCCGGGGTTTCGTCAGGTCTCTGGAGGAGGTGCTCATCCAGGCGTCCGCGGCCTTCTCGATCGAGGCAGGGCGGAAGGAGAAGCATACCGGGGTCTGGGTGGGAGAGAAGAAGCTCGCGTCGATAGGGGTGGCCGTGACGAACTGGGTGACCTACCACGGGTTCGCCATCAACGTCAACACGGACATGAGATACTTCCAGTTGATCAGGCCGTGCGGGCTCGACCCCGAGACCATGACCTCGATGGAGCTGCTCACTGGCCGCAGGGTGGACATGGGCTCGGTGAAGGGGGAGGTCGCAAGGAGCTTCTCGAGAGTCTTCGAGGTGGACCTCCATGAGGGTCCCGTGCCTCTCCCGGGAACATCGGCCTGACCGCCCGACTTGGCAACGGTTAATTAGCCTGAGGGGGGCCGAAATGTCCGTGCCCGCACAAGCTCCAAAGATAACCTACGTCACTCTGTTCGCTGACGAGAGCATCCATCCGAAGTACGAAGCCGCGATCAAGAAGCTGTCCAAATCCCTCGGCAAACACTACCGGATGTACATTGGAGACGAGACGGTCGTCTCGAAGGACGGGGAGTTCGCGGTCAGGAGCCCCATCGATACCTCCATTGTGGTCGGACACTTCCCGGTCGGCAACCGGAAGCACGCCAAGGCAGCCGTCAGTGCGGCGCGCAAGGCCTTCCCCGCCTGGAGCAGGCTGTCGTGGAAGGAGCGCGTCAAGATCCTCCTAACGACCGCGGAGCTCATGGACGAGAGGAAGTTCGAGATCGCCGCGATAATCAGCTACGAGGTAGGCAAGAACCGGACCGAGGCACTCGCGGAGGTGTGGGAGGCCGTCGACGCAATCCGCGTCTTCGCAAAGTCGATGGAGGAGAACGGGGGCTACATCAAGAAGATGGGTCCAGGAGGCCCCGGCGAAGACTGCACGATGGTCATGAAGCCATACGGAGTGTGGCCCGTGATATCGCCGTTCAACTTCCCATTCATGCTCGCGAACGGGATGGCGAGCGGGGCCCTGATAACCGGCAACACAGTGATCCTCAAGCCCACGAGCGCCGCCCCCCTCACCGGGCTGATGCTCTACCGCGTCTACAGGGACGCGGGAGTCCCCGCCGGCGCAGTGAACTTCGTCACGGGCCCCGGGGCGAACTACGAGGAGGAGTTCACCAAGAACCGACATGTGGCTGGGCTGGCGTTCACAGGGTCGATGGACGTAGGCATGAGGCTCTTCCGCGAGTTCGAGAAGGGGTCGTGCGTGAAGCCGGTGGTCATGGAACTGGGAAGCAAGAACCCCGTCATCATCACCGAGAAGGCAGACCTGAAGAAGGCTGTCGAGGGAGTCGTGCGCGCGGCCTACGGCTACAGCGGCCAGAAGTGCAGCGCAGCGTCCAGGGTTTACGTTCACCGCTCGATAAGGAAACCCTTCCTGGCAGCCCTCAAGAGCCGCCTGAAGGATGTGAAGGTGATGGACCCTCGCGCCCGGGACGCGTTCATGGGGCCGGTGATCAACAGCGCAGCCGTTGAGACTTTCGAGGATGCGGTAAAGAGCGCTGAGAAGAAGGGGAAGATCTTCTTCGGAGGGAGCGTCCTGGACAAGGGCCTCTTCAGCAAGGGGTACTATGTCGAGCCCACGGTGGCGATTGACCTGCCGAGCGGACACCGGCTCTTCCGGGAAGAGCTCTTCGTCCCATTCATGGTAGTCGACGAGTTCAAGACCCTAGACGAGGCCCTCGAGAAGGCCAACGATACCGACTACGGGCTCACCGCAGGAATCTTCAGCGAGGACAAGTCCGAGATCAAGAGATTCCTCGACGAGATTCAGTTCGGGGTCGTCTACGCCAACCGGAAGGGCGGGGCGACGACGGGGGCCTGGCCTGGCGCTCAGACCTTCGTCGGGTGGAACGCGAGCGGAGCGACGGGGAAGGGAATCGGGGGGCCCAACTATCTGCTCTCGTACCTGAGAGAGCAGTCGCAGACCGTGGTCACCGGGTAGCCGTCACTCGATATCGATTCTGCGGTTGTACGCCAGGTAGAAGAGCGCACCCAGGAACGCGCCCAGCGCGACAGGGAAGAGCAGCAGCGCCACCGACCCTCCGCTCTGGCTTGTAAGGCCGTTGAGGGAAGAGATGGGCGAGGCACCCGATCTCGCCGATGAGGCTTGGGTCGTCCCGACCGATGTCTGGGGGGCGACCGCCGACCCGCCGGAGGCGCCGCTCAGGGCAGACGCTCCGTTCGAGCCTAGACCGTTCCCGGCCGTCCCGGCCAGGTCGAGGTGCAGCGACCCCCCTCCGGCGATGCTCACGCCTGCTACTAAGATGACTGCCAGCAGGAGCCCGGAGACGGCCCCGAAGAGTGGGCCCCCCATGTTCATGAGATTCCCTTCGCCGGGGTGCTCTCCGATCCCATCATCTAGAAGGGCCTCCTCCTCCAGATCCTGGACAACTCGTACCAGAAGACCGCGGCCGCGCCGAAGGTCCCGATTAGCGCGTAGACGTCGAGGAACTTCAGGTTAGAGACGGCGTAGGCGACCGCGATGGTCGTGAAGAAGACCGCATAGAACCCGACCCTGGGGAGGCTGAACTTGCCCACGTTCACGAATGCCTGCAGTATTCCGGGGTCCACCTTCTTCAGGATCACATAGTTGCCGAGCTGGTCCTGCTCGACCACACCGAGTCGCACAAGCTTGTCCAGGTGGTGGAATGCGACGCTCGGGCTCGAGAGCCTGAGGTCGCGCTGGACCTCCCTTACGCCGACCGGCTTGCCCTGCTTGAGCATGTAGAGGTAAATCGTAAGCGTCTTCCCGCGAAGTTCGTACTCAATCTTCTCCCTCTCCGACATGGTCGGGAGCCGTCGTCGGGAGGCAAGATAGTTAAAGGTGCTTTTGGGTGGAGAGAACCGAAGCAGAAGAGGTTTGCTTGGAGCGACAATAATCAATGACACTAAGGGGTAAGCGGATCACCGTCGCCTTCCCCGACACCGTTCTCGAGGAACACGACTCGCTCAGGGAGAAGACCGTGAAGCTCGGCCAGCTCGCCAGAGCCTGCTCCATCTTCGGCGTTGACTCGGTCCAGGTCTTCCACGACCCCCGCGGAGGAGGGGAGGCGCCTCTCATCAGGCGTGTCCTCGAGTATCTAGAGACGCCCCAGTACCTGAGGAAGAGGCTCTTCCCGCTTGACGAGTCGCTGAAGTACGCAGGCCTGCTTCCTCCTCTGAGGATACCCTCTCACAAGCCGAAGGTCGCCGTCACGAGCCTTCGTACCGGCGAGTTCAGGGAGGGGGCGGTCCTCGACGACGGGGTCACAGTCGACGTTGGCCTGGAGATGCCGCTCGCGCTGAGCCAGAGGGTCACCGCTAGGAAGAGGCTCACCGTCAAGATAACCTCCACCACGCCTCTACAGGGTGTCCCCGCCAACAGGTCGCATACTGGGGAGTACTGGGGGTACTACGTCGAGGAGAGGGGTTTGGAGGAACTCCTGACCGATCCCCGATTCGGGCTCAAGATCGCCACCTCGCGCCTCGGCGACCCCCTCGAGACTTGCCTCGCCGAACTTGGCGGGCGCGTTAGAGCTTCGGCGAGCACCATGCTGCTCTTCGGTTCACCCTCCCGAGGCCTCTTCGACATGTCCCGCGACCTCCGGAAGCGTGTCGGTTTCGTCGTGAACCTCTACCCGGAGCAACACGTCGTGACGGTGAGGACGGAGGAGGCAATCGCCTCTGCGCTCTACCTGCTCGAGGTCCTGAACGCCTCGCAAAACACGAAAGTTTAAAGGCTAATGGAAAATCGGGGTAAACTCCACAGTGTTTTAGCTTGGGCCACCGTAAACATAGCGCACCAAGGAGAGGAAGTCTTGCCTTCAGACCCAGGGCACGCGCCGGGAGCTTCGTCCCGACCGTCCACACCTGGCCTAAGATCGCTGCCGCTTCTCCGACCTTACTCGGGTTCCCCGCCGTGAAGGTAGGGACCATGCACAGCATCACCCTGGACGACAGGGAGAAGACCCCGAACTTCGGGAAGCCTCTGTTCAACCCCACGAGCATCCTGGCGGTCCCGGAGACGGCAGTAGTGGGCCTCAGGCTCTACTCGCGCGAGAACGGGGCCGAGAAGGCCATCGGTGAGGTCTATTCGAAGAGCCTGCCCAAGGGTCTCACGCTCAAGAGCTCCATCGAGCCAGAGAAGTTCGCCGAGGCCTGGAAGAGCAAGCTCGGGGGTGTGGTGAGGATAGCCGCGCTAGTCTCGATAGTTCCGCGGGACGCGGGACTCTCTCAGAAGAACCCGATAGTCTTCGAGGTCGGCGTCGGCGGCGGCGACATCCAGGCGCAGCTGGACTACGTGACCAAGCTGCTCGGAAAGGGGGTGAAGTTCGCTGACGTATTCAAGGCGGGATCCTACGTCGACGTGATAGGGATAACCAAGGGCCAGGGATTCGAGGGCCCGGTCACCAGAATGGGGATCAAGCGGAAGCAGCACAAGTCGAGGAAGAGCGTCAGGGCGGTCGGAGTGATCGGACCCTGGCACCCGGCGGCCGTCATGTACACGGTGGCCAGGGCCGGGCAGCACGGATTCCACCAGAGGACCGAGACCGGGAAGAGGATCATCACCATCTCCAACCCGAAGGATACCCCGATTGCACAGAAGGGCGGGTTCATGCACTTCGGCGAAGTGAAGACCGACTACGCGCTCCTGCGCGGTTCGGTCCCAGGGACACCGAAGAGGGTCGTCGTCGTCAGGCACCCCGTCCGGGCGGTCAAAGGCAAGACTACACCGGTGCAGCTCATCGAGCTTAGCACCAGAACAGGGATTTGAGCGCCATGACCAGCATCCTCGATTTGGAAGGAAAGCCTACCAAAGAGGTCGCCGTCCCCGACGTGTTCTCGAGACCCCTGCGACCGGACATCATAATCAGGGCTTTCTGGATAGTGAGATCACACGGGCTCCAGGCCTACGGAAGAGACCCGGAAGCCGGCGAGAAGACCAGCGCCGAGAGCGGGTGGCCGCCTACGGGGCGCGGAATCTCGAGGATCCCGAGGGTCAAGGGCGAGCGCAGCCGCAGGGCGGGGCAGGCAGCAGGCGTTGCGAGCGTTGTCGGCGGAAGGCTCCCTCACCCTCCAAAGTCAGAGAAGGTAATCTACAACAAGATTAACAAGAAGGAGAAGAAGCTGGCGCTGGAGACCGCAATAGCGTTCACGGCGGACGCGAACGCAGTCGCGTGGAGGGGTCACAAGGTCGGCACCCTCGCTTTCCCGCTGGTGGTAACCGACGACATAGAGAGCGTCTCCAAGACCTCGGAGCTCCACTCCTTCTTCGAGAAGGTCGGGCTCTCCGACGAGCTGAAGCGCCTCTATGGCGGCGTCAAGAGGAGGTCTGGCAAACCGAGGATGCGCGGACGGGCCTACAAGGAGCCGATAGGTCCTCTGGTCGTGGTCACAAACGACAGGGGAGTGGGCAGGGCCGCCGAGGCGATTCCCGGAGCCAAGGTGGTAACGGTGGACAGCCTCAGCATACTCAACTTGGCGCCAGCGGGCGTCGCGGGGAGGCTCACATTCTGGACAGAATCGTCGCTTGAAGTGCTGCGCGCCAGGACCAAGGGAGTTGAAATGAAACTTGAGGCTTGAAGACGCTCAGAAGATAGTCCTGAGGCCCTACCTCACGGAAAGGACCTTCGAGCAGATCGAGAGAGAGAACAAGCTCTGCTTCATCGTGCTGGACTCGGCATCGAAGAAACAGGTCGCGGCCGCGGTCGAGGCCCTCTACGAGGTCAAGGTAAGGGCGGTAAACACCACCAGGACACTGACCGGGAAGAAGGCCTTCGTGCGGCTGACGGAGGAGAGCTCCGCAGCGACGCTCGCGACCAAACTGGGATTAGTGTAACAAATTGGGTAAGCGAATTCTACAGCGAAGGCGGGGTAAGGGGGGCATACAGTGGCGCGTCCCTCACAAGGGCAAGATCGCGCCTGTCAGGTATCCTAACCTTCCGACCGTGGGCGTGCAGAAGCTCCTGGTCAAGGCGATACTGGACGAGAGGGGCCGGACGGCGCCGCTCGCCCAGCTCGAGTACGGCACGGGCAGCTATGCGTACATCCCAGCGGTGAGCGGGCTGACGGTCGGGAACCAGATCTCGCTCGGTACTCAGGCACCCGCCTCCACGGGGAACATCCTCCCGCTCCAGACGATCCCGGAAGGAACGAGGATCTCAAACATCGAGCTGAGGGTCGGCGACGGGGGAAAGCTTGTCAGGGCATCCGGAGGTTCAGCAGTGTTGTTCTCAAAGGCCAACGGAAAGGCCATACTCAGGCTGCCATCGGGGAAGAGCATACTCGTCGACGAGATGTGCAGGGCAACGGTAGGAGAGATAGCAGGCGGGGGAAGACTCGAGAAGCCGTTCATGCGAGCGGGTCCGAGGTTCCATGCGATGCAGGCGTCCGGTCGACCCTATCCGAGGATGAGAGGGATCGCCATGGCGGTCGTCTACCACCCGTTCGGTGGAGGCAGGCACCAGCACCCCGGCAAGTCCACCAGCACTTCGAGGAACGCTCCTCCGGGAAGGAAGGTAGGGCTTATAGCCCCCCGCAAGACCGGCAGGAAACGCTTGGCGAGGGCTTCCACGGAGGTAGAAAGATAAGTGCCGAAGGAGTTCAGGTACCGCGGCTACTCGCTGGACCAGCTGAACTCAATGTCCACCGAGGCCATTCTTCAGCTCCTGCCGTCCAGGGCAAGGCGATCCCTAAACAGGGGAATCTCGGACGACAAGAGGAAGCTGCTGGAGGACATCCGCGCCCAGAAGGACGGTAAACTCGAGAGCCCGATAAAGACGCACGCGAGGGACATGATAATCCTCCCGGTCATGGTTGGAGCGAAGATAAGCGTCCACAGCGGGAAGGAGTTCGTGGCCCTGGAGATAAAGCCGGACATGATCGGCCATTATCTCGGCGAGTACGTGATCACCAACAAGAAGGTGGTGCACGGGACCCCCGGTATCGGCGCAAGCCGTTCGAGCCTGTACGTGCCGCTGAAGTAGCCGCCGCACCGATCTGTGGCGCACACACGGGGTGCAATACCGTACCATGGGCTGGGGCAAGTACTATATCGGTATCAATATCGTTAAATAGCCAGAGATTTCCCAAATCCGAAGAGCCTCCACTTGTCCAGTACTGTTTCTAGCCTTTTTCCAGGCGTCAGCCTGAGCACTGTGGTCACGTTCATCACCTACGGGTTCTTCTTCGTCTTCATGATGTACGGCCAGAGGATCCAGTTCTACGTGGCCGAGACGAGCGTCACAAGGTCCCTGAAGAAGCTCGTCGTGATGAAGGACTCGTCCGTGAAGCAGACGATGGATTACTTCCTCGGAATCACCAAGAACAGCCAGGAGGTCTCTGCCCGGCTTACCCAGTTCCTGGAGTACGTGACGATACCACCGGTCAGCATGGACCCCGCCGGCCTGGTGAACAAGCTCGAGCACATCACCAAGACCGGAGAAGAGAGGGTGAGGTCCGAGGTCCAGGCCCTTCTCGGGACGACTGACCCTGTACAGATATCGGTCGCCTCGAACCTCGTCGAGATATCCAGCACCCTGAACATCATCCACAAGGTGGTCAGGCACTACTACCTCTCGAGCAAGAAGACGAACTCGTTCATCGCGATATTCCAGCTCCAGATGGTGCTCCCCCAGATAATGGAGATGGCCGGGGCGCTCTCCAAGGCAACGGAGACGTTCAAGATGGCACAGCCCATCGGGGACGGAGTCGGGCCGCTGCTCGCCTCCAGGCTGATCAACGGAGCACCCACCCAGAGGATAGCCAAGGACACGATCATGGCCAAGACCGAGTACAACGGGAGGACGGTCTACGTCATGAAGGCCGAGGGCCCGATGGGATATGTCGGCGAACCGCACGTCGGCCTGAAGCGGCTCGTAGAGGAGATGTCTGTCCCGCTCAACCTGATAGTGATGGTCGATGCCGCCCAGAAGTTCGAGGGAGAGCAGAGCGGTGAGATCGCGCAGGGAGTCGGCGCTGCGATCGGAGGGCTCGGGGTCGAGAAGTTCGATATCGAGGAGATCTCCGCGAGGCACCACATCCCAGTCTATGCCGTCCTGATCAAGCAGGGCGACGTCGAGACACTTACGGCCATGAGGAAGGAGCTGGCCGACGCGGTGGACAAGTCGGTCGCCATGGTCAGGCACATCATCGACGAAAGGACAAAGGAGGGAGACAAGATCCTCGTCGCCGGCATCGGGAACACCCTCGGAATCGGCCAATAGTCGGGGATCGAGTTCGATGACAAATCCTTCAATCAACATCGTCAACCTTTCGAAGGTCTACGGCTCGTTTACGGCAGTCGCCAACCTCAACCTCAAGATCGAGGGCGCAAAGTGCGTCGGCTTCCTCGGACCGAACGGTGCCGGAAAGACCACGACCCTGAAGATGCTCACAGACCTGATCAGGCCCTCCTCCGGCCAGGCATTCATCAACGGCGAGAACGTCCACACCCACAAGAAAGCGGCCCTCGCATCGGTCGGTACGCTCATCGAGACGCCCGAGATCTATCCCTCTCTTACCCCACGGGAGGCGCTCACCATGATCGCGGAGATCCGCGGGGTCCCGAAGGCCGAGCGGAAGAAGAAGATAGAAGAGGCGGTCGCCGAGGTCAGGATGGAGGACTGGATCGACAAGCGCGTCGGCAAGTTCTCCAAGGGGATGAAGCAGAGGATAGACATCGCGTCCTCGCTCCTCAGCGACCCGACGATCCTGCTTCTCGACGAGCCGAGCACCGGTCTCGACCCAAGGGGCATGAGCGAGGTTAGGAGCATCGTAAAGTCCCTGAAGGACAAGAAGAGACTGATCTTCATGAGCTCGCACATCCTCAGCGAGGTCTCCGAGGTCTGCGACGAGGTCGCCATGATAGACCACGGAAAGCTGCTGGTCTACGACACCCTCTCTAACGTGACAGCCAAGTTCTCTGGCGACCAGAACGTGGTCGAGGTCGGGCTCATCCGGCCGATAGACGCGGCGCTGATACCCAGTTCGATAGCCCGTCTCTCAGGCGTGGTCTCGGCCGACCGGGTCGACGACAAGAACCTGAGAATCAAGTTCAGCGGAGGCTTGGACGTCCAGCAGAGCATCCTCTCAGACCTGGTCAAGTTGAACATCGGCGTAGTCACCTACAAGCCGACCGGCTCCGCCCTCGAGGACACGTATCTGAACTTGATACAGGCAACCTTGTGATCTGAAATGGCCGACCAAGAGACAAAGTCAGCGAACATCGTACCGAGCAGCATGACGCAGGTCTTCGTGACTATGAAGTACACACTGCTCGACTACATCCGTGCCCGCAGGTTCGCAATCCTTCTCATAATCGTCCTGATCATCAGCGTCCTCCTGACCTTCCTAGTCGCGCACTTCAGACCGAAGGGCCTGCTCGACAACACCCTCGACTTCTACTCCTCGTGGTGGGGCTCGTTCTCCTCGTTCCTTGTCGTGCTCTCAGGCGTATTCATGGGAGGCGACGCGATTGCGGGAGAGTTCCAGAACAAGACTGGTTACTTCACAATCCCCAACCCGGTGAGGAGGTCTTCTATGTACGTAGGGAAGTTCCTCGCAGCCTTCGGAGCCGCGACCGTCATCCTGCTGGCCTACCTGGCGATAGCCGTCCTCAACGGGCTCTACTACTTCGGAGCCAACTTGCCGTACCAGCTGGGCGAGTCTTTCCTCTTCGCGTGGTTCTACCTGCTGGCGGTCCTCGG